>NZ_JBEXME010000006.1:0-423598 GCF_040610355.1 Nocardia sp. NPDC004168 | reverse complement strand
GGAACGCACGGTGCAGGATTTCACCCCTCTGACCTGCGATTTTGCACCTGACTGAAAAGCGGAAGGTCGCCGGTTCGATCCCGGCCCTGGCCACCTTCACTTGTTGGCGAGCCCTGTTCACGGAGAGCGTGAGCCGGGCTCGTTTCGTTATGTGCTCAATTCCTGTTCTACGGGTCTGCGTCGCCCGACTTTCTCGCTTGGTGGTTTCCTTCGTCCGCGCGGGCGGACGGCTGATCGTCGTCCGGTGTGGCGTTGCTCTCTGCTCGCTGACCGCTCGATTAGATCTGGCGAATCGAGCGGTCGCGCATCGGGGTTCGGGACTACGCGGTTGGTTGTAGGGCGCGGGTAGGCTGGCGCGGCCATGTGGATCCTTCTCCTCGCGCTCGCTGGGTTCGCCTTCCTCGACTCGCTCGACCTGCTACTGATCGGCGTCACCGCGGCGGTGGTCTACGACAGCAGATTGAGCCGTCGCTCGCCGCTGGTGAGCGGTTTGAGCTTGCTGGCGGGCGTCTTCGCCGTCACCACCGCCTTCGGCATCTGCACGATCCTGGGGATCGGTTTTCTGACCGATCTGTTCGACTTCGAGATCACGCCGACGGTGCGGTATTGGGGAGAACTCCTCGCGGGGGTGGTGCTGATCGCTCTCGCGTGTATTCGAATGGCCGGTACGGCGACCCCGGAACGGGCGAGCGCGCTACGACGGCAACCGTGGGTGCTCGCCGGCCTCGGCGTGGCGATCGGCATCGCACAGGCGCCGACCGCGGTTCCCTATCTGGCCGGACTCGCGATGATCTCCGCACGGAATCCGCTCCCGACGTTGTGGCCGCTGATCGTGGTCGCGTATTGCGCGTTGGCATTGCTGCCGCCGCTGGTGATACTCGGCCTGGCGATGCGGCGTACGACCGGCGCGCGGCGGATGTATCGGAAAATCGTTCGCATTATCAGCTCGTACGGACCTGCTTCGGTGCGCGTACTCTTCGCGATCTTCGGTGTGGTCGTCCTGTGCCACGCGCTCATCCATTACCGAAGCCTCTGGCCGTGAATTGCCGAGTCCGGGCAACGGATGGCGAACGGAAAAGCGATTGAGCGGTGGTGTTCGGTGGGATGCTGGAGGTATGGCTGAGCGCTGGTATTACTGCTTGAAGCACAATCGGGCCGAGCAAGGGCGGCAGTGCTGGTTCCGCGACCGGATGGGGCCGTACCCGGACAAAGCGACGGCCGAGCGCGCGCTGGAGATCGCGCACGCGCGCAACGAGCGGGAAGATGCCCGGGATCGGGCCTGGCGGGACGGGGAGTGACGCGCCCAGGGTGTTCCCCCGGGCGGTGAAGTTGATCTTGGGCCGCAGGTCGAGGGCTCGGACCGCGTCACACCGGGTGCGGCCGCTCAGGTCGCGATCAGGTGTATCGAGTACGGTTCTCCAGAACTCGACGAATGCTCGGAGGTCCTGGCGTGGGCTGCGAGCGGAAACCAGGATCAGCAGGGAGGGCGACCCTTGAGGGTTACCGTTGTTGTGCCGACCTACAACGAGCGGGAAAATCTGCCGGTTGCGGTGGAGCGGCTGACCGCGCTGCCGGTGCCCGACCTGCACGTACTCGTGGTGGACGACAGCTCGCCGGACGGCACCGGCGAGGTGGCCGACAAGCTCGCCGCCGAACTGCCGAACGTGGTCGGTGTGCTGCACCGTACCGAGAAGGACGGACTCGGCCGGGCATACGTCGCGGGCATCACTCGGGCGCTGGACGAGGGCGCGGACGTCGTGATCCAGATGGACGCCGACCTGTCGCACCCCGCCGAAGTCATCCCGGCCATGCTGGAGAAGCTCTCCGGCACGGACGCCGGCGTCGTGCTGGGTTCGCGTTACGTTCCCGGCGGCTCGACCGCCGCGGAATGGAAGTGGTACCGCAAGGCGCTCTCGGCCTGGGCCAATTTCTACGTGAACCTCATCCTGCGCTTGGGCGTCAAGGACGCCACCGCGGGCTTCAAGGCGTGGAAGGCCGACACCCTGCGCGCCATCGACGTGGCCTCCATCCGCAGCAACGGGTATTCGTTCCAGGTCGAGATGAACTACCGGACCATCAAGAAGGGGATCGCGATCGCCGAGGTCCCCATCCGATTCGAGGAGCGGACGCTCGGCGCGTCCAAGATGAGCCTGAAGGTGCAGCTCGAGTCGGCGCTCATGCCGTGGAAGCTGCTGTTCGGCCGCGCGGTCTGAGTTACGGCCAACCGGTCCGGTTCGTCGGCGGCTCAGGCGGTCAACGGCTGACCGAGCGGCTGTGCATCGCCTCCAGCCCAGTCACGAGCACCGACCGCACGGGCGAGGGGAGACGCACAGACCAGGTCGATGTCCGGCGTGATAGCCGCCGCAGGCTGCGTCGCACCGATCACCCGCGCCGCTCACAGCACGTCGGTCCGCAGCTAGGGACAGCATCGCGGCCGAAGCGGGGCGACAACACGACCGGCGGCCGTCGTGGCGCGACGCCGTGCCGATCAGTGCGGCCAATTCAGTAGCGTGTCTACGAACAGCTGGCGGACCCGGGCCACGTTGTCGTCCAAATCACCCGGCTCCCATGCGCTGACGTCGATGGGGTCGAGTATCGCCACGTCGACTGTTCCCGGCCGGGCGACCATCGCGTTGCGCCAGCAGATCTCGCCCGCGTTCCGGATGACGACCGGGATCACCGGCACGCCCGCCTGCATGGCGATGTGGAATGCGCCCTTCTTGAACGGCCCGACTTCGGGGGTGTAGGAACGGGTGCCTTCCGGAGCCACCGCGACCGACAAGCCACCGCGCAGGGTCTCCACCACCGGCCGCAGCGCCGCCTTGGCCTGAGCGGTATTCGCCCGGTCGATGAACGTCACGCCGACGAAGCGCATGAGCGGCCCGAAGACCGGATTCTTGGTCAGTTCCTTCTTGCCGATCGCGGTCACGCCGCCGCCGAGCACTTCGGGCACGATGATGATGTCGAACTGGCTCTGATGGTTGAACAGGAAGACCGCGGGCCGCGGCGATCTCGCGTGCTCGCGGCCGGTGACCCGCACGCGCACGCCCGCGATGCGCAGCGTGTTGCGCGCCGCGTGCGCCATCAGCGCGTCGGCCATCCGCTGCCGGTCCTGGGTGGGCGCTTTCGACGCGACGCCGAACAGCGCGCCCCCGAGCAGCCCGGCGAATCCCGCGGCGGTGCGTACGTAATCGCTCGCACGCGGCGCGCGGCGCGGCCGGAACGTCAACGTGGCCCAGTGTTGCCGGTCGGCGGCGCCGCTGAGCGCGTCGTCGGCGTTCACCGCCACCGGATGCCCTACCAGCGACAGCGTGGGCAGGTCGGCGATCGAGTCGGCGTAGGCGTAGCTGTGCTCGAGATCCACTCGGTGCGCGGCGGCGAAGGTAGCCACAGCCTCGGCTTTGCCGTTGTGCCACAGCGTCTTCCCATCGGGATAGCCGGTGAGCACACCGCCGCTGGTGGCCATCGGCGTGTACAGCACGTGCTCGATGCCCAATTGTGCCGCCGCCGGCGCCACCTGGAATCGGGTCAGTGAGCTGACCAGCACGATGGTGTGCCCGGCTGCTCGGTGGGTGCGGATCAGTTCCCAAGCTTCGGGATACAGGTACCCGTAGACGGTGCGCTGGAACAGGCGTCTGCCCACCTCGTCCAGCTCCTGTTCGGAGCGTCCGGCCAGCGCCTCGGACAACTCGCGCAGGAACCGGCTGTATTCGCCGTCGGTCATGTGATCGCGGATGCCGCCGAGCAGCACATCGGCGGGCTTGCGGCGCAGCCGGCGGGATTTCGGGGCGTCGATGACCGTACCGCCGAAATCGAAGATCGCGGCGACCGCGCTGCCTTGCGGACCGGAGCGGATGGCGGCGAGCGCGGCGTCGAGGTCGGCGCGCGCGTCGGTCACCGCGCCTCCCGATTGGATGGATCCAGCGTGGCGGCCTGCGCGATGCGGGCGCCGATGGTGCGCAGGCGCTCGGCGAATTCGTTCCTTCGCCCGACCAACTCGGCGCGGCGCTCCTCCGGCTCGTCGTCGGAGACCGTCTCCAGCAGGCCGTAGTTGTCGGCGAGCTTCAGCGCGCTGGTGAACAGCTCGGTCGAGACCGACTCCGGGCTGTGCAACCGCTGCTGCAGCATCATCTGCTTGCCGACCGCCACGCATTCGGTGATGAACTCCTTGCGGTCGATCTCGTCGCCCGCATCCCGGGCGGCCAGCCGTTCGGCCACCACCAACTGCGCGTCGACGAACGAGCGCAGCACGCGGTGGGCCATGGTGAACCCGGAGGCGGTGAGCTTCGCCAGGATGTCCGAGCTGAGGGTGTCGCTGCGGGTATGGCTGTACCAGTCCGGATCGACCAGCAGCATTTCCGCGACCATCTGATCGGCGAACTCGCCGCGATCGGGGAAGAAGAACTCGAACTTCAAGAGGTCGCGCAGCCGGAATGCCTCGTCCCACCCTGTCTTCAGGGCGTCGGCGTCACCGTTGTCGACCCCGGCCAGGATGGACAGCTCGAGGATGGCGCGGTTGACGAACCAGTGCACGGCGCTGTTGCGGTAGAAGGCGGCCTCGAGATGCGCGCCGGGCTCGATCGAGTACACCGGCTCGACCCCGCCGCGATACACCGTGACCACCTTGGCCAGCGAAAGCTGTTCCAGCACGACGGCCAGGCCCTGTGCGTCGCGCAGCGCGTCGAGTTCGCCGCCCGGCAGCTCACGCTTGTCGATATAGCCGAGCACCGGGTTGAGCACCGTGCGCACCTCGCCGAGGGTGAGGGCGCGCCCGTCCACGCCAAGCAGAGCCAGGGTGACCAGCGCGCTGACGGTGATCGGGGTGACCGCGTTGATGCCGACCGCGACTTCGAATGCCAACCGCTGCACGGCCTTTCGTTCCAGTTCGGCGATTTCCGGCGGCTCGCTGTCGACGACCCCGGCTTCCGTGCGCGGCGCCGGAATCGGCTCGGTATGGTGCAGGGGGATGGTCAGCGGCGGCGCGGTGAGCGGGTCGCCATGTGCGGCAAGACGATCGCGGGCCGACAGCGGCTCCCCGAAGCGGACGTACACGTGCCCGGCGGAGTGCTGCTGGCTGCGGATGTAGCGCGCCAGCCAGGTCAGGCCCTCCGGTTTCTTCTTGCCGCCCTCCTGCTCGGTGGCGATGGCGCCGAGCTCGTTGAGCCGCTCGTAGGTGATCGAGACCGGAACCAGCATGACGTCGTCGATGCGGTTGGAACGGACCGCCGCGGCGAGGTAGTTCAGCAAGCCGTAGCGCGGGGGCCGCAGCTTGCCGGTGCGGGTGCGGCCGCCCTCGAAGTACCACTCCAGGTTGAAGCGCTTGGCCAGCAGGTAGGCGAAGTACTCCTCGACGACGGCCTTGTAGACCTCGTCGTCGCCGAAACTGCGCCGGATGAACACCGTTCCGGTGCGCCGGGCGATCGGGCCCATCGGCCAGAAGCTGAGGTTCGCGCCGCCGATCACGTGGTTCGGTGGGAAGTCGTTGCGGGCCAGCACGTCTCCCAGTACGAACGCGTCGACGTACGAGCGGTGCGAAGGCAGGAACACCAGCGGAAAGCGGCGGTTCAGGTCGCGCAAGCCGGTCAGGCCGGACTCGTCGAAGTCCACATTCCAGGTCGAAGCGTGCACCGGGCGCATGGCCTGGGTGAACAGGTCGGAAACCAGCCTGCTCTGGGCGGCGACGAGTTCGTTGAGCGCTTTCTCCGCGCGCCGGTACACCTCGTGCGGGCTCGCCCCGATCTGGTCGGCGATGACTTCCAGCCTGCGCAGGAAGTCGGGTGAGTCGAGGATCTCCTCCGCGACCAGCTTGGGCACCTTGTACCGGTCGCCGATGATGGTGCGCTCGGCGCGTTCCAGCGCCACCACCGCCGCACGCACGATCGCGCGGGCGAACGGTTCGGCGGTGCCCTTGTCGTAGAGCGCCGAAGCCTCCGGATTGTTCACGCGCAACTCGCTGAGCCGGGCCGGCGCGCCGGTCAGCACGACGTGCCGGTCCGGTGACTTGGACACCAGCTTGCGCTGTGCCAGCCGATTGGGCTTGCGCGGGTTGGTCAGCAGGGCGAGATCGCCGAAGGTGACGCGGCGTACGCCGTCACGTTCCTGCGGCAGCCACAACACGCGGATCGGCACCACCAGCGGATCGTCGCGCCTGCCGACCAGCCGTGCGGCGACGGCGCCCGCGTCCAGGTCCAGCTGGGTGACCGGGGCGTCGGTACCGAACTCGGCGCTGATCCCGCCGTCCGCGAGCCACTTGCCGACTAGTTCGCGTTCCACCCCGGAGGCGGCGTCGATCAGGGCCACCACCGATCGCGGTGTGGTCCCGGGCCGGACTGTCGCGGGTGAATCGCCGCGGTGATCGATCATCGATGTTCTTCCCTCCGCAGGTGGCGCTTCCCACTATTCAATCTCGGCGGGTCTGTTCCGCGCAGGCAGTCGGCGCAGCGAGTTCGTGTGCAGGCGCCGACGACGTGAACGGCGCAAGCCCGGACGAAAGACTCGACAGGCGCGAACCATCCAGCTCGAAGCGATTTCTCGGCGGCCGCGTTGTGGCCGCGAGCACACCGGCACGATGAAGAGGTAATGCTAACCTTACCTCTACAAGTTAGGCCAGGGTTACCTTTGGAGGATCGTTGTCGACCACGGAACGCCTGCGGGTTGAGTATGTGACCGATCCGGCGGCAGCGATGTCCCGGCTGGCGGGGGCGGATCGGTTCGGCGAGTACGTGATGTACGAGCGTCCGGGGGAATGGGTGTTCGCCGCCGATCCGCTCGGCAGTGTCGAACTGGATGTGCGAGAGTTGCGCGTCACCTGGCAAGGGGCGGCCACGACCAGCCGGTGGGAAGGCAATCCGGCGGCGGTGATCGATCGCGCGCTCGGCGCGCTGCCCCTCGACGGGCGGAATGCCTACGGCTGGATCGGATTCGAGTTCTGCGCGTGGGCGCTCGACGCCACGGAGCACCTCGACCCGCGCACCGCATTGGCGCACCTGATGGTTCCCCGCATCGAGGTCAGGGTGGGCGAATTCGGCGTCCGGGTATCGGGTGCGACGCCGTCGGAGATCGCGGACATTCACGAGCTGATCGCGCGGTCGCAGAACACCGAACTGCCGCAGGCGCATCCGGCCGACATCCGCATCGACCCCACCGGCTACCGGGACCGGGTGGCCGAGGCGGTCGGCGAGATCCGGGCCGGGCGTTATCAGAAGGTCATCCTGTCCAGGAAAGTCGATCTGCCGTTCGCCGTGGATGTTCCGGCGACCTATCGGCTCGGGCGCGCGCACAACACTCCGGCACGGTCGTTCCTGCTGCGGCTCGGCGGCCTGGAAGCGGCGGGCTTCAGTCCGGAACTGGTCGCGTCGGTGGACGACGATCGGGTGGTGACGACCGAGCCGCTGGCGGGCACCCGCGCGTTCGGCCGCGGCGCCGCGGCCGATCTCGCCGCCAGGGCCGAACTCGTCACCGATCCGAAAGAGATCGTGGAACACGCCATTTCGGTGCAGACCTCGTTCGCGGAGATCACGGCGGTCGCCGATCCCGGCACCCCCGCGGTGTCGGACTTCATGGCCGTGCGTGAGCGTGGCAGCGTGCAGCATCTGGCGTCCACAGTGCGCGGGCGGCTGGCCGCGCACCGGTCCAGCTGGGACGCGCTCGAGGTGCTGTTCCCGTCGGTGACCGCCTCGGGAATCCCCAAGCGGGAGGGCGTCGACTCGGTGTTCCGGCTCGATCACGACCCGCGCGGGCTGTACTCCGGCGCGGTGGTGACCGTTGCGCCGACCGGTGCGCTGGAGGCGACCCTGGTGCTGCGCGCGGTGTACCAGAACGCGGAGGGAGCCTGGTTGCGCGCGGGCGCGGGCATCGTCGGTCAGTCCCGGCCGGACCGTGAGTTCGAGGAGACCTGCGAGAAGCTCGGCAGCATCGCGCCTTACGTCGTCAAGGCGTAAGGCGGTACGGACAGCGCGCCGGTGGGTGCGCTGCCCGTCGATCTAGGACTCGGCGCGCAGCGCCTTCTTGTCGATCTTGCCGACCGCGGTGATCGGCAGTTTGTCGCTGCGGCGCAGCACGTCCGGCAGCTTGTAGGTGGCCAGCCCGCGCGCGGTGAGGAAGGACTTGATCTCGGCCAGCGTGGGCATCTCACCATCCACGACCAAGACGGCGCAGACCTTTTCGCCCAGCACCGCGTCGGGCAGCCCGACGGCGGCGGCATGCCGGACCGCGGGATGGGCGAGCAGATGTTCCTCGAGTTCGTCGCAGGACACGTTCTCGCCGCCGCGATTGATCACGTCCTTGATCCGGCCGGACACCACCAGATGCCCGCTGGGCAGGCGGCGGACCAGATCTCCGCTGCGATAGAAGCCGTCCGGTGTGAACGCGCGTGCGTTGTGCTCGGCCGCTCGGTAGTAGCCGCGGATCGTGTACGGCCCCCTGGTCAGCAACTCGCCCTCCACGCCGGGCGCCACATCGTTGCCGTCGCCGTCCACCACGCGGATCTCGTCGGCGGGTGAGAGCGGACGACCCTGGGTGGTGTGCAGCAGTTCGGCCGGATCGTCCAGCCGGGTGTAGTTGATCAGGCCCTCGGCCATGCCGAACACCTGTTGCAGGGTCGCGCCGAGCGCCGGGGTCACTTCTTTGGCGTTGACCTCGGCCAGTCGTGCGCCCCCCACCTGGAGCAGGCGCAGCGAACTCAGGTCGGCCTCTTCCCATTCGGTGGCCGCGCACCAGAGTTGGGCCAGCGGCGGCACGACGGCGGTCACCGTGACCCGGTGCCGCTCGATCGCGGCGAACGCGCTTTCCGGACTGGGGTCGCCGACGAAGGCGACCGCGCCGCCCACCCCGACGGTGCCGAAGATGCCGGGGCAGGCCAGCGGAAAGTTGTGCGCGGCGGGCAGTGTCGCGAGATAGACGTCCTGCTCGGTCAACGCGCACACCTCGGCGCTCGTGGTGGCGTTGTAGACATAGTCGTCGTGCGTGCGTGCGATGAGCTTCGGCAGGCCGGTGGTTCCGCCGGAGACCAGCATCAGGGCGATATCGCCCGGATCGATCTCGGGCAGTTCGCCGCCGTCGCGCGGTACCGAGGTGAGGTCGGTGAACGGCCCCGGCTCGCCGAGCACCAGGACGTGGCGCAGTGACGGCACCGCGTCCCGCACGGTCGAGGCCAGTTCGCGATAGTCGAAATCGCCTGCCCGGTCGGCGACGATGTAGCCGACCGCGTCGGAAAGCCGCGCCAGATGCTCGATTTCGGCTCGACGATGCGCGGGCAGGCTCAAGACGGGGATGATTCCGGCGCGCAGCAGGCCGAACAACACGGTCATGAACTCGGGCACATTAGGTAGCTGGACGACCACGCGGTCGCCGGGAGCAATGCCGAGCGCGAGCAGCCCGTGGGCCATCCGGTCCGCGGCGGCGTCGATGTCGGCGTAACTGTGCGAGCCCTCCGCATCGAGGAGCGCGGGGCGCTGAGGATACCGGTGTGCGCTCGCGCGCAGCAGATCGCCGAGCGGGCGCCCGGCCCAGAAGCCCGCGGCTCGGTACTGCGCGGCCGCGTCGGCGGGGAAAGGTACGTAGCCGTCGCGATGCGCGGACCCGGTCGGTGTGGAAGTCACGTCTGCCTCACAAATCAAGCAAAGGTTTCCTTGTATAGGTTAGGCAACCCTACTTCACGTGGGTTTGTGCCGTCCCGATCACCGACTCCGGCCGGTGGCGGCACCGTCGCCGTGACGCTTCCGGCGTCGGGTGAATGCGGTCGCCCGGGCGTGTTCGAACCTGCCGCCGGGTGCCGCCGCGCACTAGACTTTCCGGCATGACCAGGTGGGACACCTCGAACATCCCCAGCCAGAGCGGCCGGAAGTTCATCGTGACAGGGGCCAACAGTGGCCTGGGGGCCGAGACGGCGCGCGCGCTGGCCGCGGCGGGCGGCGAGGTGGTGCTCGCCTGCCGGAACGTGGCCAAAGGCGAGCGGGTGGCCGCCGGACTCGGCGACCGGACGCAGGTTCGCGAACTCGATCTGGCTGATCTCGATTCGGTCCGCGCGTTTGCCCAGAGCGTCGACGGGGTCGATGTGCTCATCAACAACGCGGGCGTGATGGCTGTGCCCGAAGGTCGCACCGCCGACGGATTCGAGAAACAGGTCGGCACAAACCATCTCGGTCACTTCGCGCTCACCGGCCTGCTGCTGGACAAGATCTCCGACCGGATCGTCACCGTCTCCAGCGGTGCGCACCAGGTCGGCAAGATCGACTTGGACGATCTCAACTGGGAGCGGCGCAAGTATCAGCGGTGGGCCGCCTACGGGCAGGCCAAGCTGGCCAACCTGATGTTCGCTCGCGAGCTGCAGCGCAGGTTGACGGCGGCGGGCTCCACGAAACTCTCGGTCGCCGCGCATCCCGGCTATGCCTCCACCGAATTGCAGTCGCACACCGAGTCTTTCCTCGACCGGGTGATGTGGGTCGGCAACCGGTTGCTCGCGCAGAGCGCCGCGATGGGCGCGCTGCCGACGCTGTTCGCCGCGACCACCGACGTCCAGCCGGGCGGCTACTACGGACCGACCGGCCTGGGTGGCATGCGCGGGTACCCGGGGCCGTCCGGGTCGTCGAAAGCGTCCAGGGACGAGAAGGTCGCCGCCGACTTGTGGGAGTTGTCCGAGAAACTGACCGGGGTCACCTACGACTTCACGAAATGACCGCAGCTCTTCCCGCGGACGCGGTGTGACCTACGTCTCATAAGCTGTTGTCACACTCCGTCTTTCCGCGTCGTCCTCCTTGTGAACCCACAGGGAACGACAAAGGACGGACATCATGGAACAGCGCTTCGAACTCTTCGCCAACCCGGTCGGCGCCAGCTTCATCAAGCGGCTCACCATGGCCTCCAAGGTGATCGACGATTCCACCCTGGACGCCGCGACCTACGAGTTGGTGAAGATTCGCGCCAGCCAGATCAACGGCTGCGGTTACTGCACCGACATGCACACCAAGGACGCCGCGCACGCGGGCGAAACCTCCGTGCGGCTCAACCTGATCGCCGCCTGGCACGAGGCCACCGTCTTCACCGAGGCCGAGCGCGCCGCGCTGGCGCTGACCGAGGAGGCCACCCGGATCGGCGACGGACGCGTGGTCAGCGACGCGGTGTGGCAGGAGGTGCGCAAGCACTACGACGACGACCAGATCGCCGCCCTCATCGCCGCCATCGCGATGATCAACGCCTGGAACCGGATGAACGTCATCGCCCGCACCCCGGCCGGTGATTACGTGCCCGGGCAGTGGGGATGAGCCGGATCGTCCGGCATCGCCCGCGCCGTTCGGGGCCCCTTGTCACGTGGGGCCGCGAACGGCGCTTGTAGGTCCGCCTCCCCGTCGAAACACACCGTGGCAGATAACACAGTTCACCGATCGGATGTGGGCTGGTACTGTGCCTGACGTGCAGCGCGTGTATTTCTGGTTTAGCAAGCCGGCCCTGGGTGGGCTGGTCTGCGGCAACCGCGTGCGCTGACGAACTTCCACCCTGAGCCGGACGATGGACCGGCTCGACGGGATTCTCATCCGTGGGTCGGCCCCGAGAAAAGGAACCCACGACATGACAACCGCAGCCGACGTCGACGCACGGCATTCGGATCTGGACGATCAACGCACCCTCAACGTGAGCCCGCTGCGCTCGCCCGCGGAGGTGCGTCGGGTGCACCCGATCACCGATGCCCTCGCCGACACCGTCCGTGCGGGACGCAAAGCCACCGTCGACGTGCTGAACAGCGCGGATGATCGCTTGATGGTGATCGTCGGCCCGTGCTCCGTGCACGACCCCGCCGCCGCACTGGATTACGCGCGCCGTCTGGCGGCCAAGGCCGCGGAGCTGGACGATCGACTGCACGTGGTGATGCGGGTCTACTTCGAGAAGCCGCGCACCAGCTTGGGCTGGAAGGGCCTGATCAACGACCCGCACTTGGACGGATCGTTCGACGTGAACACCGGTTTGGGCTTCGGCCGCAAGCTGCTGGTCGACATCACCGCTCTCGGTCTTCCGGTGGCCTGTGAGTTCCTGGACCCGATCACGCCGCAGTACATCGCGGATCTGGTGTCCTACGGCGCGATCGGCGCGCGCACCGCGGCCAGTCAGGTGCACCGCCAGCTCAGCAGCGCGCTGTCGATGCCGGTCGGCATCAAGAACGGCACCGACGGCGACGTCCAGGTGGCGGTGGACGGCGTGCGCGCCGCGGCGGCCAGCCATGTGTTCCCCGGTACCGACCTCGACGGCCGCTCCGCGCTCATCCGCACCACCGGCAATCCGGACTGCCATGTGATCCTGCGCGGCGGCAGCGCCGGGCCGAACTACGACGCGGCTTCGGTCGCCGAGGCGTGCCTGCGGCTGGAGAAGGCGTCGCTACCGCAGCGGATCGTGGTGGACGCCAGCCACGGCAACAGCAACAAGGACCACAACAAGCAGGCCGACGTGGTCACCGACATCGCACGGCGGCTGGCGGCGGGCGAGTCGAGCGTGGTGGGCGTGATGCTGGAGAGCTTCCTGATCGCGGGCCGCCAGGACCTCACTCTCGGCCACGCCGATGAGCTCACCTACGGCCAGTCGATCACCGACGCCTGCTTGGACTGGGAGACCACCGCCGTGCAGCTGGACCGCCTCGCGAACGCGGTGCGGCAGCGCCGCGAGCGCTGACCAGCGCGTTTTCGGCGCGGCTCGTGCCCGAGTGGACGAAGCGCGAGTTTCGTCCGCTCGCGCACGAGCCGGGAAGCCGCCGACGCGCAAGTCAGCTGGGCCGGCCCGAACGCCGGGCCTGCTTCGGCTACGGCACCCCCGGCCCTTGCGTGCTCGGCGTCCGGGCGGAGATGAACTCGGCGGGCCAGTCGTCCGACGGTCCGGGCGGATCGGTGCGCAGCCGGGCGGCGAGCCAGTGATCGCGGCGTCGTCCGCGTTGGATGCTGCCGAGCCTCGACATGCCTTCGTACCGGAACCCGGCGCGCCGGACCACCGCCGCCGAGGCGTAGTTGCCCACGAACGCGCGCCAGGAGATCCGCTCCAGCGCCAGTCCGTCGGCGTGGAACCCGAATTCGCACACCAGCTCGACCGCCTGTGTCATCAGGCCGCGCGACCGTTGCGCCGGAGCGAGCCAGAAACCGATCTCGGCCGCGCTCTCGTCCTGTTCGCCCAAGCCGATCATGCCGACGACCGGTGCGCCCGCACGTGGCCGGATCGCCCAGGTCGGGCTGCGCGCCGCCCACCCTGGAACGACCATCTCCTCGAGGAAGGTCACGGCGCTGTCCCGGACGTACGGCACCGGGATGGTCACCCACTCCGCGATGGCCGGGTCCTGGCAGCACTCGGTGATGGCGTCGACATCGTCCGCCGTCGGAGCCGACAGCCAGATCGTTCCGTTCGACAGCACGCGGTGTTCCATCGCGCCATGCTGTCACGGAAGCGGCCGGTGGATCATCCGGTTTGTCCGGCGCAGGCCGCCGATGCCGGGATGATGCGAATCGGACCGTAGACTTCCCGTCGATGGTTGCCGCGCTGCTTTCCGACCTGTTCGAGTCACATCGAGCGCATCTGCTCTCGGTCGCCTATCGACTGACGGGCAGCGTCGGCGATGCCGAGGACGCGGTGCAGGAGAGCTGGTTGCGCTTGGCGGGCGCGCACCAGTCCGAGATCGATGATCTGCGAGCTTGGCTGACCACCGTGGTGAGCCGGATCTGCCTGGATCGTCTGCGGAGCGCCGCGGCGCGGCGGGAGAGTTATGTGGGCCAGTGGCTGCCGGAACCCGTGGTCACCGCTCGCACACCGTCGAGCGCTCCCGACCCGTTGGAAGCCGTGGTGCGCAAGCAGGAGTGCCGGTTCGCCGCGCTGATCGTGCTGGACACCCTGACGCCGCCGCAGCGGGTGGCCTTCGTGCTGCACGACGGGTTGTCGGTGCCGTTCGACGAGATCGCCGACATCCTCGGCATCTCCGCCGACGCGGCGCGGCAGCTGGCGGTGCGTGCCCGCAAGGCGGTGGCGCAGACGCCGCAACCGGTGCCCGACGCCGAGCACGAGGCCGCCGTGCAGCGTTTCCTCGTCGCGCTGAGCACGGGTGACGTGGCCGCCGTCGCCGCGGCGCTGCATCCGGACGCGATGATGATCGGCGATGCCAACGGCACCACCGCCACCGCGATCAACGTCCTGCACGGCGCGGATCGCATCGCCCGTTTCTATCTGGGCCTGGTGCGCAAGTACGGGCTCGAGGACGCCTCGCAGGTGTACGCGTTCGTCTCGGTGAACGGGCAATTGGGTATCAGCGTCGCGGCGCGTCCGGAGACCGAGGGCAGGGGCGGTTATCCCGCGCGAGTCGTCGGCTTCACGGTTCGGGACGGATTGGTCTGGGGCGCCTACGACGTGGCGAATCCGGCCAAGCTGGGTGGCGTCCGACTGGGTTGAGCCCGGTTGTGCGGTGGACCGCTGGACTAGTCTCCGGATATGCCCTCGCGACATCCGACCGTTGCCCGTCTGCGCCCTTTCGCGTCCACCATCTTCGCCGAGATGACCGAACTCGCCGTTCGGCACGACGCGGTCAACCTGGGCCAGGGGTTCCCGGACACCGACGGGCCCGCGAGCATGCTGGAAGCGGCGCGCCGCGCCATCGCCGACGGACTCAACCAGTACCCGCCGGGACGCGGTATGCCGGTGCTGCGCCGAGCCGTCGCCGACGACCGGGCCCGGCGCTACGGAACCTCCTACGATCCCGATTCGCAAGTGCTGGTGACCGTGGGTGCGACCGAGGCGATCAGCGCGGCGGTGCTCGGCTTGGTCGAGCCGGGCGAGGAGGTGGTGCTGATCGAGCCGTACTACGACTCGTACGCCGCGGCCGTGGCACTGGCCGGCGCCCGACGGCGCACGGCGCGTCTCGTGGCCGACGGAGATCGGTTCGTCCTGGACTTGGACAGTCTGCGCGCGGCCATCACCCCGGCCACCCGGATGCTCATCGTCAACTCGCCCCATAATCCGACCGGCACGGTCCTCGGACGCGCGGACCTGCTCGCCATCGCCGAGATCGCCTGCGAGCATGACATTCTGGTGCTCACCGACGAGGTCTACGAGCACCTGGTCTACGACGGCGCCGAGCACATCAGCCTGGCCACCTTGCCTGGCATGGCCGAGCGGACGGTCGTGGTTTCCAGCGCGGCGAAGACCTTCAGCGTCACCGGGTGGAAGACCGGGTGGGCGTGTGGGCCCGCCGACCTGATCGATGGGGTTCTCGCCGCCAAACAGTTCCTGACCTTCGTGGCGGGCGGGCCGTTCCAACCCGCCGTCGCGCACGCGATCAACCACGAGTTGGAATGGGTCGGCAAGCTGCGGGACTCGTTGTCGGAGAAACGGCTCCGCCTCTCCGCGGCGCTCGCCGATACCGGTCTGCGGGTGTACCCGAGCGCGGGCGGTTACTTCGTCGTCGCCGATATCACGCCGCTCGGCGCCGCCGACGGCCTGACCTTCTGCCGTGAGTTGCCCAAGCGGCTCGGCGTGGCGGCGGTGCCGGTCAGCGCGTTCGCCGACGACACGGCCGCCTGGAGTCATCTGGTGCGGTTCACCTTCTGCAAGCGCGACGAAACGCTCGACGAAGGGGTCCGCCGGTTGCGTCACGGTTGATCCCGAACCATGACGTGAACTGTCATGTTTCGCTGGCAACGTGCACGGCATGGCAACTCAGTACTACACGGCAACCAGTCTCGACGGATATCTCGCCGACACGGAGAACTCGCTCACCTGGCTTTTCGAGGTGGACGGAGCGGACGAGGCGCAGGCGGGCATGGCGGGCTTCCTCGCGCAGGTAGGCGCCATGTGCATGGGTGCGACCACCTACGAATGGGTCGTGGCGAACGAACCACCGGAGAACTGGAGTAAGTACTACGGTGACCTCCCGTGCTGGGTCTTCACCCACCGGGATCTTCCCGCGATACCGGACGCGAATCTGCGGTTCGTCGCAGGGTCGGTCGAGTCGGTGCACCGGGAGATGGCCGCGGCGGCCGGCGCCCGCAATATCTGGATCGTCGGAGGCGGGGACCTGGCCGGGCAATTCGCCGATGCCGGCCTGCTCGACGACGTCATGGTGAGCGTCGCTCCGGTGACGCTGGGCGCGGGGGCCCCGCTGCTGCCGCGGCGCATCCTTTCCAGCCGGATCCGGCTCACCGCGGTGCAGCAGGCCGGTCAGTTCGTGGAACTGCGCTACCGGTTGGCGAATCCGGCCGATCAGCGCTGAGTCGAGGCCGTTCGGCTCAGGCCGGGATGGGGCGGGCGCGGTCGGTGGCGAGCAAGGCGGCGATGGCGCCGAGCATCGTGCCGGTGAGGTATCGCTGGGTGCGCAGCCACAGGGGGCGGGCGGCGAGGAACGTCGCCAGACCGCCCGCCCCGAGGACGATCAAGCCGTTCACGGTGAGCGCCACCGCGATCTGCACCGTGCCAAGGCACAGGCTCTGCAACCACACTTTCCCGTGCTCCGGCGTGACGAACTGCGGGATCAGCGCCATGTACATGATCGCGATCTTCGGATTCAGCAGGTTGGTGACCAGCCCCATCGTGAACAACCGCCGGATGGGGTCCGCGGACAGCGCCGCGGGCGCGAAGACCGAGACGCCGCCCGGTCGCAGCGCCTGCCAGGCCAGCCAACCCAAGTACGCGGCTCCGGCCAGCTTCACCGCCAGGTACAGGCCGGGGACCACCGCGAACACCGCCGTGATCCCCACCGTCGCGGCCGCCAGATACACCCCGAACCCCGCCGCTACCCCCGCCAACGACACCAACCCGGCCCGTCGCCCCTGCGACACCGTCCGCGACACCAGATACATCATGTTCGGCCCCGGCGTGAGCACCATCCCCAACGCCGCCACCGCGACCCCGGCCACCGCCGCCATCTCGATCATGCCCCGATCCTCGCCCGCCCCACCGCTCCTTGTCGCGGTCCACTCGACACCTGCTGGACGTGAGCGAATGAGTCGGCTTACGCCGGTTGCAAATATCCGGCGCTTCCGGGTGATCGTGGTGGCACCGGCTCGAGGCGGGTGTCGGGGCGCAGCACGTCGCCACTGCCATATCGGTGGAAGTACTCCTTGCTCGTGTCCGTGCGGATCGACTGCAGTGGTCTGTCGCCGTCGAAGAAGACGTAGAACACGCGCGCGGGCCCGTCGCTGCCGACGGCGGTCGGGAGGTTCGGCCAACAGTAATCCTGGAGGCCGCTGGCTTGATTCATGCGCTCCCGGGTGATGCCGGCTTTGGCGACCACGACCCGGTCCCAGGTAGCCGACCAGCCCGCCGCCTGCGTCAGATCCGCTACGCTCACCTTCTCGGGCCTGCCGATAGCTTCGGAAACCGCACGGTCGAGAGCGTCTCTCGCGCCCAACGGCTCGTCCGTGGACAACATGTCGAATGACCCGGCGCAGGTGGCGCCGATTCCGTTGTCGTGTCCGCTATGCGATGAAGAACACGCCGTCATGGTCGCGACGACGATCCCAAGAGTTGTCAACGAAACAGCGCGCAAGGCTTTCATCATTTCGCTCCTGGAAGAGGAATATCCGAAGAGTGGGGCGAGACCGTGTCGCCGATCGGAACACGATTACTCCACTCGATCTGCTGCCGGTTGTCGATCACGATCGCCTGCCCGGCATCGATTCGCTGGCGGACCAGGCGTTGCAGTTCCTCGGGCGAAGCGTCGGGATGATCGACCGCGATTTTGCGGCCTTGCTCGTTGTTGTAGAGATCCATGGCCTCACGCGCTGGGGTGTTCGCACCCGTTCCCTCGTGGGCTGTGGCGAACGATGCGGTCCATTCTTCCCCGTACTTCTGGGTCATCAAGGCGTTCCAGTACATGTGCCGATAGGCATCGCCATGATCGTCTGCCCAGGCCGAGGGAATATCGGGGTATGCGGCTTTCGCCGCGTTCTCGGCCTGTGACTTGAGTTCGAAGAACGCGGCGACATCCGCCACGCCGGTGGGTTTCATGAGAAGCGTCGAGACGAGTGCCGCCTCTTCCGGTGTCATGAGTGTCGGCTGGAAGTCGGGGGAGAGCAGGCGGATTTCGGTCAGCAGCAGACCGGAGGGCCACAGACTGGCGCCCGACTTCGACGGTGCGGTCTGGTATTTGTTGAGAATCTTGGCCAGTTCGGGATCTTCTGGCATCGCCGTGGCGCCGCGTTTGACTTCGTCCGACAGCTCTTCCAGCCAGCGTCGCACCTGATCGGCGCCTTCCTTGTCCGCCTGCTGAACAGCTGTGAGCGCAGCCCTGATCTGGGCGGTGAGATACGCCTCGTAACCCTCTTTCTCGACCAGGCCGGAAGGGCCGAATTTCAAGAGGACTTCCCTGTTCGACATCCGGGAGTCGACCCCGCCGTCGTCTCTGACGAACAGATCGAATTCCGACTCTTCCGCCTCGGCCTTCTTTTCGCGGATGACATCGATGTAGTCGACGATCGACGCGATGTGCTTGTAGATTTGCTGTTGGATTCCGACGAGTACTTCTTTTGTGCGGCGGGCGTGCTCACGATCCTGATGTCCCCGGTCGCGCGCCGACTCACCTGACTTTCCTCGATAGTATGTATATGACATGTCTATCGACACTGCGGCTTTGTGGGTATGGTCGTCGAGTTGGGAGGCTTTCTCTTTGAACTTGTCCGCGATCGCGATCGCGGCACGTGGATCCCAGGACAGGACCAAAGGAACAGTGAGCGCGTCGACATAGTTTCCTCCGCTCACTTCTGTCCCGCCTGCTTCAGCCGGGACGCGAATTCGGCGTCCTGCGCGAGGAAGGCCTCGACCGCGGCGTCCGCGCTGTCGGCGAAACCGCGCAACTGACGCGTATGGTAGTCGATCACCTTCTCCAACGCTCCACTCAAAGAGTCGATCGTCGCCGCGATGTCCGAGTTCGGGAGCGTCGGCTCCGCGCGCAACCCTTGCGCCAGGGGTATCAACTGCGCGGTCGCGTCGGCATGGCCACGAACTACACGAGCGAGTTCGCGTGTTTGTTCCGGATCAAGGTCGAAATCGCCCATGACGCCCCCTCTTTCGGTCTGGCCTTCGCAGCCAGGAGCATACCCGCCGACGCTGCGCTGGTGCCGCCGCGACAGCGATCGAAAGAGCCGAAGATGCGGGCCGAGGCGCATGCCCGGCGGCGAGTCGGCGGGACTTGTCCGGCCGGACCGATGACAATGCTGCGCATGGCGGCCACGGTCAGCGGGTTGGGAAATCGGCGGGCGGAGCTGATCGACGGAGTGTCGCCGGGGGCGGCATTCCGGGGGGACATCGAAGGAATGCGGGCGGTCGCGGTACTGGCCGTAGTGCTTTTTCATGCCGGTGTGCCGGGAATCGGTGGGGGATTTGCCGGTGTGGACGTATTTTTCGTGATTTCCGGTTTTCTCATCACGGGAATGCTGTATCGGGAATCGGCGGCCGACGGCACTGTCGGGCTCGTCCGTTTCTATGGCGCGCGAGCGCGCAGGCTGCTGCCCGCCGCAGGGGTCGTGCTGGTCGCCACGGCGATCGGCGCGGCCGTGCTGCTGCCGCCGCTGCAGGGCCGCCGAGCGCTCGGCGACGGGATCGCGAGCGCGCTGTACGCCGGGAACTATCGCTTCGCCCTGCAGGGCACCGACTACCTCGCCGCGGACGCGCCGCCTTCACCGTTTCAGCACTTCTGGTCGCTCGGTGTGGAGGAGCAGTTCTACCTGATCTGGCCCGCGCTGGTGATCACGACGGCTCGGCTCGTGCGACGGCGCCGCGGTGGTTCGGCCACCGCGCTGCCGTACCTGATCGTTCTCGTCGTCGTCGCCGCGCTCTCTTTCGCGGTCGCGCTGACCTGGACGCGCACCATGCCACCGTGGGCGTTTTTCGCGCTGCCCACTCGGGCCTGGGAGTTGGCCGCGGGCGGCATGGTGGCGCTGTCGGCCGCGCTCTGGTCCCGGTTGCCGAAGTCGGTGGCCACCTGCGCGGGGTGGGCGGGAGCCGGTTTGATCGTCGTGGCCTGCGTTCGGCTCGACGAGAAGACCCCGTATCCGGGCATCGCGGCGCTGCTGCCCGTGCTCGGCGCGGTCCTGGTCATCGGGAGCGGCTGTGTCGCACCGCGATTCGGTGTCGGTCGCGTCCTGGCGGTACCCGAGATGCAGGCCGTCGGCAGGCTGTCCTACTCCTGGTATCTCTGGCACTGGCCGGTGCTGGTGCTGGCCCCGCATGCGCTCGGCGGCCCGCTCGGGCTGGTCGGCGCACTCGGCGCGGTCGCCATGGCCGGTGGGCTCGCCGTGCTCACTCAGCGGTTGATCGAGAACCCGGTCCGCTTCGCAGCCCGCCTGCGCGGTTCGGGCCGGCTCAGCCTCGCCTGCGGTGGTGTGAGCACCGTGCTGGCCATCGGTGTGGCGGCCGCGCTACTCGTGCTCGTACCCCCTCCGGTCGGACACGGCACGGCGGCGCGGAGTCTCACACTGACGACACCGGCCGCACCGGCCACTCCCACCGCCGACCCCTACGAAGCCGCGATCGAGCAGCTGACCGCGCAGACCCAAGCGGCGGTCGCCGCCTCGGCGGAGGTCCGCGACGTCCCGTCGAATCTCACGCCGGCACTGTCGAACGCGCGCGGCGACCGAGCGGAGGTGTTCGACAACGGTTGCTTCCGTTCCTGGACTGACGTGGGCCAAGGGGAGTGCGCCTCCGGCGATCCCGCCTCGTCCACCACGGTCGCGTTGGTCGGCGATTCCCACGCGGCGATGTGGCAACCGGCGTTCGAGAACATGTCGGTAGCGCACCATTGGCGGCTGGAGACCATGGCGAAGGTCACCTGCCCGCTGCTCGATCTGCCCATCACCAGCCCCTACCTGGGGCGGACGTATACCGAATGCGAACAGTGGCGCGGGCAGATCATGACCCGGTTGCGGCACGAACGGCCCCGGCTGATCGTGGTCGGCATGTCCCGCCGCTACGGCGGCGACTTCGGCTTCGTGACCTACGACCCGGCGTGGATCGACGGCGTGCGTCGCCTGGTCGCCCAGCTGCGCGAGTCGGGCGCGGCCGTCCTCGTGCTCGGCGGCATCCCCGATCCACACGCCACCGTGCCGGCGTGCGTGGCCGAGCACATCGACGACGCCTCCGCATGCGCCCCCGCCCGAGCGGTGGCGGTCGACGAGGCGGGCATCGCCGCCGAGCGCGCGGCCGCTACGGCGGGCGGCGGCCAGTACGCTGATCTGACCGCGCTGTTCTGCACCACCGCCCGCTGTCCCGTCATCGTCGGGAACACCCTCGTCTACCGTGACGACAATCACCTGACGAGCGGTTACGCCACGACGCTCGCCCCGGTCGTCGGCGCGCTCACCGAACGGGCGCTCGCGCGCGGCTGAGCCGTCCCGGTGCGGTCCGCGGGAAGACATCGCGCTCTTCCGGCGTTGCATCCGGTCGCTGCCGCACCCGCGCCCTGCGGGAAGGGCCGGTAACCTGCGGGTTGTCGGAGGGGTCGGGGAGAATGGCGGGGAATCTAGCTGAGGAGGGACTGTGAACGACGGTCCGCTGATCGTGCAGAGTGACAAAACGCTGCTGCTGGAGGTCGACCACGAGTTGGCCGATGCCGCGCGGCAGGCGATCGCGCCGTTCGCCGAGCTGGAGCGGGCGCCCGAGCACGTGCACACCTATCGGGTGACGCCGCTGGCGCTGTGGAACGCGCGCGCGGCCGGGCACGACGCCGAACAGGTGGTGGACGCGCTGGTCAGCTTCTCCCGGTACGCGGTGCCGCAGCCGTTGCTGGTCGACGTGGTGGACACCATGGCGCGCTACGGCAGGTTGCAGCTGGTGAAGCATCCAGCCCACGGGTTGACGCTGGTCAGCCTGGATCGCGCGGTGCTGGAGGAGGTGCTCAGGCACAAGAAGATCGCGCCCATGCTCGGCGCGCGCATCGATGACGACACGGTGGTGGTGCACCCGTCCGAGCGCGGCCGGATCAAGCAGACGCTGCTGAAGATCGGCTGGCCCGCCGAGGACCTCGCGGGTTACGTCGACGGCGAGGCGCACCCGATCGACCTCGACTACGCGACCGACGGCTGGCATCTGCGCGATTACCAGCAGATGGCCGCCGACTCGTTCTGGGCGGGCGGCTCCGGGGTGGTGGTGCTGCCCTGCGGCGCGGGCAAGACGATGGTCGGCGCTGCCGCGATGGCCAAGGCGAAGGCCACCACGCTGATCCTGGTCACCAACACGGTGGCGGGCAGGCAGTGGCGGCGTGAACTGCTCGCCCGCACCTCGCTCACCGAGGACGAGATCGGCGAGTACTCCGGGGAGCGCAAGGAGATCCGCCCGGTCACCATCGCCACGTACCAGGTGATCACTCGGCGCACCAAGGGCGAGTACAAGCACCTGGAACTGTTCGACAGCCGCGACTGGGGGCTGGTCATCTACGACGAGGTGCACCTGCTGCCCGCGCCGGTCTTCCGGATGACCGCGGATCTCCAGTCCCGCCGCAGGCTCGGCCTGACGGCCACCCTGGTGCGCGAGGACGGCCGCGAGGGCGACGTGTTCTCGCTGATCGGCCCGAAGCGTTACGACGCGCCGTGGAAGGACATCGAGGCCCAGGGCTGGATCGCTCCGGCCGACTGCATCGAGGTCAGGGTCACGCTGACCGACGCCGAGCGGATGGCCTACGCGACCGCCGAGCCGGAGGAGCGCTACAAGCTGTGCTCCACCGCACACACCAAGATCGCCGTGGTCGAGTCGATCCTGGCTCAGCACCAGGATGCGCCGAGCCTGGTCATCGGCGCGTACCTGGACCAACTGGACGAACTCGGGGTCGCGCTCGACGCACCCGTGATCCAGGGGTCGACGAAGACCAAGGAGCGGGAGGAACTCTTCGACGCGTTCCGGCGCGGCGAGATTCCGGTGCTCGTGGTGAGCAAAGTGGCGAACTTCTCCATCGATCTGCCGGAAGCGTCCGTGGCCGTCCAGGTTTCGGGTACCTTCGGCTCGCGACAGGAGGAGGCGCAACGTCTCGGGCGGCTCTTGCGTCCGAAACACGATGGCGGACAGGCGCATTTCTACTCGGTCGTCGCGCGCGACACCCTGGACGCCGAATACGCCGCGCATCGCCAGCGTTTTCTCGCCGAACAGGGGTACGCCTACCGCATCACGGATGCCGACGACTTGCTCGGACCCGCCATCGGATAAGCGGAGGCATCCCCTCCACAAACTGTGCTAGGAATAAGGGCGTGCGACACTTCGAATTCGCGGTGGACCGCAAGCACGCCCACGCGGTGAACGAAGTCTTCGCCGACCTTCGCCGCCTGCGACTGCTGGCGATCGCCGCCACGGTGGTCGCGGCGGCGGGCACGGCGTTGCTGATCTGGCTGGACCATCCGTGGGCGTATCTGCTCGCGGTCGCCTTCGCGCTCGGCACGGTGACGGCGCTGTGGGTGGCCTTGTGGACACCGTGGCATTCCAGCATCGACAAGCTCTACGCGGACGGTGAGCTGGTACCCGCGGTGGTTTCGGAGGCGCGCCCGTCGGGTGTCGTGCTGCTCGCTTTGGTCGATGTGTCCGCGCCGGATACGCGCGATCCGCGCTACGCCTTGGTGACCAGGAAGGTCCGCGACCTGCCCGGTCACCAGGCCAGGGCCGGGGAGCGCGTGCCGTCGGTCGCGGTGCGGACCGACCGCGCGCCGCGCCAGGTGGGTCAGCGCTGGCAGTCGGTGAGCGCCATGCCGATCGCTTGGGGCACGACCGACGACTCGGTCATCGCCCGCGCCCGCGCCGCGATCAGCGAGACCGAGTGGCGGCTGCTCACCGACAATCTCGCGCTCGCGGAGAAGGTGCGGCGCACCACCACGAAACGCCTGCTGCTCGATCCGCACCAGCTACCGGGCGAACTCGGCTCCTGAATCCGGCTGTGTCCGCGGGGTTTATCGGTTGCGCTGTCGCCTAGACTCGAAGGATGGTTCCAGCGTCCAATCTGCTGGCATTCGTCGCCGCCGCGGTCGTCATCATCGTCGTGCCCGGTCCCGGCGTACTCTTCACGGTCGGTCGCGCGCTCACGCTCGGCCGGCGCGCGGCCCTGCTGTCGGTGCTCGGGCACGCCATGGGCGTCTACGCGGCACTGGTCCTGGTCGCGATCGGGCTCGGCGCTTTACTGACCGCGTCGGCGTTGGCGCTCACCGTGGTCAAGTTCGCGGGTGCGCTGTATCTGATGTATCTCGGAATCCAAGCGATCCGTCAGCGTTCGGCGTTGCGCGAGGCGCTGGGCGCCGCGGTCGAACCGGCCCCGAACACGCGGGTGCTGCGGCAGAGCGCCGTCGTCGGGCTCACCAATCCCAAGGCGATCGTCTTCTTCTCCGCGGTGCTGCCGCACTTCGCCGACCCGGCCTCCGGGTCGCTGTCGTGGCAGTTCCTGCTGCTCGGCACGGTCTTCCTGGCCATCGCGCTGGTCTCCGACAGCGCGTGGGCACTGCTGGCCGCCTCGGCGAGGTCCTGGTTCGCCAAGTCGCCGCGCAGGCTGGAGGCGATCGGCGGCGCGGGCGGGGTGATGATCTTCGGTGTCGGCGCGTCGGTGGCGCTGACCGGAAGCGGTGACTGAAGCCGCTACCATCCAGCGAAGTCGGTGCGCCGGTACCGGCGGGAGGCGGGGTGGAAAGGGGTGGTTGTCCGTATGTGGTTGTCCGGCCGGATGTGCGCCGCGGTCGCGTGTGTGTTCGCCGCGGTGTCTCAGGTGCCCGCGCACGCGGAGCCGCCCCCGGACCCACTGGTCGGCGCGCCGGGTCTGGGCGATCCGTACTATCCGCTCGACGGCAACGGTGGCTACGACGTCCAGCACTACGACGTCGGCATCGACTACGACCCGCCCAGCCGGAAACTGGCAGGCACCACCACGATCACCGCGCACGCCACCCAGCCCCTGCGCGTGTTCAACCTCGATTACGCGGGGCCCGATGTGCGCGAGGTGGCGGTGAACGGGCTGCCCGCCGACTTCGACCGCAACGGCGAGCACGAGTTGACCGTCACGCCGACGTTGCCGCTGCTGCCGGGCCTGCCGTTCACCGTCACGGTGGACTACGCGGGCCCCGCGGTGAACGCCGAAGGGGAGGGGTGGACCTTCGCATCCAGCGGCGGCGCGTTCGTCGCCGGTGAGCCGCACTCGGCGACGACTTGGTACCCGCTCAACGACACCCCGCTGGACAAGGCCACGTTCAGCCTGAACGCCACCGTTCCCGCGGAGTGGGAGGTGATCTCCAACGGCGTACGCATCGAGGACGTGGTGCGCGGCGACAAGCGGACGGTCCGCTGGTTCAACGCCAAGCCGGTGGTCGGCTATCTGACCACGGTCGCGATCGACAAGTTCGACTACCTCGAGCAGCGCAGGGCTAACGGCATTCCGCTGATCAGCGCGTTCGCCCCGAATGTGGAGCAGGATCAGCGCGAGCTGGAACAGCGCCTGCCGGAGATCCTCGACTTCGCCGAAAAGATTTACGGCCCTTACCCGTTCGAGGCCGCAGGCGGCATCCACGTGGACGCGGGCATCACGTTCTCGCTGGAGACCCAGACCCGCCCGCTCTACGCGCCGTCGATCGATCTGCAGACTGTCGTGCACGAGATCGCGCACCAGTGGTGGGGCGACTGGGTGTCGATACGCCGGTGGTCGGACATCTGCCTGAACGAATGCTTCGCCAGCTATACCGCCGACTACCTGTGGCCGGAGCGGATGGACGGCAAGAACGTCGACGACCAGTACCGCGAGACCATCCGCAAATACCGCGACAGTGAGAAGTACTGGAACATCCCGTTGGAGGACCCCGGCGTGGGAAAGGAGTTCACCTCCGTCTACTACCGTGGCCCGCTGTTCCTGCACGCGCTGCGCAAGCAGATCGGCGACGAGGTGTTCTTCGCGGCTGTTCGGGACTTCCTCGCCGCGCATGCCTACGGCAATGCCTCGATGCCGGAATTCCGCGCTTTCGTGCAGTCCCGCTCACCCATGGACCTGACCGGGTTCTTCCACGCGTGGCTGAACACCACCGCGCCGCCGCCGGAGGAGTACCTGTTTCCGGGCGTCCTGCGCAGCTGACCCGTCAGTCGTCCCCGGCGCGCTGCCTGGCCTTCTCCAGCCTGCGTTCGGCTCGCTCCACCTGACGGCGCGCCGCGTGCAACTCGTCCTTCGCCGACCGCTCGGCCGACTTGCGGAACTGCCGCTGCTGTTCGGCGTGCTCGAGCTCGTCGCGCAGCGCGGCGACGCGTTCCTCGGCCGAGGACAGTTCTCCGGTCGCTTCTTCGAACGCGGCTCCGGCCGAATCCTCCTCGGCACGGGCGGTTTCGAGCGCGTCCTCGGCCTCCCGCAGTTCTCGGCGTGCGCTGTCGTCGGGCTGCCGCACGGCCGCTCGTCCGGGCCGCGTGGCCCGTTCGGGCACCGCGAGCAGACCCGGTCCACTCGGTCCGAAGCCTTCGTAGCTCGCGGCCGTAGCGAGTGTTCCGGCACGCAGCCGATCGGCTACGTCCCGATCGGCGAGTGCGGCGGTCAAGGTCTGGCCGATCTCCCGGACGACGTTCTCGCCGACCGGATGCCCGTATTCGGCGGCGAGCGCCCCCGCCTTCTTGGCGAGGGCGTTGACCAGTTGCTGGCGCTGCGCGGTCAGTTCGCGCAGCTGTTCGGCCGAGAGTTTTCGCTGCGCGGCGGCCAGCGCGGCGGCCAGCCGCAGCAGGGCGGCCACGTCCTCGGGCGCCGCCCTGGACAGCAGGTTCGCCGCCCACGCGGTCAGGGTGGGTTTACGCAGCTTGCCGATGGCGGCCGCCAGTTGCTTGTCACCCGACTGCTTCGCGGCGGCCGCCCGGTCGGCGCGCGCCGCGACGAAATCCGCGGGCGCCAACCCGTACAGGTCGCGTGCGACGTCCTCGACCGTCATACTGCCCAAGCGTAACGACTCGGTCTCGGGCGACGACACACTCCGCATACCGGACAAGAGTCCAGTTGCATGGAATACGCGAAAGGCGTTGCTAGTGAATTACTCTGCGTTCTTCTTGCTCGGCCGTCTGCTCCCCAGCATCCTCGGTTACGCGCTCATGGGGCTGTACGGCACGCACAGCATCTAGGCCGCCCCCGTGCCAGGTCGCCCGCGGGCTGATGCGGCCGCTCAGGTCGTGCGGGTATCCTCACCGCGTTCACGAGCACGTGAACGTTTCGGTGAGAGAGGTTTTCAGGTGAAGTTTCCAGGAGCGAGGTTGCTGGCACGGATCGTGCTCGCCCTCGTCGCGGTGGCCGCGGTGGTGGTCACGGTGGCCGGCTGTTCGTTGATCGAGGACGCGGGTAAGTCGGACACCGCCAAGGCCAAGGCCGGCGACTGCATCAACGTCATCGAGGGCTCGGCGGTCGACTCCAAGACCGAACCGGTCGACTGCTCGTCGGACAAAGCCGTGTACAAGGTCGCGCAGTCCTACGACAAGAAGACCGACTGCGCCGCCGACTACACCTCCTACGAGGAGACCCTGGCCGGCGGTACCACCGCCTTCCTGTGCCTGGCCCCGAACTTCAAGGAAGGCAGCTGCTACAACGAGAGCAGCACGACCGGATACAAGCACGTCGACTGCGCTGCCTCGGACGCCACCTTCAAGGTGCTGAAGCGGATCGACGGCAAGGCCGACGAATTGCTGTGCGACCAGGACGCCGACGGCTTCCGCCTCATCGAAACGGACCCGAAGGTCACCTTCTGCACCGCCAAGCCCAAGGGCTGATCATTCCAGCAGGGCAACCGACGCGATCCGGTGCAGCGTGAAGTGCCGGACCGCGCCGGTGACCGGGTCCAGCGCGTCCAGCTGCCCGTTGCCCACCTTCAACGGCTCCACCACCCGTTGGGAAGCGACGCCTTGGGCGTCGACGTAGCCGATGTTCACCGACCGTCGCACCCGCGCCGCGAGCTGCAACAGGGCGAGGGTGGCGGCGGTATTGGTCCGCGTGCCGTCCGTGCGTACCGCTTGACCGGACCGGGCACTGGCGGCGCGTTCGCCGGCGCGTAATTCCGTGACGAGCAGTTCGAGTTGTTCGGTGCTGGGCGGTGTCGGCCGATACGGCTGCCGTGCGACGGGCCGCACCGAGATCCGCGCGCCCCGCGGCCGCAGATCGACGATCGCGCCGCTCGAGTCCTCACCCGCGGGCGCGAAACCGGCCGCGCGCAGCTGCTCGAGCAGTTCGCCGAGCGGCGCTTGGGCGATGGCGACGGTCGGGGCGATGGATCGCAGCGCCAGCGCGCTCGCCACCGGCGCGGACAGTACTTGGGCCAGTAGCGCCGGGTCGTCACTGCGGATGAACGACTGGGCCATACCCGCGCGCAACTGGCCGTGACGCCGGGCCACGTCATCGATCAGATAGGTCAGTGCCTGCGGGATCGGCGTCCGGGAATGCGCGGCGAACAGCGCGTGCAGCTCCGCCGCCGTCAGCCCGGCGTCCAGCGCGCGCCGCACCGAGGACTCTCCGATCCGGTATACCGTTGCGGCGCCCGCGGATTCGACGTCGGCGACGAGGGCGACGCGACGCTGGAGATCGGTGGTCAACGGGCCGGGTGCGATCACCGTGAGATCGGCTTGCACCAGCACGTGGTCCACCGGCTCCGGCAGCGCCGCCTCCATCTCCGCCTCGGCGTCGGCCACGCTGGTCGGCGCCGCGTGCAGCAGCGCCCGCGCCGCCGAGCCGAGCGCGCCGCGGCCGATCAACCCGAGCGCCGCCGCCTCGGCCAGCGTCTGTTCGACCACCTCCGGCCGGAAATTCCTGCGCCTGCGCGGCTGCCGCCAGGCCAGTACCCGGCCGATTTCCGTTGGGGCCAGCGCGGTGCCGGACGGATATTCCGCCAGCAGGGCGAGGATCGCGTGCCGGTCGCGCGGCGCGGTCGGGGTGCGCAGTTCCAGCGACAGCGCGGCCAGCGGTTTGTCGTTGGCGTCGCGCATGCCGATCATCCACGGCATCCGATCCAATTCGAGCCAGGTCAGTCCGAGGGCGGCCCAGCGCCGGGCGGGCGGCGCTTCCAGCCAGGCGTCCACCAGTGGCGTCGGCGCCCAGAAGTCGTCGGTCGTCTCGAAGTCCGGTGGCGGGTCCGGCAAACCCTTCTCGATCAATTTCGCGGCCGCCAGCAGCTCGACCAGCAAACCCGCCCTCGGCTCGTCGACACCGACCTGCTTGGCGATGCGGCGCAGCTCGCGCACGCCCAGGCCGCCCGCGCGCAACGCGGGAGCCGGGGCATGGCCGAGCACCTCGAGCACGGCCGCGCAGTGCCGCAGCAGCTCGCCGACCTCGCCCGCCGCGACCGCGTTCACATCGGCGGGCGGGTATTTCGCCGGCTCCGGTCGCGGCGGCGTCAGGGCATGCGGGTGGGTGACCGGTTCCCCTCGCAGCACCTGGCCGACGGTGACCGGGAGTTCGACGGTCTCGTCATCGATCCGGTGCAGCAGCCTGCGCGCCAGCAGCCGCTGGATCGGCCGCTCGGCCGGAGTGCCCGGTGCGGCGTCCTTGGTGCGGCCACGAGGCCCTGTCGCGGCCAACTTGTCCAGCAGGGACCGTTCGGCGGGCGGCAGCTCGGGCAGCGCCGCGACCACCTCGGGTTCGGTGAGCGCGTCGGGGATCTCGGTCGCGGTGCCGATCGGCCACGGCAACGCCTCGGCGGCCGCCGGAATCAGGTGCAGTCCCTGCTCGGCGTCGATCCAGACCAGCGCGCGAGCGGTCAGCCGCTCCAGCGCCTCATCGATCGCGGCGGCCGGCACCCGTTCGCTCAATTGCACATGCAACTCGGCGCGGCGCAGCGTGCCGCCGTCGGTGCGCGTCACCCCGTGCATCGCAAGGGTTTCCACGATGGCGAATTCGAGGGTGTTCAAGTCCTCCGTGGCGCGCAGCACCGACGCGCGCTGTTCGACGCGGGCGGCGAGCACGGCCATGGCGGAGGGCAGCGGGACGGCCAGGTCGGGCCGAAGCTGCAGCAGCGTCACGAGCTGGGCATCACTGCGGGCACCGAGCCATCCGGCAAGGGAGTCGGTCACGGTCATCCGATCCAGCCTACGATGCTGGGCGATCGCCCGCCGACGTCCGGAGCTACGGGCTGCGGCGCATCCTGGTTGAGCGGCCGGGCTAGCATGGGGCCGTGGTGAACAAATCGAAGAAATCCTACGTCGACAACGGCTGGCCGAAGGTCGCCGACGGTGACCCCGCGGTCACCGAGCTCTCTTCGGCCCGATCCGGTGGTCTCTCGCCCTACGGCGAGGACACCGAGTTCCCGGTCCCGGCTGAGCAGTTGCCTTACATGCACCCGAACACGGTGATCAACCGCTGAGCGCGCGACCGGAACGTTCTCGGCTACGGAGAAGGGCCCCGCATCCACGTTGATGCGGGGCCCTTCTTGCGGAAGCCTTCGGGTCAGGAGGGGAGCAGACCCTTGTTCGCCTCGTAGAAGTTCACGATCGCGGGGTCGAGGGTGACTCCGCTGGACTTGGCGGCGTTGAAGAAGTCGAGAGCTTCTTTGGGCACCTGGACGCCCTGGCTCTGCACGACCTCGAGAGCGCGGTCGACGGCCGAGAAGATCTGCTGTGTGTCGGCAGGCGCGGCAGGCGCGGACTGAGCGAGCTGCGGCGCGGGGTTCCAGCGCGGGGTCTCGGCGGTGGCGGGCGCGGAGCGCGGGCTCGGCGCGCTGCTCAGGCCCAGCTTCGAGGAGCAGGAGGGCCAAGCGCCCCAACCCTGCGAGGCGAGCACCTTCTCGGCGACCGCGATCTGCTGTTCACGGCTGGCCTGGTTGGCGCTGGCGGCGTATTCCTGACCGCCGTGGGCGCGCCACGTGCTGGGCGAGAACTGCAGCCCGCCTTGGAAACCGTTGCCGGTGTTGATGCCCCAGTTGCCGCCGGCCTCGCACTGAGCGAGTCGATCCCAGTCGGAGTCGGGTGCCGCGCTGGCGTTGCCTGCGAAGGCCACACCGGCGGTGCCGATGATGGCTCCGGTCACGGCAACCTTGGCTACCGTGCGTCCGGTCGAGCTTGGCTTGCGATGGCGTCCACTCATATCGGGTTCGTCTTCCTCTCGACGCACCTGCGACATCTTCGGTTCTGGTTCGGACTGAGAGGTCGTCCGTTCCGCCCTCGCCCCTACGTTTCCGTCGGGGGATCCGGTACCCGCGGGGCGAGGCTCGGTGCGGCGGGCCGGTGGTCGCCGGGGGTGCCCCGGCTGGATAAGACCGTACGACGAACCGCGGGAAAAATCACTATTTGGTAACCGGCGTGTACCAACGGGTCTCGACGCGATATCGGACCGGGGAGGAGGCTTCATGCAGCTAGAGGCGCCGCGGCCGCACCCGCGGCCGGTCGTCACCGCTTCGTGATCTACTCGTAATGTGATGAGGATCACACACTGGAGTGGGTAACGATCGCATCGGGTAACCGGTTCGGTGTCGGATCGGAGATGATCACTCCGCTTCAGCGCGACCGGCGGCCCGAGCGCAGCGCGAAGACGAGCGCGAGCACGAACCCCAGCGGCGCGAGCATCGCCCCGAAGTAGAGCCACAGCCCCGGCTCGCCGTCGGTCAGCAAGGGGATCGCGAAAATCGCTACGATAGCCAGCAATCCCAGCGCGAACACGGAGAGCGCGAGTTGCAGCAACCAGTCGCCGCGCCGCCGTGGGGCGCCGCCGGGCGGGGTCGGAGCGGAAGGGTTCGTCACGGTTCGACGGTAAAACTGATGTGCTTGCGTTATTCGCACCGGGGTAGACTCGATAGCAATCGCGTCCTGCAATCCTGCTGGGCGCGTTCTTTTCGCACAGGAAAAGGGCCGGTCGCGCGACCGGCCCGGTAGACGGATGTGCTCGGGCCGTAGGGGTCCGAGTTTTCGATGATGAACGGGTGAGCGCAGTGCCGACCGGCAGGGTGAAGTGGTACGACGTCGAAAAGGGCTTCGGCTTCCTTTCCCAGGACGAGGGTGAGGACGTCTACGTGCGCTCGTCCGCGCTGCCCCAGGGCGTCGAGGGCCTCAAGCCCGGCCAGCGCGTCGAATTCGGCATGGCCGCAGGCCGTCGCGGCCCCCAGGCGCTGAGCCTCAAGCTGCTCGAGGCGCCGCCGTCGGTCCGGCAGGGCCAGGAACGCAACGCGCGCAAGGAGCCTGCCGCGCGCAGGCACACGCCGGACGAACTGCACGGCATGGTCGAGGACATGATCACCTTGCTCGAGGCGAAGGTGCAGCCGGACCTGCGTAAGGGCAAGTACCCGGATCGCAAGACGGCGCAGCGCATCTCGGAGGTCGTCCGCGCGGTGGCGCGCGAACTGGACCACTGATTCCGCTCGATCTCGCTTCATCCGGGCGGCCGTCGGGCCGAATTCACTCGAGGTAGGCGTTTGGGGCCGCGGAGGTCAAGGGAAGCCCGGTTGCCGGACTTCTGACGCCGATCGTTCGTGGCCGTCCATCGGTGGATTCATCCGACCCGCAGCGGGTTTCGGGCGAGTCCTGCCCGGCCACCGTGCAGGCGCCGTGCGCTCGGAACGCGCACCGGCGTCTGCGGAGTCGGCGAAAGACGTTGCGTCCGAGACTCGCTACGCCGTGCTGATCGACCAGGTGGCGTGCGGCACGTAGAACTCCCGGCCCGTTTCGTCGCGGGCGAGGATCGGCAGCTGGAACTCCACGCCGATGAGGCGCAGGTCCGGCTCCGGTTTGGAATCGATGGTGAGGGCGAAGGCCCGATCCGGGTAGTCGTTGCGGCTGATCACCTGGTCGACTTTCTCGCCGTTCGGCAAGAGGTAGACCAATTGTGCGAGCCAAGGCGCGTCGGCGACCTTCTTCGGAAGCGACAGCTGCAGTGGGTAACCGGCGGGCACTTCCAGGTCGACGGTGCGGCCACGGTGGCAATCCGGCGTGTCGGGCCCGCAATTCAGCGTCGTGAACACGGTGCCGGGGACATTGTCCTCGGGCAGGATGCTGCAGTCCTGCATGGTCACCGAGCAGTAGCTGAACGGCCGCACGGTGACCGTCTTGCCGTGTGCGTAGGCGGTGAGGGTGACGTCGGGCTTCTCGGCGTCGTGGACCAGCACCGCCAGCACGCCCACGAAGGCGACGGTGAGCACGAGCAGTGCGACCGCGGCCAGCGCGGCGATCGTGCGTGCGTTGAGCTTGCTCACCAGATCGGGTCTCCTTGCCCTCGTCGAAAGCGTTCGGCGTCACCGTCGCGCGGCGCCGGGTCCTCCGCCCGAGGCGCGCTCGCCGGATATCCGTGCGGCCGGGTCGTCGGCACCTCTTGCTCCGCGTGCTGGGGACGGTTGCCGCCGAGGCCGGGCAGTAGCGAGTGGCCTCGGAAGCTGAGGAAAGTCTGCACCAAGCCGAGGACGAGTATCACGGTGACCACCGCGAAGCCCTTCCAGTAGTCGGTCGGCAGCAGCACACCGGCCGCACCGCCGACGACCCAGCTCAGTTGCAGCACGGTCTCCGACCGCCCGAAGCCGGAGGCGATCGACTCCGGCGGCAGGTCGTCCTGGATCGAGGCGTCCAGCGACACCTTGGCCAGCGCGCTCGTCCCCGCCGCCACCAGGGCCGCGGTCGCCGCGCCGAGGAGGTTGTCGGCGAACGTCGCGAACAGCGCCACCAGCGCGCACGCCGCCGTGCAGCCGAGCACGACCAGCGAGGGCTTGCCGAGTTTCAGCCGGGCGCCCGTCGCATTGCCCGCGAAATTGCCGATGGCCGCGGCCGCGCCGACCGCACCGAGCATGAGGGCCTGCTGCGCGGGCCGGTGTTCTGTCGCCTTGGCGACGAACGCGACGTAGAAGGTGAGGAACCCGGTCAGGACACGAATGGCGCTGTTGCCCCAGAGCCCGGTCACCACGGCGCGGCCGAGCGGTTGCCTGCGCTTGCGCGGCGGGATCGACGACTCCGCGCCGGACGAGAGCACCTCGGTGCGCGCGTCGGCGCCGTGATAGCTCAACGTCGCCGGCACCTCGCCCTCGGTCACCTCCACCCAGGAGGGGATGCGCAGACTCAGATACGTCCCCCCGCAAGCGATCAGCGCCGCGAAGACCAGCGCGCCGTTGGAGCCCGCGATCGCCGCGGCCGAACCGGCCAGCGCTCCGGCGCCCATGGTGCCGCCGACCAGCCCGAACACCGTGAGGCGGGAGTTGGTGCGGACCAGATCTATGTCCGGCGGCAGCACCCGGGGCGTGACCGCGCTCTTGAGCACGGAGAACGATTTGCTGCCGATCATCATGCACAGCGCGAGCGGATACAGCGCCCAGGTGTCGAACTGGAAGACCAGCACCACCGCGACCACCGCGCGCACCGCGAACGACGTCGCCAGCGCGAGGCGGCGACCGCGCTGCAGGCGATCGAGCAGCGGTCCGATCAGCGGGGCGATCACCGCGAACGGCGCGATCGTGATCAGCAGGTACAGCGCGACTTTCGTCTTGCTCTCCGCGGTGGCGCTGGCGAAGAACAAGGTGTTGGCCAGTGCCACCGCGATGGCGGCGTCCAGGGCGAAGTTCGCCATGGTGGCGTAGGTGAGCGCCGTGAGGCCGGACTTGTCCGCGCCGTCGGCCTTGGCCGCGCGCTGGAAGGTCGCGATGCCTTTCTCGGTGAGTTCCCTGCCGCGCATGGCGGCCACGCGGGTGACCGTGAGTTTGCGTGGCATCCGCCGCGCGCCGGCGGCATCGGGGCTCTCGGGTTGCCGGCCCTGATCCTGCGCGGCGGTCTCGGGATGGCCGCCTTCGGCGGGGGCCGGTGTTTCGCTGTACCGGGGCGGCTCCGGACGGTGCGGGAAGACGTGCCGAGCCGCGCGGTCGGAGGCCTTCGGCTGCTCGGCGTCGGGCCCGACCGGGAGCGGCTTGGTGGGCGGAGGCTGCGCGGGCCGTGGCGGGTCGCGTCGCGGGCTCGGCGGCGGTCCCGGCTGGTCATGACGCTCGGCGGCGCGTCCGGATCCCGGTCCGAGCGGTGGTAGCGGCCTGCGGCGCCGCGGCCCGTTGGGTGGCGGATATCGGTCGAAACCGGGATGCCGATCGAACGGCGGGACCTCCTCGCCTTCCCGCCGATCACGGTCGGGACCGGAAGGTTCGCGGGGAGTAGTCACGACTCCAATTCTGGCGCACTCTCGGGCTGGGCGTTCACGCGCGCTCCGGGGTGGCGGCGGAAAGCGATCGTCGTCGCGACCCGCGATCGCGCTCAGGCGGGGGCGAAGCGGACCTCGAACATGGTCGGCCAGTTCTTGCCCGTGATCAGGAACCGGTCGGTGCCGGGCAGTTGGGCGATGCCGTTGAGGGCGTCGGCGCCTGCCCGTGCGGTCGCGGGGAGCAGACCGGCGGCGTCGGCGGTCGCCAGCACGGCGCCGGAGTCCGGGTCGATGCGCAGGATCGTGTCGGTGGGCCAGTCGTTGGCGTAGACCGACCCGTCCGCCGCGCATTCGAGCTCGTTGAGGCGTGCGCCGTGGTGACTGTCGAGCTCGACCGAGCCGGTAGGGGCGAAGGTGACCGGATCACGGAAGGTGAGGCGGTCGGTGCCGTCGCTCATCACCAGCCGTCCGTTTCCGGCACACAGACCCCAGCCCTCGCCGTCGTAGCTCACCCGGCCGCGTTCGGCGAGCGTCGCAGGGTCACGGGCGATGGCCACGCCGTCGTGCCAGGTCAGCTGCCAGAGCGTGGCGCCGGCGAGGGTGATGCCCTCGCCGAAGTACGGGGCGGGCAACTCGGTTCTGGCCAACTCCTCCCCGGTCGTGAGCCGGGACGCGCGCACGCCGGACGCGCCGACCAGCCCGGTGCCCTCGTAGAGCACGTCGCCGTCGACCTCCAGGCCTTGGGTGAACGCCTTCGTATCGTGCGGCCGGGTGGCGATCACCTCGATGTTCATGCTGGGTGCCTGGTCCGCTACGCCGCCGCATCCACCCACGATGAGCAGACCGACCAGCACACTGATGGCCAACGCACGCCGATTGCGTTCCATACGGCAAAATGTAGGCCGTGAGCGCAGTTTCTGTTTCGGAGTCCGGCGTGCGGCCGATTCTGGCCGATGCCGTCGATTTGGCCCGCCGTGCGCTCCTGGAGTTGGAACCGTCGGCCGTCGGCGCGCACCTCGGCGTGATCGCCGAGGACGAGAGTGCGGCGACCCACCGATTCGAGGCCACGCTCCCCGGTTACCGCGGGTGGCAGTGGGCGGTCGTGGTGGCCGCCCCGCCCGACGCCGACCACGCGACGGTCAGCGAGTCCGCGTTGCTGCCCGGGCCCGATGCCTTGGTCGCGCCCGAGTTCGTGCCCTGGGAGCAGCGCGTCCGCCCCGGGGATCTCGCGCCAGGGGACCTGCTCGCCCCGCCCGCCGACGACCCGCGCCTGGTGCCGGGCTACGTCGCGACCGGCGATCCAGTGGTGGACGAGGTGGCCTACGAGGTCGGTGTCGGCCGTACCAAGGTGATGAGCAGGGAAGGCCGCGAAGAGGCCGCCGAGCGGTGGTACACCGAACACGGACCGGACTCGGAGATGGCCAAGGCCGCGCCCGCCACCTGCGGGACCTGCGGCTTCTATCTGCCACTCGCCGGGTCGCTGCGCGCCGCGTTCGGTGTCTGCGGCAATGCCATGGGTGCGGACGGGCGCGTTGTCCACGTCGCCTACGGCTGCGGCGCGCACTCGGATACCGAGGTTCCAGCCGGTAACGGGTCGCCGCTGTTCGAGGCGTACGACGACGCGGCCATAGAGGTGATCTCGCTCGAAACCGCCGACTCTCGCGTGGCCCCGCAGGGCGCGGACGAAGCGCCGACAACCGAGGACATCGATCCGCACGGTGCGGCCGCCGAGAATGTCGCGGTGGCCGCCGACCCGGGAGTCGCCGAAGGCGCAGCCGTGGCCGAGGATGCCGCCGTGGCCGCTGCGCCTGCTGAAGACGTCTCGACCGGCGAGGGTGCCGCGGTCGTCGAGAAGGCTGTGGACGTGCGGGCTCCTGCGGTTTCCGGGGAAGCTGCCATCGCGCCGGAGGACCGGTCCGAGACCACCGCCACGACCGGCGATCCCGCGTTCCGCCAGGATGCCGCACTCGGTGAGCGCGCCGCGGTGGTCGAGGAAGCCGCGGCGATCGGGCACGAAGAGGTCGCCGAGAACGCTGCGGTGACCGAGAACCCAGTCGTCGCGCGAGATGCGGTCTTCGCCCAAGACGACGCCGCCGCGATCGCCGCCGGCGGCGAGCATTCCGGCATCGCGGAAGCACTCGCGGCTGTCGAAGGTGACGAGGCGACGGAGGACACCGCCGCCTCGGAGGAAAGCACCACCGTCGAGGGCTCGGGCGCGACCGCCCAGCCCGCGGGCAGCACGGCGGCTACGCACCGCGATGTGGTCGAGTTCGTCGAGGTCAGCGCCGCCGAGGTCGGCGAAATCGACGCCGCCGTCGCGTTCACCGAATCGAGCATCCCGCCCGCCGTGCGTGCGACGCCGAGCGTGGACGATGCCGCCGAAGCACCGACCGGCCACGAGCCCGCCTCTGCCGGGACGGTTGCCGGGACGGTCGCGGATGAGCCGAGCGTGGCGACGGACGACGCAGCCACCGGTCCGGCTCTCGGAACGGACGAAGCGGCGGACGCCGGTGAAAGCGGTTCGGATGTCACGCCGGCCGATACGGAAAACGCCGATGCCGCCACGCGTCCCGCGGTGGCGACCGATCGCGAGGCCGGTGCGGCGGAGTCCGAGTCGGGCACGCCGGGATCACGTGCACCCGGGGTAACGAGCGGTGATGCGTCGCCGGGTTCTGACGATCGATATGCCGTCGACGCGCGCGCGACCGAACCGGACGCTGTCGAGTCGAGCGAAGCAGCCGGATCGAGTGACGCGACGACGGAGGCCGTCGAGTCGACCCCGGTGCAATCCGTCGCAGCCGATCCGGATGTGGCCGAGGCTTCCGACGCCGTGTCGCAGGCGCACGAGCCCGCATCGTCGTCCCAGGCGGACACGCCTGGCGCACCGGAACCCACCACTACGCCGGTCGCCGATGACGCCGACGCGCGATCCGAGTCGGGTATCGCTGACGCTCCGGGTTCCGAGGCACGGCCGGAGTTCTGGTCATCGCCGCGGAACTGAGCGACGCCGCCGACCCGTTCGGCACTTCGGCGCTGCGAGCGGCGGTGCTCGCCGCATGGCGTGATTCGCCGACGCGGTTGCGTGAGGACGCCGCTACCGAGAACGACCTGGTGCGCGCGGGCTATCGGGACCGCTTGCTGACCGAGTTGGCGCAGAATGCCGCCGACGCCGCGCGCAAGGCGGGCGTGGACGGCGCCGTCGTGGTCTGGCTGGACGGTCGTGACCTGCACATCGGGAATACCGGTGCGCCGCTGGACGTCTCCGGTGTGCACGCGCTCACCGCATTGCGCGCGTCGGGGAAGTCCGACGGCGGGACCGTCGGTCGATTCGGTGTCGGTTTCACCGCGGTGCTCGCGGTGAGCGACGACATCGAGTTGCGGTCGGCCTCCGGGTCGCTGTGGTTCTCGCGTGCCGAGACCCGGAACGCTCTGGACCGCAACGAGATCCGTTTACCTGCGGTCGATGCGGGCGAATTCGCCGCACCGGTGCTGCGGTTGGCCTGGCCGACCGAGGCGCGACCGGCGGACGGTCTCGACACCGAGGTGGTGCTGCGGCTGCGCGCGGACGTGGACGCCGACGCACTGCTGGCCGCGATGCGCGCCGAAGCCGTCGATCTGCTGCTGGAACTGCCCGCCCTGCACCGCATCCGGATCGGCACGGACGAATTCGTCAGCAGTGCCGAGGACATGGGCGACGGTATGCACGAGGTCTATGTCGACGGCCCCGGCAGCGAACAGCGCACCTGGTGGCAGTACCGCGCGCCGCGCGCCCGCTGGTTGCTGCCGGTGCGTGACGGCAGGCCGGTGGCCGCCGCCCCCGATGTGCTGCGCGCGCCGACCAGATCGGACGAGGAACTGTCCCTGCCCGCCTTGCTCATCGCCGACATCCCGATGCAGCCGGATCGGCGCAGATTGCTGCCCGGCGCGCGGCTCGGCGAACTGGCCTGCGGCTACGCGGATTTCGCTCGTGCTCTCCCGCCACGCGACCGGCTCGTGCTGGTACCAACGCCCGGGTTCGCTCGCAGCGAGGCCGATGGCCTGCTGCGCGAAGCGCTGCTGCGCGAATTGCAGACGCGTTCTTGGCTGCCGGTAGTCGCCACCCGCCGGCCCGCCTACCCGGAAGGCCTAGGCGATCCCGAGCCCTTGACCGCGGACCACCTCGGGTCGGGCACTCCCGCCTTTCCCGGTGCGGACGACGAACTGCGGGGCCGAGAATCGGGTGCCGTCGCCGACGTCGAAGCGGGGAACATCGCCGTCCCCACCCGCGCGTACGTCTTGGCCGGTCTGACCGCGGAATTGGCCGACCTGCTCGATGAAGTGGTCGGTCCCCTGGTGATCCCGGACCTCTCCGGACGGGCGCACACCGAGGCCATGGGCGCGCTGGACGTGCACCGGCTCGGCTTGGCTCGGCTGGCGGAGTTGTCCGGGGGCTTGGAGCGGCCGCCGAGTTGGTGGCGATCGTTCTACGCGGCGCTCGAACCGTTCGTGGTGGATCCGCTCGCGGCGGAGGAGTTGGGCGCGCTGGCGGTGCCGTTGGCCGACGGCAGACTCGTCACGGGGCCGCGCACCGTGGTGCTGGACGATCAGCTCGAGGTCGCGATCCCGCTGCACTGGGCCAGGCTGGCGCATCCGGAGGCCGCGCATCCCCTGCTGGCTCGGCTCGGCGCGCGGTCGGCCACCGCCGAGGATCTCCTGACCGACCCGGGCTTGCGTGCCGATCTGGAGGACCATCCGGGCGACCCGGACACCGCTGATGCCATCCTGCGTCTAGCCGCGCATGCCGACCGGGAGGCCCTGTCTTCCTGGCTGGGGCTGCTCGAATTGCCCGACACCGAAGGTGACTCGCGGCCCGCCGACGAACTGCTGCTGCCCGGCGCGCCGCTGCGCGAGCTGCTGGTGCCCGATGCGCCGTTCGGCACCGTCGACCCAGAACTGGTCGAACGCTACGGCGCGGACGCGCTGCGCGCCGTCGGCGTCGGCTGGGATTTCGGTGTGATCGTCGAAGCCGATCCGACCGGTCCGGACCACGATCTGGACGACGAGGAGCACTGGTGGTCCACGCTTCCGGACGATCCGCCCGAGCTGGTCGCCGTCCGTGACCTGGACCTGATCGATGACGCCGCCTGGCCGGAAGCGTTGCGGCAGTTGGCCGGGTCGCCGCGCACCCGCCGCCTGCTCACCGACGCCGACGGTTACACCGCGTGGTGGTTGCGCCGATACGCGCGGGTCGACGGCACTCCGCTGGGACTTCTGCGCCATCCCGCCGACACCGACTTCGACGGTCTGTTACCGGCGTTCGCCGTCGCCGGCGTCGACCCGGACGCTTGTCGCGCGGTTCTCGCCGACCCCGCGACGATCACCGACGAGTTGGCCGCCGCTTTGTTGGAGGCGCTCGCCGACACGTCGAGAACTCCCTCGCCGGAGGTCGTCTCCCGCACTCATGCCCGCTTGGCCGCCGCTGTCGCCGCCGGCCTGCTCGACCTCGCCGACCTGCGGCCACCCGATCGCGTGCGCGCGCTCACCGGCGCCGTGGTCGATCCGGAAGACGCGTTCGTCCTCGATCGACCGTGGTTCGGCCTGGCGGTGCCGCCGGATAGATTGGTGGTCGGCGACGCCGGAACGGCCTCGTCTCTGGCCGCTCTGCTCGATCTGCGGCTGGTGTCGGAGGCCGTCACCGGCGAGGTGGTGAGCGTCGGCCGTCGCACGACCTGGGCAGCGGAGCCGCTGGGAGTCGTGCTGCGGCAGCTGTTCGCTTTGCCGCCGCAAGGGGGCGAGCTGGTCGTACACCACGACCTGACGGTGCGGTTGAGCGGCGCGATCGAGGCCACGGTCGCGGTGCCCTGGTGGCAGACCGGCTCGGCCGTGCACGTCCGCGCGCCGCGGCCGGGTGGCTGAGCTCGGCTACTGCGCCGCGTACCCCGTGAGCATCTCGCTCAGCAGATCGAGCTGTCCGCGCACGCTCTCGCTGTCGTTGTCCACCAGCCAGCGCAGCACCACACCGTCGATGACGTTGAGCGTGAACCGGCTCAGTGTCTGCACCGGGACCGACCAGGTGTTGCCGGTCGCGTCGCGCGCGTGCTCCAGGATGTCGGCGACCGTGGAGTCGTTGAAGTTGTACTGCTCGCGCGCGATCGCGAGTTTCGCCGGGGTTTGTTCGCCCTCGCGCAACGCGTAAGTGGTCGTTTCGTAAGTGAGCAGCTGTCGTTCCGGAGTGGCTTCAATGTTCAGCCACATCAGTTCCAGCCCCGCGCGGATCAATTTTTGAAGGGCTTCTTTTCCACTTCCGACGTCCTGCCAAACCGTTTCGTTCGCGTCGACGGAATCGCGCAATTCCATCGACAACGCTTTGACCAGCTCGGTCATCAGCGCGTCCTTGTTTTCGAAACAGTAATGCACCACACCGAGCGAGACGCCGGCCGCCTGAGCGACATCACGCGTGGTCACGCCCGCAACACCCTTTTTCTCGGCAAGGCCGATCGCGGCCTCGATAAGGTGGGCCCGTCGTTCTTCGACGCTCAATCGGGAGGACACCCAAGGGAGTTAAGCGCCCACGGCTCGTGCAGTCAATTCAAGGGTGGAAAAAATCTGGACTGGACGAGTGACCAGTTGTGTGGTTCGCTGCATCGGGACAGAAGGAGACGGGTATGCCGGTGTCACGCCGAACTGTTCTGACTCGGACGGCGATCGGGTCCGCCACGCTCGCGGCCGCGACGGTACCCGGGATGAGCGACGCACTCGGCGTTCCGGCGGCCGCCGCACCGGATTCCGGCGGTTACGAGATCGGTGTCGGACTCTCCGACATCACCGGCCCGGCCGCCGAATGCGGGATGATGGGCTACTCCCAGCTCGAGCAGCAGACCGCGGGCATCCACCTGCGCCCGCGGGCGCGGGCGTTCATCATCGGCGGCGCGGGGCGGCGGATCGTCTTCGTGGTCGCCGAGAACGGAATGATCTTCCAGTCCGTCCACCGCGGCGTGCTGACCGAACTGGCCCGGCGTTTCGGCGACCTGTACACCGAGCAGAACGTCCTGCTCACATCGACCCATTCGCATGCGACCTGCGGCGGCTCCAGCAACGACTACGCCTACAACCTGTCCATCCTCGGTTTCCAGCAGCAGGTGTACGACGCCGAGGTGAACGGGATCGTCGAGGCGATCGCCGCCGCGCACGCCGATCTCGGCCCCGGCTCGCTGTCCCTCGGCCGCGCCGAGCTGCACAACGCGAGTGTGAATCGGTCGCGCGTGGCTTGGGAGCTCAATCCGCCTGCGGACAAACAGCATTTCCCGGATGCCATAGACCCCGCGGTGACCACTCTCGTCTTGCGCAAGGGCGGGCGAACGGCGGGGACCATCACCTGGTTCGCCACGCACAACACGTCCATGACCAACACGAACCGATTGATCAGCTCGGACAACAAGGGCTACGCCGCGTTCTCCGCCGAGCACATCGAGCACGGCGTGCGTTACCTGGACGGCAAGCCCGCGTTCGTCGCTGCCTTCGCGCAGACCAACGCCGGTGACATGTCCCCGAACCTGAACCTGCGCCAAGGCTCCGGTCCCACCGAGGACGAGTTCGAGAACACCCGCATCCTCGGCGAGCGGCAGTACGCGGCGTCGAAAGAAGCGGTGGCCCAGGCCCGGTCGATCTCCGGCCCGGTCGACGGGACGCTCTGCTACATCGACCTGGCGGACATCGCGGTAGACGGCCGTTTCACGCCGGACGGCCTGCCGAGACGCACCGCACCGGCCGCGGCGGGAGTCTCGCTCATCGCGGGAAGCGTCGAGGACGGCCCGGGACTGCCCGGCGGCCCGATCCCGGAGGGCGTGCGCAACCCGTTTATCGAGTCGCTCGGCGATCCGGCCCAGCCCGCGCCGGTTTGGCTGGCGGACGCGCAGGCGCCGAAAGCGATCGCGGTGCCGTTGGGCCTGCTGCCTCCGGTGCCATGGGTGCCGAATGTGGTGCCGATTCAGCTCGTTCGCATCGGCGAGCTCTATTTGGCCGCCGCGGGCGGCGAGTTCACCATCACGTCGGGCCTGCGCATTCGCAAGGCTGTCGCCGCGGCGCTGAGCGTCCCGCTGGAGCAGGTGCTCATGCAGGGATACGCGAACGCCTACCACGAATACGTCACCACGCCAGAGGAATACGACTCCCAGCAGTACGAGGGCGCTTCGACGCTGTTCGGCCGCTACACGCTGTGCGCCTATCAGCAGGAGTTCACCCGTCTGGCTACGGCATTCGCCGCCCGTGGACCGGTGCCGCGCGGCCCGGCCCCGCGCGATGTGTCCCAGCTGCAACCGAACTTCCAGCCGGGCGCGGGTCCGGACGCGGCCGCGCCGGGTCGCGACTTCGGTGACGTGCTCGTGCAACCGCACCCGTCCTACGGTCCCGGAGACCAAGTGCTGGCCGAATTCGTCTCGGCCCACCCGAAACACGACAATCGGCGTAACGGGACGTTCCTGGAAGTGCAGCGCAGGAATGCTTGGGGCGAATGGGTGCGGGTGGCCAACGAGGGCGAGTGGGCGGTGAAATACCACTGGAGCAAGCGCGGGCTCGCCGAGTCGGTGGCCCGGTTCACCTGGGACATCCCTCTCGACGCCGAGCCGGGACGCTATCGCTTCCAGCACTACGCCACCCGTCTGGATCCCGGCGGCGCGCTCTACCCGCTCACCGGCACGACCGACGAATTCGAGCTGGTCCGAAGGTAACCAAGTCGGCTACAAGCCCGTCTGCGCGCCCTTGTCCCCGCGCCGCGCGCCGCGGCGCTGAACCAGATAGATGACCAGTCCGATCAGCCCCACCACCAGGCCCATCAGGCAGACCGGACGTGCCGACGCCCACCGGTCGCCGCCCGCCCACACCACCACGGTGGCGATCAGCCACAGCGCGCTGCCGACCGCGAGCACGGGGCGCGGGTCGGTCAGGCGCGGCGGAAGCTGCGGGACGTTCTGTGTCACGGGTCAAGCCTAATCGGCCCGGCTCGGAGGAGTCCGCCGCCCGCGCGAAGACGAGGTGGCCGCACCATGGCGGGAAGCCGCGACCGGCCGCCCTCGGTCCCGTATCGTTTGCCACTGTGACAACGCCATCGGATGTCAGAGCCCTTGCTGGTGAGCTCTCGCTGGCGGTCGTTCGACTGACGCGACACCTGCGCGGCCGTCGTGCCGACTCGCAGATTTCGCTGACTCAACTCTCCGCGCTCGCCACGCTGGCGCGCGAGGGCGCGATGACCCCGGGGGCACTCGCCGCCAAGGAACGCGTCCAGCCTCCGTCGATGACCCGCGTCATCGCCTCGCTCACCGACCTGGATCTGGTAGAGCGCAATCCGCATCCGACCGATGGCCGTCAGATCATCGTCTCGCTGTCCCCGGCGGGGCGCGCGCTCATCGCCGACGAAGCCAGCGCCCGCGAGGCATGGATGACCGAGCAGCTGTCGACGCTCACCGAGGACCAACTCGTCGTGCTCACCCGTGCCGTGGCGATCATGAAGCAGATCGTCGCGGAATCCGAGTAGCGCCACGGCCGCAACGGAGTTCGTCGCATACGCCGCCGAAGGCTCGGATCAACGCTTGGCCCGGATGATTCCGGCGCCCCACCACAGCAGGCCGCCCGCGATGGCCAGGCACAGGACGAAGGCCGGATAGACCAGAACTCCGTAGTCGTCGGCCCATCGGGGCAGGTGTGTGAGCTGGGTGGCCGCGCCGATCAGCAGCAGCACTCCCAAAGTCACCGCGATCGGCGCGAGTGGCGCGGTGTCCGAGTCGGCCCGGCGGGCGGTTCGGTCGGTCATGGTGGAGCCCTCCGTGCGGTCGGCTCGGCGCCCGCTCGGGACGCTATGGGCACTGGAAATAAATCAGTTACCTTCTAGCTAACCTTCGCACGGAGGTGTGATTTCGTTAACACACTGTGATGCGGATCACAGTGTCGTCGCGAGATGGCGCAGCTCTTCTTCCACGGCGTCGAGCGATGGAAACCCTGGTGGACCTGGTGCTATTGCGCGCCGAACGGCCGATCACTGTCCACGATCTCCCGCCCCAGGGGGAACAGCGAGATCGGTATGAACTTCAGGTTCGCCCAGCCGAACGGAATGCCGATGATCGACAGGAACAGCGGAATGCTGGTGAGCAGATGCCCGAGCGCGAGCCACCACCCCGCGACGATGAACCAGATGATGTTGCCGATCAGCGAGCCCGCGCCCGCGCCGGGCTTCTCCACGGTGGTCCGGCCGAACGGCCACAGCACGTAGGCGGCGATCCGGAACGACGCGATGCCGAAGGGAATCGTGATGATCAGGATGAAGCAGATGATCCCCGCCGCGATGTAGCCGAGCGCCAGCCAGAATCCAGCGAAGACGAGCCACAGGATGTTGAGGATCAGCTGAATCGGCTTCATGAGACCAGCATGCCAGCCCGCGGCCCGCCGCGCGTCGTCAGAAGAACCAACCGAGCATCGCGTCCCGCTCCGCGCGGAAGGCGTCGTCGAAGGTACGCAGCTGCGCGGCGTCTTTCGCCCGCAACCGGTTCGCCGCGGCGAACACGCGCGCGGGATACGCGCCGAGATACATGCTGCCGAGCACGTCGATGCCCAGCTCGATATCGGCCGCGCGATCGGTCGGCTCGCATTCGGCCTCTCCGTTCCGCACGCGCAGTGCGAACGTGCCGCCCGCGTTCCGGAAGGGATCGGTCACCTCTAGCGTCACGTCCAAGTCGCTCGCGTAAGCGCGTGCTGTCAGTGCCGCCGGGACGTCCATCAGTCGCAGCCACAGCCCGTCGTAGCGGGCGGTGGTGCGCACCAGGCGGGGATCGGTCAGCAGATAGGGCAGCGGGTCGTGGTCGGTGAGCACGGCATCCACCCGTCGCACCAGGTCGAGTCCGAGCAAGGCCCGCCACAGGGCCGCGTGTGCCTCGGTCGTGACCGTCCGCATCTCGGCGACTTCCACCGTCCGTGCCCTGCCGTCCGCGTGGTACCGATACAGCGCGTAGCCGTCGGCGTGCAGGAGTCCGAACAGGGTGGTGCCGCCCTCCCGGTAGCGTTGCGGATCATCGAACACGATGTCCCAGGCCGCCGCAGGACGTACCTGCGCGCCGGGCACCAGCCTGCGCCATCGGTCGTAGATCGCCTCCGCCGCCGCGCGCAGCTCGCTCGGCGGGCGCAGCGTCACACCGCCGGGATCGGGTGCCGAGGGGAGGAATTCGGCGAAGCGCCGTTCGATGGCCACCGCGTTCTCCCGTGTCGCGGGACCGTAACCGAATCGGCCGTAGATGCCGCCCTCGCTCGCGGTGAACATGGTCAGAGGCAAGCCGTCGGCCTCGACGCGCCGATGCTGTTCGGTGTACATGGCGCGGAGGATGCCGCGCCGCCGGTGCGTCGGTGCGACGCCGACGCCCGCGATGCCGCACACCCGCACGGTCCGCTCGCCGGGCACGGTCACCGTCATGGTGGTGGACTGCGTGTGCCCGACGACCTCTCCACCCTCGACCGCGACGATCGAGTTCTCCGGTGGGAACAGCAGTGGATTCGGGTCCACCTCGGCCGGGTCGTAGCGGGTGCCGAACGAGGTCTCCACCAGCGTCGTGATCGCGGCCGCGTCGTCCGCGGTGGCCGACCGAATGGTGATTCCCGGCAGGGTCATGCCTCGACCATCCCACGCCCGCGTACCTGCCCGCACCGCATTTTCGCCGTCCGCGACCGCGCGGCGAACACCGATTCGGACCCGGCCGCGGCGGCCCGGCAGGATGGAGCGGTGGCCGAAGTGATCGACATCGATGACCCCGCCGACCCACGGGTCGACGACTTCCGCGATCTCAAGTCGGCCGATCGCAGGCCCGATCTACCCGGGCGCAAAGGGCTGGTGATCGCCGAGGGCGTCGTGGTGGTCCAGCGCATGCTCGATTCGCGTTTCGCGCCGACCGCCCTGCTCGGAGTGGAGCGCAGGCGCGCCGAACTCGCCGACGACCTGGTGACCGTCGACGTGCCGTACTACCGCGCCACGGCCGAGGTGATGGCCGAGGTGGTCGGATTCCACCTCAATCGCGGCGTGCTTGCCGTCGCCCGCCGCCCCACCGATCTCGGCCTGGACGAGGTGACCGAGAAGGCGCGCACGGTCGCGGTGCTCGAAGGCGTCAACGACCACGAGAATCTCGGCGCCATGTTCCGCAACGCCGCCGGGCTCGGCGCCGACGCGATCCTGTTCGGCGACCGCTGCGCCGACCCGCTGTACCGCCGCGCCGTCCGGGTGTCGATGGGACATGTGCTGCGCGTGCCGTTCGCATCCGTGCCGGATTGGCCGGATGGTCTGGATATACTGCGGCGCAAGGGATTCCAGATCATCGCCCTTACGCCCGACCCGGCGGCGGCGAATTTGGCCGCGGCGATGACGGGGGAGCGGGTGGCGTTGTTGCTCGGAGCCGAGGGACCGGGACTGACCGAGGAGGCCATGCGGGCCACCGACGTCCGCGCGCGCATCCCCATGACGCCGGGCACCGATTCACTGAATGTGGCTACCGCGGCCGCGATGGCGTTCTACGAGCGGGTGAGGACGGCGTGACCGGACCGTACCGGCCGTATCCGTCCTACCAGGACCCGACACCGTGGGGCGCGGGCCTCACCGTGGCGTTCCTGGTGGCGCTGCTGTCGGCGGTCGCGGTCTATGCCTTCGGGGCCGCGCTGGCCGAAGTGCATCCGTTACTCGCGGTGGCGGTGAATCTGGTCGCGGCCGGCGGCGCCGCGCCCACCGCATGGCGTTGGCGTTTCGCACCGGTGACACGGTGGGTGATCGGAGGCGGCGCGGCGGGCGTGCTGCTCGGGTGGGTCATATTGCTGCTGGGCGGACTATTCGGTTGACACGGCCGGGGCCGCGGGGCGACGCGGCTAACCGACGGGGTCGTGTCCGCGCAGCCAGCCGAACAGGCCGCGCTTGCGCGAGGTCGTGTGCGCCCCGCCGTCGGCTGAGCCGCGCAGCCCCGAGGTGGGCAGCTTGCCCTTCGGGTGCAGTGCGAACTTGCAGATAGGTATGTCCCCGGGGCCGAGCGCGCCGGATGCGGCGGCCCCGCGGTAGTGGAAACCCAGCCATTCGTTGTTGGCCGCGTCGGCGAAGTCGGGCGGATCGAACGGCAGCGACTGAGGGTCGGGCAGTTCGCCCGCGCGCCAGCGCACCGGATGCTCGCCGGCCCAGTAGGACCGTTCCCATACCAGCGGAAGTCCCTCGTCCTCCAGGATGTACACCCGGGTCGAGCTGAACGACCTGCGGAACTCGCCGCGCTCCCAGTGCGCGAACGCGCCCCAGCCGTGCTCGACGTCGAACGACACCAGGTAGGTGTGCTCCGAGGCCAGCGGACGTACCAGCAACTCCGGGATCTCGGTCGGGTGGATGCGCGCGGCCTGGGCCGAGCACAGCACCGTCACGCCCGGAAAGCAGCCGATGCAGACCTCGTCGATCGCCGGGCCCGCGCAACCAGCCAGCGTGCCTGCCAGGATCGGCTGCACGTCGCGGTCCTGGTGCAGTTGCTTGGCCAGTGCCAGTGCGGCTTGGGGGTCCGGGTTGTGGTTCGCGCGCAGTACCGCCAGGGGGTCCGGTGCGTCGACGTACCAGAGCGACCAAGCCTTGGACAGCATTCCGGCACCTCCCGATAGTCGCACGAATCGAACTCAGCGAACTTCGAGCAACGCACGAAGGCGTAGGCCGCGGCATCGCTGCGGTCACCGTCGGCGCTCGTCGTCGACCACACCGAAATCTACTCGCACCGCACCGGCCTCGGTGCGGCTTCGCACCGCGAACGCCGGTTCGTGACCACTGATTTCGCGCGCTTACGCGTCCCGCGATGGGTACCTGGAACCGCGCTGACGTGACTGATCGGTACGACGAAGACCCGCGGTGGCGGGCGGCGCTCAGTGACCCGAGCTGCGTACCCCGAGCAGTACGTCCTCCCAGGACGGCATCGGGGCCTTGCCGCGCTTGCTGCGCGTCGGCTTCGCCGGAGCCTTGGCCGCGGGCTTCGCGGGCTCTTCGGGCGCGGCGGGCGTCGGCGCGGGGGTGTCCACGGTGGCGGCCGGTGGCGCGGCGGCACCGGCGGTAGGCGTCGCGTTGGCGGCGGCCGCGGGAGGCGCGGGAGGCGTAGCCGCGGCGGGCGCCGTGGCGTTGCCCGGCGGGATCGCGGCGGCGCTGCCACCGGCCGCGACGGCCCGCTGTTCGTAGTACTCGTCCAGCGTCGGCTGGCTCTGTCGGCTCGCGGTGCGCGAGGGCGGTGCGGCCGGGGCGGGACGCGGTTCGGCCACCGGCTCCGGCTGCGGCGGCGCGGGCTCGGGTTCCGGAGGCACGATCGTGGCCAGTCCGCGCAGCGCGCGTCCGAAATCCGGATCGATCAGATCGGAGGCCGGGTCGTCGAGCGGAGAAACCGAACCCCCGTGCGCGTCGGGCTGGTAGCGCCAGTGCGCGGCGATCTCGGATCGTCCGTTCTGCCACTGCAACTGGGCGACCCAGTAACCCTTCTCGTCCTTCCAGGCATCCCATTCGGCGCCCTCGATGTTGTGCCCGCGCGCGGTGAACGCGGCGGTGACCACATCGATGAGGATGTCGACGGCGGGACCGTCGGGACGGACCGGGTGGGCCTTCTGGGCGAGTTCGGCGGCGCGGGCTCGCTCCAACAGCACCGGATAGGCGAATCGCTCGACGCGACTGGCCGGCATTCCGGATTCTTCGGTGACCTGTTCCACTGAGGCCCCTGCTCGAATACGGGCCTGGATATCGCGGGGACGCATAGTTGCTTCCATTTCGATCTCGATCTGGCCGAATCGGGCAAGGTCTCCGCGCGCGGCGGCTCGCAGTTTGTCGTCGGCGGGCAGCCGGAACTTCTGACCGGACTCGGTGTCGATACACACGATGTGCGTGGAGTCGGGCGTCACCCCGATCACTCGAAGTTCACGCACCGTTACCTCCTTATCGCGTCGACTCGCGACACCGCCCACTTTCCGAAACAGTAGTGCACATCTGAGATTCATGGGGCAGGACACGCGGCACGGAAATCTCCTCGGAGACGTCCGTGCCCCGCTAATCTGCTCTGTTCGTTCCGCTATGGCTAATTCTGCGGCGTGTCGATCCCGGGCGTGTTGCGCACTCCGGACCGAAATAGGCGGCGCTCAGCCGAGATTCTGCACGACCCAGTCGATGGCGCGGGTCAGCTGGCTGACGTCGTCCGGATCGATCGCCGGGAACATGCCGATACGCAGCTGGTTGCGGCCCAGCTTGCGGTAGGGCTCGGTGTCCACGATGCCGTTGGCGCGCAGGATCTTCGCGACCGCGGCCGCGTCGACCGAGTCGGCGAAGTCGATGGTGCCGACCACCTGCGAGCGGTGCGCCGGGTCCGTGACGTACGGGGTGGCGTATTCGCTCGACTCCGCCCAGGAGTACAGGCGCGAGGAGGAGTCGAGCGTGCGCTTGACCGCCCAGTCCAGGCCGCCGTTGTTGTTGAGCCACTCGATCTGGTCGGCGAACAGCAGCAGGGTGCCCAAGGCGGGGGTGTTGTAGGTCTGATCCTTGGTGCTGTTGTCGATCGCGATCGGCAGCGACAGGAAATCGGGCGTCCAGCGGCCCGACGCCTTGATCTCCTCGACCCGCGCCAGCGCGGCGGGGCTCATCAGCGCGACCCACAGGCCACCGTCGGAGGCGAAGCACTTCTGCGGTGCGAAGTAGTAGACGTCGGCGTCGGTGATGGTCACCGGGAGGCCGCCCGCGCCGGAGGTGGCGTCGATGGCGATGAGCGCGTGGTCCGAGCCCGCGGGACGGCGCACCGGGATGGAGACGCCGGTGGAGGTCTCGTTGTGCGCCCAGCCGATCAGGTCCGCCGAAGGGTCCGACACCGGCTCCGGCGCGCTGCCCGGCTCCGCCGAGACCACGATCGGGTCACCGATGAACGGGTTGCCCTTGGTGACAGCGGCGAACTTCGAGCTGAACTCACCGTTGGTCAGGTGCAGCGAACGCTCCCGGACCAGGCCGAACGCCGCCGCGTCCCAGAAAGCGGTGGTGCCGCCGTTGCCGAGTACCACCTCGTAGCCGTCCGGCAGGCCGAACAGCTCGCGCAAGCCGGAGCGCACGCGCGCCACCACGTCCTTGACCGGCTTCTGCCGATGCGAGGTTCCGAACACCGAGGCGCCGACGTTCACCAGCGACTGCAGCTGCTCCGGGCGCACCTTGGAGGGGCCGCAGCCGAACCGTCCGTCGGCGGGCTTGAGGTCGTCGGGAATGGTCGGAAACGCAGAGGTCATGGCCAACAGGGTAGTCGGTGGTGTCGCTGTGGCGACGCCCACACTCCGGCTAACGTAAGCGCCCATGAGCATGCCGTCAGCTAACTCGGGGTGGCGCCTGCGCCGGCGGGCGCGGAATCTCCGCCTGCGCGGCGCGACGGTCTCGGACGCGATGCGGCGGGAGTTGTTGATCCGCGGGGAAGCGGGAACCGCGACGATCCTCGGCGTGCGTCCGCGCCGCACCGAACCGGGACACGTGTTCTGGGTCCGCGTGCAGCTGGCCGGCGAGTTCCCCTACGAGAGCCGGGTGCGGCAGCGAGTGCCGGACGCGGACCTGGAATGGATGCGGCCTGGTGACGTGGTGTGCTGCCGGGTGGACCCGCGCGACCGCGATCGCCTGGTCCTGTACGTGCCCGACCTCGAAGAAGCGGGCCGGGCGAGCATCGCGAAGATCCTCGCCGACGGCCGCCGCGCCGACGCCACCGTGCTCGCCGCCGCGCCGGTCGCGGCCGACTACTCCGGTCGTGACGACCCGGTGCTGCGGCTGGACCTCGAACTGCGCGCCTGGGACGAACCCAAGCCGTGGCGGGTACGGCTGGTCCAGCCGGTGCCGCTGCACGCCCTCCGGCTGGTCGACCTGGGCAGGCATCTGGAGGTCGCCTTCTTCGAAGTGGACCGCGGCGACACGGTCGCCGTCGACTGGGTCGCCTCGCTCGAGGAGTAAACCTCTGGCGAATACGGTCGAGCGGCTACAGGTGCACGAAGGTGAAACCCATGGCGCGAATCTTCGGCAGCGCCGCGATCATCCCCGCTCCGGTTCCGGAGCGCGGCCGATGCATATGGGCCAGTGAAATAGCGCCGGGCGCGGCCGCATTCATCGCCGATTGCACTTGGGTGGCCGACGCGGTCGCGCCGAAATCGGCGTTGATACTGAAACCGACCGGGGTTTCGCCCAATTCGTTGACGATGGACACCGCGACGTCGTCGTAATGCGCGGTGCCCGCGCGGAAGAAACGCGGCGGTTTGCCGGTGATCGTGGTGAGCAACTCGTGGTTGGCCCACACTTCGTCGGCCGCCTCCCGCGCCGAAGCGGTTCCCGCGATGCCATAGGCTTCGCGGCCGTTCACCGACAGCGGTTTGTGCGCCACACCATGATTGGCCAGTTCGAAGAGCGGATTCGCCGCCAACTGCGCGGTACGCGCGCGGTTGGCATCGATCCAGCGTTTGTTGAGGAACAACGTCGCCGGAATTCGCTCGCTGATCAGGAAGTTCACCAGCGACTCGTCGATGTCGTTGTTGCCGGTCCCGCCGCAGGCGTCGAAAGTGAGCGCCATCTGTTTGCCCGCGGCGGTGAAAGCACTTGTGATTCCCGCCATCTCGACGCCCCACCGCTTCGGCGAGATCCCGGCGTGCCTGGCGGCGACGGCGACCGGTGTGCCCGCGTCCAGGGACGCGGAGACCGGAGCGGCCCGCATCCCGGTGGTGGCGGCGGGCGCGACCGACGCGCGCGCCTGCGTGAGAGCCGTGTTCTGTGTGGTGCCGCACCCGGTGGCGGCGAATCCTGCGGCCAGAGCGGCGCCGACGCCGAGCATCCGCCGCCTCGATATTCCTTCGTCCAGCATCCCTCTAGTCCTCTAGCTTCCCCTCCCGGATGCTACGCGAGCCGGACGTGACGGCGGGACAACAGCTTCCGCCGTCACGTCCGGCTCGCGGTCGTGACGCTGTGGTCGCGCTACGTGTGCGCGATCGTGGCCCAGCCCGCTACGTCCTCGGGCCTGCGCGGGGAGGGGCCGGTGTAGATGGCCGCCGGGCGGACCAGCTTGCCCAGCTGCTTCTGCTCCAGGATGTGCGCGCACCAGCCAGCGGTGCGGCCGCAGGTGAACATGGCGGGCATCATGTGCGCGGGCACCTCGGCGAAGTCCAGGATCACCGCGGCCCAGAACTCCACGTTGGTCTCGATGGCGCGGTCCGGACGGCGTTCGCGCAGCTCCGCCAGGGCGGCCTGCTCCAGTGCGGCGGCGACTTCGTAGCGCGGCGCGGCCAGGCGCTTCGCGGTGGCGCGCAGCACGCGGGCGCGCGGGTCCTCGGCCCGGTAGACCCGGTGACCGAAGCCCATCAGCTTCTCCTTGCGGTCCAGGATGCCCTTGACCAGCGCACGCGCCTCGCCGGTGCGCTCGACCTCTTCGATCATCGGCAGCACGCGCGCGGGCGCGCCGCCGTGCAGCGGGCCGGACATGGCGCCGATCGCGCCGGACAGCGCCGCCGCGACGTCGGCCCCGGTAGAAGCGATCACCCGGGCGGTGAAGGTGGAGGCGTTCATGCCGTGCTCGGCGGCGGAGACCCAGTAGGCGTCGATGGCCTCGGTGTGGCGCGGGTCCGGGTCACCCTTCCAGCGGGTCATGAAGCGCTCGGTGACGGTGGTGCACTCGTCGATCTTCTTCTGCGGGACCGCGGGCTGGTAGATGCCGCGCGCCGACTGCGCGACGTAGGACAGGGCCATCACCGAGGCGCGGGCCAGGTTCTCGCGAGCGGTCTCGTCGTCGATGTCAAGCAGCGGCTGGTAGCCCCAGATCGGCGCGAGCATGGCCAGCCCGGCCTGCACGTCCACGCGCACGTCACCGGTGTGCACCGGGAGCGGGAACGGCTCGGCGGGCGGTAGACCGCGCCCGAACGATCCGTCGACAAGTAGCGCCCACACGTCACCGAAGGTCACCCGGCTCCCGACCAGGTTCTCGATGTCGACTCCGCGGTAGCGCAGCGCGCCGCCGTCTTTGTCCGGTTCGGCGATGTCGGTGGTGAAAGCCACCACGCCCTCGAGGCCACTGACGAAATCGCTGGGAACGGTGGCCTGCCCACCGGAAACCGCGGGGCTGGTAGTCATGTCGCGACTCTCCTTGCACTTGGGTCGCATGTTCTCGCCGATGGGAAGTTGTCGGATTTGACGAGCACATGCCGATCATCAAAACCTTAGCTCCCCGCTACCGAAGAGTAACGTCTGCCCCATGCGTGACCTGGACAATTCATCGGATCTCGCGGCCATGCGGGTCGACTACGGCGGCCTACCGCACGGCGGCAACGACGACGTCGACTTGGACGAGACCTGGCTCGCAGGCGGCTGGGAGCCGCTGCTGCGACATTGGATCGAACAGGCCACCGCGGTCGGCATCGCCGAACCCAACGCGATGGTGCTGGCCACGGTGTCGCTGGCCGACGGCACGCCGCGGCCGGTCGCGCGGACGGTGCTGTGCAAAGGGCTCTCTCCGGAGGGTGTGATCTTCTACACGAACTACGACTCGGCCAAGGGCGCTCAGTTGACCGCCCTCCCGTATGCCGCGGTCACCTTCGTCTGGCCCGCGCTGGGCAGGCAGGTGCACTTGCGCGGCGCGGTCGAGCGGGTTTCCGCCGAGACGACGGTGGCCTACTGGCGTTCCAGGCCGCGGGACTCGCAGCTGGGCGCATGGGCCTCGCGCCAGTCCCAGCCGATCGGCTCCCGGGCCGAACTGGATCGCACGCTGGCCGAGACGACCGCGCGATTCGCCGATACCGACGAGATCCCGGTGCCGCCGCACTGGGGCGGTTTCCTGGTCCGTCCCGACGAGGTCGAGTTCTGGCAGGGACGGCGCGGCCGGTTGCACAACCGCATCCGGGTGCGGATCCGGGACGCGGGGACCACGGTCGAGCGCTTGCAGCCCTGACGTATTCCCAGCGCCGGCGTGAGAATTCTCGCGTCGATCCGGAGGGGAGGACTGATTACGCTGCGGCGGTGAAACTGCTCGCCGACACCACTCCGCTGCGCAATCCGGACTTCCGACGCCTCTGGAGCTCGGGCATCGTCACCATGATCGGCGCGCAGTTGTCCGTGGTCGCGGTTCCGCAGCAGATCTTCCAGATCACCGGCAGTTCCGGTTACGTCGGCTTGGCCGGTCTGTTCGGCTTGGTGCCACTGATCGTGTTCGGCCTGTGGGGCGGCGCGCTCGCCGACGTGCTGGATCGGCGCAGGCTCCTGCTGATCACCAACTCGGGCACCGGCCTCACCGCCCTGGCCTTCTGGTTGCAAGCGGTGGCAGGGGCGGACAACGTGTGGCTCGTGCTCGGCCTGTTCGCCGTGCAGCAGGCGTTCTTCGCGGTGAACCAGCCCACCCGCAGCGCCACCATCCCCCGCCTGTTGCCGGAAGGCCAACTGGCCGCCGCGAATTCGCTGAACATGACGGTGATGCAATTCGGCGCCATCGCGGGTCCGGTGCTGGCGGGGGTGCTCATTCCCGTCGTCGGGCTCGCCACGCTCTACCTGATCGATGCGGTCGCGCTGCTGGCCACGTTGTGGGCGGTCTGGCGGCTGCCAGAGTTGCCGCCGACCGGAACGGTGCGCCGCGCCGGATTCCGCACCGTGCTGGACGGTTTCGGTTACCTCGCCACGCAACGGGTGCTGCTGGCGTCGTTCGCGGTGGACGTGATCGCCATGGTGTTCGGCATGCCGCGCGCGCTGTTCCCGCAGATCGCGCACGAGACCTTCGGCGACCCGGCGACCGGTGGCGTCGCGCTCGGCCTGCTGTTCGCCTCGATGTCGGCGGGCGCGGTGCTCGGCGGCGTGTTCTCCGGGTGGATTCCGCGCATCCGCAGGCAGGGCTTCGCGGTGCTGGTCTGCATCGCGCTGTGGGGGCTGGCCATGGTCGGCTTCGGCCTCGCCGTCGGGCTTACCGGCCACGGTCTCGGTCTCGGCGCCGGGCTGTGGATTGCGTTGGTGTGCTCGGCCTTCGGCGGCGCGGTGGACATGGTCTCGGCCGCGCTGCGGGTCACGATGCTGCAGACAGTGGCCACCGACGAGCTGCGCGGGCGGCTGCAAGGGGTGTTCACCGTGGTGGTCGCGGGCGGCCCGCGCATCGGTGATGTTGCCCACGGTTTCGCGGCAGCGAGCCTGGGTACCGCTGTAGCCGCGGCGGGCGGCGGTGCGCTCGTGGTGGTGGGTGTACTGATCGCGGCGGTCGCGTTTCCGGCCTTCACGCGTTACCGTGTCGGTCGCGCTCCTGCCGAAATCGCCGTGTGACGTGCAGTGCTAACGCTTGGCGACCGCGTTTCGCGGTAGCCACCGGACCTCACCGCGCCGGGACGTGTTTGTGAGCCGCCGCAGGACTACCCTCCGGTATTGTCCGCGTCGGCCAACGGCTAGCGTTGAGGCAAGCGCATCGTGCGCCACCGCGCCGGTGCCTGTGGTTCTAGCCTGAGAGGGATCCTTCCGTGCCCGCTGAGAACATCATCAACGTCGACGACGACGCCAAGCCGGTCCTTTCCTACCCCGGCGGCGAGTTCCCGATGACGGTCACCAGGGCCGCCGAGGGCAACGACGGGATCGAGCTGGGAAAGCTGCTGGCCAGCACCGGGTATGTGACGTACGACCCGGGCTTCATGAACACCGCCCCGACCAAGTCGGCGATCACCTACATCGACGGTGAGGCGGGCATCCTGCGCTACCGCGGCTACCCGATCGACCAGCTCGCGGCGGCCTCGACCTTCATCGAGGTCAGCTACCTGCTGATCTACGGCGAGCTGCCCACGCAGGCCCAGCTCGAGGACTTCACCGACCGCATCCGCAGGCACACCCTGCTGCACGAGGACCTGAAGCGGTTCTTCGACGGCTTCCCGCGCAACGCGCACCCCATGCCGGTGCTGTCCTCGGCGGTGAACGCCCTGTCGGCCTACTACCAGGACTCGCTGGACCCGCGCGACCCCGAACAGGTCGAGCTGTCCACCATCCGGCTGCTGGCCAAGCTGCCCACCATCGCGGCCTACTCGTACAAGAAGTCGGTCGGCCAGCCCTTCCTCTACCCGGACAACTCGCTGAGCCTGGTGGAGAACTTCCTGCGGATGACCTTCGGCTTCCCGGCCGAGCCCTACGAGGTGGACCCCGAGGTCGCCGCGGCGCTGGACATGCTGCTCATCCTGCACGCCGACCACGAGCAGAACTGCTCCACTTCGACCGTGCGCCTGGTCGGCTCGTCCGACGCCAACCTGTTCACCTCGGTGTCCGGCGGCATCAACGCGCTGTGGGGCCCGCTGCACGGCGGCGCGAACCAGGCCGTGCTGGAGATGCTCGACGGCATCAAGGCCAGCGGCAGCGACGTCAAGGAGTTCATCCGCAAGGTCAAGAACAAGGAAGACGGGGTGAAGCTCATGGGCTTCGGTCACCGCGTCTACCGCAACTACGACCCGCGCGCCTCGATCGCCAAGAAGCACGCCGACGCCATCCTGAGCAAGCTCGGCGGCCACGACGAGCTGTTCGACATCGCCCAGGCCCTGGAAGAGGCCGCGCTCACCGACGACTACTTCATCGAGCGCCGCCTGTACCCGAACGTCGATTTCTACACCGGCGTCATCTACAAGGCGATGGGCTTCCCGACCCGCATGTTCACCGTGCTGTTCGCGATGGGCCGGCTCCCCGGCTGGATCGCGCACTGGCGCGAAATGCACAGCGAGCCGCTGAAGATCGGCCGTCCCCGGCAGATCTACACCGGCTACGGCGCTCGCGATTACCGCGAGATCAACAATCGCTGACGAAATCCATCCACCATCTATCGAAGGGGATAGCCGAATGACCAAACCGGAGATCGAGTTCCAGGCAGGGCCCGCGCCCACCGAGCTGGTGATCAAGGACATCATCGAGGGCGAGGGCAAAGAAGCCGTGCCCGGCGGCACCGTGGAAGTGCACTACGTGGGCGTCGAATTCGAATCCGGCGAAGAGTTCGACTCGTCGTGGAACCGCGGCGAGTCCATCACCTTCCCGCTGCGCGGCCTGATCCAGGGCTGGCAGGACGGCATTCCCGGGATGAAGGTCGGCGGTCGTCGTCAGCTGACCATCCCGCCGGAGCTGGCCTACGGCGGGGCTGGCGGCGGTCACCCCCTGTCCGGCAAGACGCTGGTCTTCGTGATCGACCTGCTGAACGCCAACTAGTCTGGCGGCGCCGCGTGTTCGCGGCCCTCTTATGGCTCGCGTATGGCCCGTCTTCTTAGAAGAAGACGGGCCATCGTCGTATCTACTTCCTGACGATCTCGACCGGGTCGGTCAGGGCCGCTGCCAGCGCTGCTTGCTGGGTGCTGCTGCGTTGCGGCAGCGCGGCCACCGCCTTGTCGGTTTGCGTGCTCAGGTTGCGCACGATGTTCTGTAGCTGGCTCACACCGCCGGTGAGCTGGCCGATGGCGCCGACCAGTTGAGCGCCGCCCTGTTCGGCGAGCTGCGGCAAGCCCTCGGCGAGTTTCGCGCCTTCGGACAGTTGCGCGCTCGCGCTGGTCAGGCGGTCGACGACGGTGCGGAGCAGGGTGCCGAGATCGGTGTCGGGGTCGACCGCGCCGCCGACGAGCGAGCCGAGGCCGGTCAGCTGGGATCCCGCTTGCGCGGACACGCCGCGCAGCGCTTCCAGCTTCCCGATGATGTCGGCGAGTGCCGGGTCGCTCGCGAACGGCAGCGCGCGCAGCAGCGGCAGGATCTGGTCGAGTCCGCCGCTCACCGTGTTCGCCGTTCGTTCCACCTGCGCGATCGTGATTCCGGTCGAGTCGAGGGCCGCGGCGAGCCGGCCCGCTTGCGCGGCGGCGCCGTCGACGTTGGAGTTCAGCAACGCGATGGCCGAAGTGAGTTGCGCCGATCCGGATTTCGCGAACTCCAGGAAGCCGAGCAACTGATCGGCGCCGGAGCTGAACTGGTCGGCTCCCGCGGCGGCCGCCTCGACGCCCGCGTTGAGCAACTGTGCGCTGAACTGCACCTGCGACATCTGCGACCTGGCCTGTGCGACGGCGGTGAGCGCGGCGTCGACGCCTGCCGCGCCGATCCGGTGCGTCACCGCGGTCATCGCGCCGTGCACCAAGTCGGCGTCGGCGTGTTCGTTCGTGTCCACGGTGACCTTGGCCCGCTTCGGTTCGGGCCCGGCCAAAGTGCCCATAGACGCCGTGAGGTCGGCGGGCAGCGTGATCACCGCGGCGTAGTCGTCGGTGTTCGCCTCACCCGGCGCCGCGGCGGTCCATTCGTAGCCGCCCGCGTCCTGCAACGCCTTGACCACGCGCGCCCCTGTCGGCCCGGCATCGGCATTGACCAGCGCGATCCCCGTCGGCCCCCGATCCGTCCCGGTCCATGCGGTGAGCCCGGCGCCGAGCGCTCCAGCTGCGACGAGGGCGACGACGAGAAGGCCCCAGCGGGCGCGTTTTCCGATCACGCCGCAGACCCTAAACGCGAGTTATGGCGCCCCCCTTGGCGTTTCTCTGAGAGTTGTCTAAGTTGCCGACCGCTCTGGTAAGTCCAGGACCAAGCGGATGCCGCCGAGCGTACCCGCGTCGAAATAGGCCCGGCCGCCGTGGAGTTGGGCCTGCTGAGCGACCAGAGCGAGGCCGAGTCCGGACCCACCCTTGCTCGCCTGGCTGCCGCGGAAGAAGCGGTCGAAGACGGCCTCGCGCTCCTGCGGCGGGATGCCGCGCCCGTTGTCATCGATCGAGATCACGATGTGGCCGTCGGGCGCACGGTGCGCCGAGACCAGGGCCTCGGTCGCTCCGCCGTGTTTGACCGAGTTGGCCAGCGCGTTGTCCACCGCCAACCGCAGCCCGGCGGGCAGGCCGCGGGTGACCAGCTCGGCGTCGGAATCGATGCGCACGACCAGGCCGGGGAAGTGCCGCATGGCATCGTGCGCGGCTTGGTCGCACAGGTCGCCGACGTCGGTAGCGACGTGGTCGCGCTCATTGGTCAGGTCGCCGGTGGCCAGCCGCTCCAGCGCCGCGAGCGTGCTCTCCACCCGGCCCTGGCTGCGTTGCAGGTCGCCCAGGATCTCCGACCGCTGCGACTCGTCCAGGTCGAGTGTGCGCAGTACCTCGAGATCGGTGCGCATCGCGGTCAGCGGGGTGCGCAGTTCGTGGGCGGACACGGCGGCGAAGTCGCGGGCGGTCTCCAGTGCGGCGGCGGTCTGCGCCTGCGCCTGGTCCACCCGCTGCAACATGGTGTTCACCGCGTCGGCCAATTGCTCCGCCTCGTGCACGCCCGCACCCTCCACCGGCGCCTGCGGATTGCTCGGATCGGGAAACGCGCTGCGTGCGCCCACTTGCCGAGTGAGCCGGACGATCGGGCGCACCGCAGCGCCCGCGAGCAACCAGCCGAGCCCGGCGGCGGCGGCGATGGCCAGCAGCGCGCCGCCGAGCACCCATCGTTGCTGCTCGGCGGTGGCCTCGGCCGCGTCCGCGGCGGGTATGCCGATTGCGACCACGCGGCCCGCGGGCTGCTTCTCGGTGGTGGTCAGGATCCGGTAGGGGGTGCCGCCCACCGGCACGGTGCGGGAGCCGGTGGGCAACTCGGGTAGTTCCGTGGGCGTGCTCGCGACCACCTCGCCGTTGTCCCGGACGGTCACCGCCATGTTGTTGTTCAAGCCGGTCAGGCTGATGAACCGGACGGCGATCTGCGGCTCGATCAGCACGATTCGCGCCGCGACGTCGAGTTGCTGGTCGGATTGCCGCACGTTGTTGCGCTCGATGGCGCGGATGCTGATCAGGCTGATCAGCGTCACGATGATGATCGCGCCCGCGGCTGCCGCGCCCGCGACGCGGGTGCGCAGCGAAAACGATCGGCGCCGACGGGTTTTCGGCGGTGCGGCGGCGGGCACCGTCATTTCGGCGCTCGCAGCACGAACCCGACGCCGCGGATCGTGTGCAGCAACCGGGGAGTGCCGTCCACCTCGAGCTTGCGGCGCAGATAGCCGACGAAGACGTCCACCACATTGGTGTCGGCGGCGAAGTCGTAGCCCCACACCAGTTCCAGCAGACGTTCCCGGCTCAGCACCACTCCGACGTTCCTGGCCAGCGTCGACAGCAGTTCGAATTCCCGCTTGGTGAGTTCGATCTCGCGGCCGTGCAGCAGCGCGCGGTAGCCGGCGACGTCCACCTCGAGCGGGCCGATGGCGACCGCTCCCGGGGTCGCGGGGGCTGGTACGTCCGACCGCCTGCGCAGCAGCGCCCTGATCCGGACCACCAGTTCCTTCAGCACGAATGGTTTGACCAGGTAGTCGTCGGCGCCGGACTCCAGCCCAGCGATGCGGTCGTCCACCGACGCGCGGGCGCTGAGCACACAGATCGGCACCTCGTTGCCCATCGCGCGCAAGGCGGTCACCACGCCCGCGCCGTCGAGCACCGGCATGTTCATGTCCAGCACGATGGCGTCGGGCGCGTTCTCGTTCACACTGCGCAACGCCTGTGCGCCGTCCCTGGCCACCAGGACTTGGAAGCCGGACAAACGCAGCCCGCGCTCGACCGAGGCGAGCACGTCCTCGTCGTCGTCGACGACGAGAACCGTCGGGTTCGAGGTCGAGGTCACGTCGTCCATTCTGCTCCCCGCCTCCGTGAATCTTCGGTCGTGCGAGTCGGCGCGCGGACTCGCGTTCGGAACCAGGGGATGACCCGCCGGAATACGGAAATGCCCGGCGAGTCACCCATGTTTCCGCGGGATCAGTAGTTGTGGCAGGTCTCCGCCACGACGCGGATGGTGTCGCGCAACTGCGCGGTCCGCGGGTCGTTCTCCGCCTGGCGCGCCGCGTCCGGGTTCTCGTCGATGGCCCGCCGCAATTCGGCCCTGCGCTGCTCGACCGGCTGGTCGAACTTGCGTTGCAACTCGGCCTTCTGGTTCGGGTTCGCGTCGAGCATCGCGGCCAGCTGCGGCGCCTTGTCGTGCAGGGCCGCGTCGACCTGGGCGAACGAGCAGTCCGAGGTCAGCAGGGGCTCGGCGTATTCCATCGGGCCCGCGGCGGCGATAGCGGGGCTCAGTAGCAACGTGACCGTGGCGATTCCACCTGCTGCCGCGGCGGCGACGGCGGGGCGGCCTACGGAACGTTTCATGTCTCTGCCTCCAGATCATCGAGGGGTTTCGGGCGGTCTCGAGGCTATTTCGAACTGCTGGCACCGACATGAACATCCTCTGAGGAAACTCTGAGGACGTTAACGGCGGTGCGGAAACTCAGGACGGCGCAACCGGATCCACGTCCGGCGCCACTACGTCGTCGGTGTTCTCCGTGCTGTGCGCCGGGTCCCGCCATTCGGGACGCGCCGCGCGGATCTGCTGCTCCAGCGCCACCAGCACCGCCGGATCCTCGATGGTGGAAGGCACCTCGAAAGTCTCGCCGGAGGTGATCTGCCGGATGGTCTTGCGCAAGATCTTGCCGGACCTGGTCTTGGGCAGCGCGGTCACGACGATGGCGTCGTGCAGCGTGGCGATCGCGCCGACGTGGGTGCGCACTCGCTCGATCAGTTCGTCGCGCAGCCGGTCGGGATCGATGTCGACGCCGGACTTGAGCACCACGTACGCCAGCGGCCGGTGCCCCTTGAGTTCGTCGGGCAGCCCGATGACGGCGCATTCTGCGACGGCCTCGTGCCCCGCGATGGCCGCCTCGATACTGCCCGCCGAAAGCCGGTGCCCGGCCATGTTGATCACGTCGTCGCTGCGGCCGAGGACGTACAGGTAGCCGTCCTCGTCGAAGTAGCCGGAGTCGCCGGTGAGGTAGTGGCCGGGATACGCGGAGAGATAGGAGCGCTCGTACCGGGCCTCGTCCCGCCAGAGGCCGGTCAGCGTGCCGGGCGGCAGCGGCAGACCGATGACGATGTTGCCTTCGGTGTTCGGCGCCACCGCGTTGCCGGAGGAATCGAGCACGCGTAGTCGATAGCCGGGCACCGGTACCGAGGCCGAGCCCGGTTTGATCGGCAGCTGCTGCAGGCCGAGCGGGTTCGCGCAGACCGGCCAGCCGGTCTCGGTCTGCCACCAGTGATCCACGACGGGGCAGTCCGAGCGGCCCGCGAGCAGGGTTTCGTCGGCCCAGGCGTAGGTGGCCGGGTCTAGGCGTTCGCCCGCGCAGAACAGCGCGCGCAGGGAGGACAGGTCGTGGCGGTGGGCCAGCTCGGCCTCGGGGTCGGCCTTGCGGATGGCGCGTAGCGCGGTCGGGGCGGTGAACAGCACGTCGACCTTGTGCTTGTCCACCACCCGCCAGTACGCGCCCGCGTCCGGGGTGCCGACCGGCTTGCCTTCGTACAGCAGCGTGGTGGCTCCGACCAACAGCGGCGCGTAGACGATGTAGGAGTGCCCGACCACCCAGCCCACGTCGGAGGCGGCCCACATCACCTGGCCCGCGTCGACGTCGTAGATGTTGCGCATCGACCAGGCCAGGGCGACCGCGTGCCCGCCGTTGTCGCGGACCACGCCCTTCGGCTTCCCGGTGGTGCCGGAGGTGTAGAGGATGTAGAGCGGATCGGTCGCGGCGACCGACACCGGGTCGGCCCGCGGCGCGTCGCGGACGGCATCGTCCCAGTCGAGCCACTGCGCGGCCACGGTCTGCGCCGAACTCGGCAGGTACTCGGTGGCGGGCTGCGGCGCGGGAAAGTGGATCGTGTCGAACTGCGGCCGCTGCTTGACGATCACCGTGCGCGGCGCGGTCGTCTCGGCGAGATCCAGCGCGTGCAGCACGATGGGCGGGTATTCGATCTGCTTGCCCGGTTCCAGGCCACCGGACGCTGTGATGATCAACACCGGCTCGGCGTCATCGATGCGCGCGGCCAGCTCCGGGGCCGCGAAGCCGCCGAACACCACCGAGTGCACCGCGCCGATGCGGGCGCAGGCCAGCATCGCGATCACCGCTTCGGGGATCATCGGCAGGTAGATCACCACGCGATCGCCCGCGGCGACGCCCAGCCGCGCCATCGCCCCCGCGAACCGCGACACCTCGTCGAGCAGCTCGGCGTAGGTGTAGACAACGGTGGCGTCGGTCATAGCCGAGTCGTATATCAGTGCGGGCTGGTCGGCGCGGCTCGGCGAGTCGGGGGTGGTGGGGTGGACGTGGCGGTCGAGCGCGTTGAAGGAGGTGTTGAGCCGGGCGCCGGAGAACCACCTGGCTACCGGGCGGGCGCCGCTGTCGACGATCTGCGTCGGCGGCACGTCCCAGTCGATCGCTTCGGCCGCGCCGGCCCAGAACTCGGCTGGATCCACCAAGCTGGTCTGGTAGGCCGGTCGGTACTCGTGCCGCACGTTCAACCCCGTGACTCCCTAGCCTCGCCTCGATGCCCGCCTCGATAGATCTGGTTGATTGTGGCAGACTTCACGCGACGCCCGGGTGGGTGCCGCTACCTTTGGTTTTGCCTGGAACCGGCAGGTCAATGATCGCGACATCACGCCCCGTCACCCAAGAAGTTATTGATCCGTTAGAATCTGATGTCACTTATTTGGGCCGTCGTAGACGCAATTTCTCGGCCAGCCGCAGCTCTCGGCCAGCTCCACCTGTCGAGCCAAGCACGCGATTGTGGAGGTTCGGTTGATGGCGCGTGGTAGAGGCCAGTTTGGAAAGTGAGTGGGAGATGCGTGACGCCGCTAGCTCCGGCAGTAGCCGCTGGGCGCTGGGCAACTGGGACCTGCGCTGGAAGGTGACGGCGGTCCTCGCCGTGCCTCTCGCGGTCGCGGTCGGCCTCGGCGTATCCAGGATCTCGTCGGAGTTCGCGGACTCGAACCGGCTCGCCGACATCTCGGACAACGTCGCCGCCATCCCCTCGGTCACCGCGCTCAGCGCGCAGACCGCCACCACAGCGGGCTCGCAGATGATCTCGCTGGGGTCCAACCAGTCCGTGGTGACCGACCAGAACCTGGCGGACCTGGACAAGGCGATCGCCAACGCCGAGAAGGCGGTCGGCAAACTCGACGGCGTACCGGGCGCGCGCGCGGCCATCGACAGCATGCTCACCCAGGCCAAGGGGGTGCGCGCCCAGGGCAAGTCGGTCTCCACCGGACCGCCGTCGGACACCCTCGCGCTGATCGACCGGGTCCGCAGCGACAGCGTCCGGATCGTCGAGACGACGGTCGGCCAGGTCAGCGACACCGCGGTGGACGCGGCCAAACTGCGGCTGGTCGACTCGCTCAACACCCGTGCAACCCTGGTCAGTGAGCTCGCCGCCTTCCCCGAGGTGCTGCGCGCCCAGCAGTCCGGCGTCCAGAACTTCCTCATCGCCTCCAACACCGAGCGCGCGCTGCTCAACGTGCTCGCGCACCGCTTCGCCGACGGCGACACCTCGATCGCCGACCTGCGCGCGGGCATCGACACCAGGATCGCGCTGCTGACCAGCCCGCAGTCGCAGGCGGGCCAGCTTCCGGTCGGTGACCTGAAGAAGTCGCTGACCGACAGCCTCGCGGTGTACGAGCACGTCGTCGGCAAGGCGACCAAGGACATCGACTCCGCTATGGACTCGCTGGTGACCACCGCCCAGCGGGACGCGTGGACCTATACCGCGGTCGTCATCGCGACCATCCTCGCCGCGCTGCTGCTCGCGGTCTTCGTGGCCCGCTCGATGATCGTCCCGCTGCACCGGCTGCGGTTGGCCGCGCTGCGCGTGGCCGAGAGCGACCTGCCGCACGAGGTCGCCCAGCTCCGCACCGGCGCCTCGCCGGAAGAGGTGCCGCTGGAGCCGATGCCGGTGCGTAGCACCGAGGAGATCGGTCAGCTCGCCCGCGCGGTCGACGACATCCACGGCCAGGCGCTGCGCCTGGCGAGTGACCAGGCGAAGATGCGTTCTCAGGTCAACGACATGTTCGAGACCTTGGCGCGGCGGTCGAAGTCGCTCGTCGACCATCAGCTCACGCTCATCGAGGCGATGGAGTACGACGAGAAGGACCCGCGCCTGCTGGAGAACTTGTTCCGGCTGGACCATCTCGCCGCCCGTATGCGCCGTAACGGTGACAACCTGCTGATTCTCGCGGGCACCAGGCAGCGCCGCGCCAAGTCCGCCCCGGTCGAGATCGCCGACGTGCTCCGCGCCGCGATCTCCGAGGTGGAGGACTACGAGCGCGTGAAGCTCGGCGCCACGCCGCGCGGTTCGCTGAAGGAACCCGCCGCCTCCGACCTCGCGCATCTGTTCGCCGAGCTGCTCGACAACGCGCTGCGCGCCTCGCCGCCGGAGACCGACGTCAAGTTCACGTTCGCGCAGGCGCACGATCAGGGACTGCTCATCGAGGTGGCCGACCGCGGCATCGGTATGCCGCCCGCCGAGATGGCCGATATCAACCGCCGTCTGGAGCAGACCGCCGAGCCGGGGCCGGACACGGCCCGGCACATGGGTCTGTTCGTGGTCGGCAGGCTCGCCGAGCGGCACGGTCTCACCGTGCGGTTGCGGCCGACCTTCGACACCGCGCGCGATCCGGGCGTGACGGTGACCGTGCACGTGCCCGTCGGACTCATCGTCGCGGGCAAACCGAGCGCGGGGCAGCCCGTCACCCCGCAGCCTTCGCCGCAGGCCGCCGCTCCACAGCGTCCGTCGGCGCCGTCGTCCATGCAGATGCGGGCCGTCCAGCGGACTCCTGGGGGCAATGTCATGGTCACCGTCGATCCCGGGGTGAGCGGCCCGATTCCGGCCGTGAGCGCCAAGCCCACCGCTTCGTCCAGCGGACCGATCCCCACGGGACCGGGTGGACTGCCGCAGCGGCAGCCGGGTTCGGCGATGACGTCGTCCGGTATGCGCTCGGAGAACCAGCAGTCGGCTACGAGTCTGCGGCCCACGCCGGGGCAGCCCGCGCCGAGTGGTCCGCAGCGTGGCAAGCTCGCCGCGGCCAGCCTGCCCAAGCGCAACCTCAGCCCCGGCGGTCCGCCGCCGCGCCAGCCCGGTGGGCCCGCCGAGTCGTCCGGTACCGGCCTGCCGTCGCGTGAGCCGAACTCGGGCGAGCTACCGGTGCGTCAGCCGGGCGCCAACGGCGTGCCGCAGCCGAGCACCGGTCTGCCGCAGCGCCAGCCGGGCACCAACGGCGTGCCGCCGCGAGACGCTTCGAAGGGCATGCCGCAGCGGGAATCCGGTTTGGGCGGTCTACCCCAGCGTGAGTCCGCCTCCGGCGGTCTGCCGCAGCGGGAATCGGCCGCGGGTGGTTTGTCGCAGCGCGACTCCGGTTTGGGTGGCTTGTCGCAGCGCGACTCCGGTTTGGGCGGCTTGCCGCAGCGTGAGTCCGCATCTGGCGGCCTGCCGCAGCGTGAGTCGGCGGCGGGTGGTCTGCCGACGCGTGAGCCGGGTGTGACGCGTCTGCCGTCGCGTGAACCGGGCGCCACCGGCCTACCGCAGCGGCAGCCGGGTTCGAACGGTGTGCCGCAGCGTGAGTCGGCGGCGGGAGGTCTGCCGACGCGTGAGCCGGGTGTCACGGGTCTGCCGTCGCGTGAACCGGGCGCCACCGGCCTGCCGTCGCGTGAACCGTCCATCGGCCTGCCGCAGCGTGAGCCAGGTGCTACCGGCCTGCCGTCGCGTGAACCGTCCATCGGCCTGCCGCAGCGTGAGCCAGGTGCTACCGGTCTGCCGCAGCGTGAATCGGGCGCGACGGGTCTGCCGTCGCGTGAGCCGGGCGCTACCGGCCTGCCGCAGCGTGAATCGGGTGCTACCGGCCTGCCATCGCGGCAGCCCACGCCCAGCCTGCCGCAGCGCGATGCGGCGCCCACCGGTCTGCCGCAGCGTGAACCCGGCAACGGTCTGCCGCAGCGGGATGCCGGTGCTCACCGTCTGCCGCAGCGTGAGTCCGCCAACGGCTTGACGCAGCGGGAGCCGGGCTCCGGCGCGCTGCCTGCCGTCGGCAACGGTCTGCCGCAACGAGATGCGACGGCGAGCGGTCTGCCGCAGCGTCCGCCAGCGCCGTCGAGCCTTCCGCAGCGCGAGAGCGGGCTGACCGGTCTGCCGCAGCGGCAGCCGGGCGCTCAGACGCCGCAGCGCCAGCCCGTGCCGCCGGGTATCGCGCTCCCGCAGCGCGATCGCGGTGGCCAGCACGCCGCGAGCCCAGAGCAGCCTGCCGCCTCGCCGGGGCGCGATCCCGGCAAGCACAGCTTCCGGTCCAACCCGGCCAAGACGGCGTCGTTCTTCCAGACCAGGTTGCAGCCCGCGGACGAGTCGGGAGCGTCGATGGGCGGAACGCCGATCTTCGCCGAGATGATGTCGGCGTGGCTGTCGGATCCCAACACGGATAGGTCCCAGGTGGCTGCCTCCTTCGAATCGCCGGGTGACGAGGGTTGGCAAGCGGCTCGCCGGGCCAGCGAGGCGCAGCCGGAGACGAAAACGGCGGCGGGGTTGCCGCAACGCAATCCGGGCGGAAGGCTTGTCCCCGGCGGCGTCAGCGGTTCGGCGGATCGGGCGCCGCGCCGCGACCCAGAAACGATCAGGTCCAGCTTGAGTCGTCACCAGCAGGGCGTCCGGGATGGCCGCGCAATGAGAGCAATGAACCTAACCGGAGATAAAGGAGACCGATGAACCCCGATCTAGGTGGTACGAATCGTCAGCTGGATTGGCTGGTTTCGAACTTTGCCAACGAGGTTCCTGGCGTAGCCCATGCTGTCCTGGTCTCGGCTGACGGCCTACTCATGGCCGCGAGTGCCCAACTGCCCGTCGACCGCGCCGAACAGCTCTCGGCCGTCACGGCCGGTCTGGCCAGCCTGTCAGTCGGCGTCTCGAACCTGTTCGAGGGCGGTACCGTGCTGCAGTCCGTCGTCGAGATGGAGCACGGTTACCTGCTACTCATGGCTGTCGGCGACGGTTCCTATCTCGCTGTGCTGACCAACACTTCGTGTGACATCGGTCAGGTCGGCTACGAGATGGCTCTGTTGGTCGAGCGGGTTGGCCAGACTGTTCAGGCCACACCACGCGTCACGATGGGTTCCTGATGGTGGGATGGACATAGAAGATCACCGCGTGGGAAGCGTCGAGCCCAGCCTCGTACGGCCGTACTCGCTGACCGCAGGCCGCACCAGGCCCGCGGTCGAGTTGGCGTTGGAGGCTCTCGTCGCATCGCATCCGGTCGCCCTGGAGCGGCAGTTCGAACTGACCAACATCGAGACGTCAATCGTGGAGTTGTGCAGAGAATCGCCGTCCGTTGCCGAGGTAGCAGCCCGATTGGGTATCCCTATCGGGGTGGCCCGTGTGCTCGTGGCCGATTTGATCGAGGCCGGGCACGTGCGCGTTTCGGCGACTTTGAAAGACGATTCCAGCGACGATGAGCGTCGCGAGCTGATCGAAAGGGTTCTCAGTGGACTCCGGCGTATTTGATTCGACGGCGCAGGTCGACACTCGTACCAGTAAGCCAACATCGGCGAAGATCGTGGTCGCGGGTGGCTTCGGCGTCGGGAAGACCACGTTGGTCGGTGCTGTCTCGGAGATCGTTCCGCTGCGCACCGAGGCATTGGTGACCAATGCCAGCGCCGGGATCGACAATCTGACCGGCATCCCGATGAAATCGACCACCACCGTGGCGATGGACTTCGGCCGGATCAGTCTCGCCGACGATCTCGTGTTGTACCTGTTCGGCACGCCCGGCCAGTACCGATTCTGGTTCATGTGGGACGACCTGATCCGGGGCGCCATCGGCGCCGTCGTACTGGTCGACACCCGCAGGCTGGAGGACAGCTTCGCGGCCGTCGACTACTTCGAAGCGCGCGGCCTACCGTTCCTGGTGGCGCTCAACGAATTCGACGACGCGCCGCGTTACCCGATCGAGGACATCCGGCAGGCGCTCGCCGTGCCTGCCGATGTGCCGATCATGTCCATCGACGCCCGTCGCCGGGAGCCGGCCAAGCAGGCCCTGGTCGCGCTCACGGAGTACGCGCTGCGCAAGGTGATGCAGGGCTACTGAGTGCTCGCGCGGCTCGCCGGAGCATTGGGTAGGGCCGGATAGGCTCGCCCGGTGCGTACTTCGGCGCGAGAGTTACTCGAGCAACTGCTCGACAAGGACTCGTTCGTCAGCTGGGACCGGCCGCCGGTGACGGTGGCCGTTTCTCCGCGGTACCGCGATGCCTTGCGGAAGGCGGCCGTCGCGGCGGGCACCGACGAATCGGTGCTCACCGGCGAAGGGCTGCTGCGTGGTCGGCGCGTGGCCGTGATCGCCTGCGAGTTCGGATTTCTGGCCGGCTCGATCGGTGTCGCGGCGGCGGAGCGGATCGTCTCGGCGGTCGAGCGCTCCACCGAACTCGGGCTGCCGTTGGTCGCTTCGCCGACCTCCGGCGGGACCAGGATGCAGGAGGGCACCGTCGCCTTCGTGCAGATGGTGAAGATCGCCGGTGCGGTGGCGGCGCACAAGTCGGCGGGGTACCCCTACGTCGTCTACCTTCGCAACCCGACGATGGGCGGCGTTTTCGCGTCGTGGGGTTCGTTGGGGCACATCACTTTCGCCGAACCCGGGGCGCTCATCGGGTTTCTCGGCCCTCGGGTCTATCAGGCCCTGTACGGCAGACCTTTCCCGGAAGGCGTGCAGACCGCGGAGAACCTGTATCGGCGCGGCGTAATCGACGGCGTTTTGACGATTCCGGTCTTCCGCCGTATCGCCCATCGCGCGTTGAGTGTGTTCAGCGGCATCGAATTGCCGGATTCGGCTGCTGGACGGAGTTCCGAGCAGATCGCGGCATCGGAGCCGCACCGGCCGGTATCTGCTCCGCATTCGAACGACGTTGCGACAGAGTCGATTCAGTCCGATGTCGAATGTGATCGCGCCGCGGACGATCGGGTGTGGCGGTCGGTCCTCATCTCCCGCCGCCCGGAGCGTCCCGGCATTCGGGATCTCCTTCGTCATGTGACGCAACGAGTTCCGCTCAGCGGCACCGGTCAGGGCGAGTCCGATCGCACCGCCGTGCTCGCTCTCGGCCGTTTCCGTGGGCAGCCGTGTGTGGTGTTCGGGCACGATCGGCGAGGACAGCAGGGTGAGAACACCATGGGTCCGGCGGCGCTGCGCGAGGCGCGGCGCAGTATGGCGCTTGCTCAGGAGTTGCGGCTGCCTTTGGTTCTGGTCATCGACACCGTAGGCGCGGCGCTGTCGAAGGAGGCCGAGGAACGCGGGCTGGCGCCCGAGATCGCTCGCTGCATAGCCGATCTGGTGACGTTGGATACCCCGACCGTCTCGGTGCTGCTCGGCCAGGGCACCGGCGGCGGCGCGCTGGCGCTGCTGCCCGCCGACCGGGTGCTCGCCGCCACACATGCGTGGCTGGCCCCGCTGCCGCCGGAGGGAGCGAGCGCCATCGTCTTCCGTGACACCGATCATGCTGCGGAATTGGCTGCGGCGCAACGGATCAGCGCCCCTGACCTGCTGGCCGACGGCGTGGTCGACCGGATCGTGCCGGAATTGCCCGACGCGGCGGACGAGCCGGTGGACTTCGCCCGCCGGATGGTCGCCGCGATCGCGCACGAACTGGCGGCCTTGCGCGCCCGTCCGGAATCGGAGTTGCCGACGGCTCGGCAGACGCGGTACCGGCGGCTCGGGTTGCCCGGCTCGACGAGCTGACCGCGGTGAACGCGGAAAGTCCGCGGTCCGCAAGCCCCCGTTCCCAGCAAATTACAAGCCAACACACCCGAGTGCGTGATTGACGGTTCGCCGCCACACTTCTACCGTCGGAATGTGACCTTCAAAAGCGAGACCAGCACCGTTCCCTCGATCGTGCTGAACGACGGGAACGTGATCCCGCAGCTCGGCTTCGGCGTGTTCCAAGTGCCCTCCGAGGACGTCTTCTCGGCCGTCACCACTGCGCTCGAGGTCGGCTATCGCAGTATCGATACGGCCGCGATCTACGGAAACGAAGAGGGCACCGGCCGTGCGATCAGGGAATCCGGCCTGCCCAGGGATGAGATCTACGTCACGACCAAGCTGTGGAATGCCGAGCAGGGCTACGACTCCACGCTGCGCGCGTTCGACGCGAGCCTGCAACGGCTCGGCTTGGACTACCTCGACCTGTACCTCATCCACTGGCCGGTGGCCGAGGCCGACCGCTTCGTGGATACCTTCCGTGCCTTCCAGGCCCTGAAGTCGCATGGCCGGGTGCGGTCGATCGGCGTCTCGAACTTCACGGTCGCGAACATTCAACGGCTCATCGCCGAGACCGGTGAGATCCCGGTGGTGAACCAGGTCGAGCTGCACCCGAGGCTGGCACAACGCGAGCTGCGCGAGTACCACGCGGGCAACGCGATCGCCACCGAGGCGTGGAGCCCGCTCGGGCAGGGCACCTTGCTCGACGAGAGGACCATCTCGGCGGTGGCCGCCGAGGTCGGCCGCACCCCGGCGCAGGTGATCATCCGCTGGCACCTGCAATTGGGCAACATCGTCATTCCCAAGTCGGTCACACCGTCGCGGATCGCCGAGAACTTCGACGTATTCGGTTTCGAGCTGACGCCGGAGCAGATGGACGCGATCAACGGCCTGGATGCCGGTGCGCGCATCGGTCCGGACCCGGACCGGTTCACCTACGGCCTGATCGACTGATCGCGGGAATCGCCGGGGCCGGTCAGCGCAGTCCGAGGTATTCGGTGAGTTCGAGGGCCGCCGCGCGCCCCGCTCGATTGGCCCCGATCGTGCTGGCCGACGGTCCGTACCCGATCAGGTGGATGCGCGGATCGGCGGCCACACGGGTGGCCAGCCGTCCCGACATGGTGATGCCGCCGCCGGGACCGCGCAGCCGCAGCGACGCGAGGTGGTCCAGCGCGCTGCGGAAGCCGGTGGCCCAGAGGATCACATCCGCTCGCTGAAAGGTTCCGTCGGCCCACCGCACCCCGTCGGGCTCGATGCGTTCGAACATCGGCAGGCGGGTGAGCGCGCCGCGGGCCCGCGCCGCCCGTAGCCGGTCATCGAGCGGTAGCCCGGTGACCGAGACCACCGATCCCGGCGGCAGCCCACGCCGCACCCGGTCTTCGACCATTGCTACCGCGGCGCGGCCGGCCGCTTCGGTGAAGGCGTTCTCGCGGAAGCGCGGCGGTGTCCTCGTGACCCAGGTCGTCGTGGTGACACGGGAGATCTCGTCGAGCAGCTGGACCGCCGAGATGCCGCCGCCCACCACCACGACGTGCTCGCCCGCGAACTCCTCGGCAGTGCGGTAGTCGTGGGTGTGCAGCTGGCGTCCGGCGAAGGTCTGCGCCCCGGGGTAGTGCGGAACGAACGGACGCTCCCAGGTGCCGGTGCAGTTGATCAGGCCGCGTACCCGGATCGTGCCCGCCGTATCGGTCTCCGCGTTGAGCACCGCACCCCGCTCGGCGGGGGCGCCTTCCTCGGTCCGGTCGCAGACCACGGTGACCGATACCTGCCGGTGCACGCGCAGGTCGAATCGTTTCTCGTACAGCTCGTAGTAGTGCGGCACGGCGGTCGCGGCGGGCACGGACGACGAACCGGGCGGCAAGGTCTCGGCGAACGACATACCGGGCAGATCGTGCACACGGTTGACCGTGTCCAGGGTGAGGGAGGGCCAGCGGAACTGCCAAGCGCCGCCCGGGCCGGGCGACCGATCGACGAGCAGAAAGTGCCGCTCGGGACGCAGTCCGAGGCGCTGGAGGTGGTATCCGGCCGAGAGCCCCGCCTGACCAGCGCCGATCACCAGGATGTCGAAGTCGGTCGGCACAGCCGGTGATCGTATCGCCCGGCGTGGAACGGGTAGTCCGCTGTGGCAGAGTGAAGAGAACAGACGGACCGTTCAGTCGGGGAGGTCGCATGCTCGGGGTCAGCCGCGATGGTGACGTGGTCACCATCGAACTTCAGCGGGAGGAGCGCCGCAACGCGCTCAATCACGAACTCGTGACACTGCTGCGCGAGGCAGTGCTCGCCGCGGTCGCCGACCAGGCCCGGGCCATCGTGTTGACCGGGCGGGGCCCGGTGTTCAGCGCGGGCGCCGACTTGTCCGGGGTGTATTCGGACGATTTCCTGTCCGGATTGCTGGAAATGTTGCACGCTATCGAATCGGCCCCGGTCCCGGTGATTTCGGCGATCAACGGCGCCGCGATCGGCGCCGGTGTGCAGTTGGCGCTCGCTTCCGACCTGCGGGTGATCGCGCCGGAGGCGTACATCGCGGTCCCCGCGGCGAAACTGGGCATCACCGTCGATCGGTGGACCGTGCGCAGGCTTGCCGCTTTGATCGGCGGCGGTCCGGCGCGGACGGTGTTGCTGGGGGCCGAGCAGATATCGGCCGACGACGCCTACGCGTTCGGGTTCGCCAACCGGATCGGCACCGTGGCCGACGCGCAGGCTTGGGCCAAGCACATCGCGGCGCTGGCCCCGCTGTCCCTGCGGCACATGAAGCTGGTGCTCAATGACGACGGAACGCGCGATCCGGAAACCGCGCAGCAGCGCGCGGCACTGGAGGCCGCGTGGACGAGCGAGGATGCCAAGGAGGGTCGTTTGGCCAGGCAGGAAAAGCGCCCCGCGAAGTTTGTGGGGCGATGATGGACATCAGACGGATCGCGGGCGCCGCGGCAGGCGCGCTCGGCCTCACCTGGGTGGTGCGGGCGGTGTGGGACATCCCATCGGCGATGGGCGCTTCGATCTCGGCGATCCAGCCGTACGCGGTGGGTGCGACCACCTATCGCGATCGACAGTTCCACAACACCGAGCCCAGTAGCCAAGTGGTCGCCGGTTCGGCTCCCTCGCTGCTGGTCTCGGCGCTGACCCAGCGCAACGTGGGCCGGCCGCGGGGCAGCATCCCATTGCGGACGCCGCAGCAACCGGACACGGCGGCCGCTCTCGCCGTCACCTGGTACGGCCACGCCACGACGTTGATCGAGGTCGACGGGTACCGGATCCTCACCGATCCGGTGTGGAGCGAGCGCGTTTCGCCGTCGCCGCTGGTCGGCCCGGCGCGCATGCATCCCGTGCCGCAGCCGCTGGCCGACCTGCCGCCGATCGACGCGGTACTCATCTCCCACGACCACTACGACCACCTGGACAAGGAGACCGTCCGGGAGTTGGTGGCCCGCCAGAGCGCACCGTTTCTGGTGCCGATCGGTATCGGCGCGCACTTGCGACACTGGGGTGTCCCGGAGGATCGCATCGTCGAATTGGACTGGGGCGGTTCGGTGACGCTCGCCGAGCTCGGCCGGGACCGCGACGGCGTGGATCTGGCGATCACCTGCACGGAGGCACGGCATTTCTCCGGGCGCGGACTGCTGCGCAACACGACGTTGTGGGCCTCGTGGTCGATCGCAGGTCCGACCCGGCGGGCCTACTTCGGCGGCGACACCGGCTTCACCAAGGCGTTCGCCGAGGCGGGTGCGGCGCTCGGCCCGTTCGATCTGACGCTGCTGCCGATCGGCGCCTACGACGAGCGCTGGCCGGACGTGCACATGAATCCCGAGGAGGCGGTCCGGGCACACGCCGACCTGTGCGGCGGGAATCCCGGCCACGGATTGCTGGTGCCCATTCACTGGGCCACCTTCAATCTCGCCTTCCACGGCTGGTCCGAGCCGGTCGCGCGCATGGTGGCCGCGGCGCGGGCGGCGGGCACCGACGTCGCGGTGCCGATGCCGGGACAGCGTGTGGACCCGTCGAGCGCCCCACCCGCGGATACGTGGTGGGAGAATATCGGCTGAACGACTCCGGACAATCGGCGACAGGAAGGATCACGGCGATGAGTTTCGCGGATACGGTCAAGGGCCTGGTCGACAAGGGGAAGGACGCGGCGGCCAAGAACGCAGGCAAGATCAATCAAGCGGTCGACAAGGCCGGTGACTTCATCGATCAGAAGACGCACGGCAAGTACTCGGACCAGATCGCCAAGGGCAAAGAGGCCGCCAAGAAGGTGGTTCCGCCGGATCAGTCCGGACCGCACGCCTGAGCCCACGGCGGAGGCCGCACCGCGGCCTCCGCCGCTACACTTCGGATATGGCGGCCCGCCGCGAGTTCGGTGGTATCGAGGTTGACCTGAGCAACCTCGACAAGGTGCTGTACCCGGCCACCGGAACGACCAAAGGCGAAGTGATCGCCTATTATTCGGCGATCGCGCCCGCCATGCTGCCGCACATCGCCGGGCGGGCGGTCACCCGGAAGCGCTGGCCCAACGGGGTGGACGAACCCTCCTTCTTCGAGAAGAATCTCCCGTCGCACGCGCCCTCCTGGATCGAGCGGCGCACCCTGCGCCATTCCGATCGCAAGGTCGTCTATCCGCTGATCGATTCCGAAGCGGGGCTGGCCTGGCTGGCGCAACAGGCCGCGCTGGAAGTCCATGTGCCGCAGTGGCGTTTCGACGACGACAGCATGGGCCCGGCGACCAGGTTGGTGTTCGACCTGGACCCGGGCAAGGGCGTCGGGCTCGCCGAATGCGCCGAGGTGGCGCTCGCGGTGCGCGAGATGGTCGAGGGCATCGGGCTGCACGCGTTCCCGGTGACCAGCGGCAGCAAGGGAATTCACCTGTACGTGCCGTTGGATCGCGCGCTCAGTTCGGGCGGCGCGTCCACGGTGGCGAAACAGGTGGCCACGAATCTGCAACGGCTGCAACCGGACCTGGTCACGGCGACGATGGCGAAGGCGGCGCGCGGCGGCAAGGTCTTCCTGGACTGGAGCCAGAACAACCCGGCCAAGACCACCATCGCGCCCTATTCGATGCGGGGACGGACCGAGCCGAACGTCGCGGCGCCGCGCACGTGGAAGGAGATCGAGAACCGGAAGAAGCTGCGGCACTTGCGGTTCGACGAGGTACTGGCCAGGTACCGGTCCGACGGCGATCTGCTCGCCGAGCTGGATCCGCGGATCGCGCCGGACGCCTCGTCCTCGCCCGACGCGTTGACCAAGTATCGGTCGATGCGCGATCCGGCCCGCACGCCCGAACCGGTACCCGCCGAGTCGCCCGCGCCGGGGACGAACAACCGCTACGTCGTGCAGGAACATCATGCGCGACGCCTGCACTGGGACGTGCGGCTGGAGCGCGACGGGGTCCTGGTGTCCTGGGCGGTGCCGAAAGGGCCGCCGATCTCCACCGACCAGAACCGTCTGGCCGTGCACACCGAGGACCATCCGATGGAGTATCTCGACTTCCACGGCGCCATCCCGAAAGGCGAGTACGGCGCCGGGGAGATGACGATCTGGGACTCCGGCACCTACGAGACCGAGAAGTGGCGCGACGACGAGGTCATCGTGCGATTCCACGGCAAGCGGCTCAACGGCTGGTACGCGCTGATCCAGACCAACGGCAACCAGTGGCTGATGCATCTGATGCGCGCGCGGAACGGCGCCGAACCGCGGGAGGAGCCGGACGAGCCGCCGGGCCGGATCATCCGTCCGTCGAACGGGCCCGCGACGCTTCCGCGCGGTCTGGCGCCGATGCTCGCGACGCACGGCGAGGTCGCCGAGCTCGGCGCCGACGAGTGGTGCTTCGAGACGAAGTGGGACGGCTTCCGGCTGATCGCCGAGATCGACAACGACGCGCTGACTTTGCGCAGCCGGGCGGGGAACGTGGTGACCGATCGCTACCCCGGTATCGCGGCGTTGCGGCGGGAACTGTCCGCACACCAGGTGGTGCTGGACGGCGAGGCCGTCGTCTTCGACGATCACGGCGTCGCGAATCTCGGTCTGCTGCAAGCCGACGCGGCGCGTGCGGTGTTCGTCGCGTTCGACGTGTTGTACCTGGACGGTACGTCGCTGCTGCGCAAACGATATGCCGATCGCCGCAGGGTCTTGGAGGCGCTCGCGGCGAACGCGCCGTCGCTGGTGGTGCCGCCGCGACTGGACGGCTCGGGCGCCGATGCCCTGCGCTACAGCCAGGAGCACGGGCTGGAGGGCGTGGTCGCGAAACGCAAGGACTCGGTGTACCTACCTGGCAAACGCGGGCACGCCTGGGTGAAGCAGCGCAATTGGCGTACCCAGCGGGTGCTGATCGGCGGGTGGCGGCGCAGCGCGGCGCGGGAGTTCAAGTCGCTGCTGATCGGCATTCCCCACGACGGTCTGCTGTACTACGTCGGCCGGGTCGGAACCGGGTTCAGCGAGCCGGACATGCGGGAGCTGGCCGCGCGGCTGCGCAAGCTGGAACGCAAGACCTCGCCGTTCGACAACGAACTCACCGCCGAAGAACGCAAGGAAGCGGTGTGGGTGACGCCGAAACTCGGTGGCACCGTGCGGTTCATGAACTGGACCGAGATGGGTCGTTTGTGGCATCCCGCATGGCTCGGGCCCGCGCCCGGCGCTGGGTAGGGTTGAGGCGCGGTTGTTCCCAGCTCGAAACGAGGAGTGCACGGTGGACTTCAAGAACCTGGCGGGTAAGGCGATGGACCTGGCCCAGAAGAACGCGGACAAGCTGGACGCGGTCATCGACAAGGCGGGCGACCTCGTCGACGAGAAGACGGGCAACAAGTACTCCGGCCAGGTGGACGCCGCCCAGGACGCGGCCAAGAAAGCCCTGCGGGAGCAGTGATCTTCGAACGGGACCCGGCACCGGGGCCGGGTCCCGTTCGCGGCTCAGCCCGCGCCCGTGAGCAGCGGGGTGATGGTCGCGATATCGGTGACGAGCGCGTGGCCCTGGAACTCGAAATCGTCGTAAGCCCGCGCCATGGCTTCCTTGTCCCGGCCGCCGACCGCGTCGCTGATCACCACGGGCACGAATCCGAGATCGGTGGAATGCGTGACCGTGGGCGCGATGCCGATCTCCAGCGCGACGCCCGCGATCGCGTAGGCGCCGATGCGCAGGTCGCGCAGCATCGAGGCCAGCGGAGTGCCTTCGAAGGCCGACATCGACGTCTTGTCGAACACCACCTCGTCGGCGCGCGGCCGCAGTTCGGGCACGAGCTCGAAGGCGGGGGTGTCGCGCTGCAGGATGAAGCGCACCTTGTCCACCGAATCCACCTGCTGCCAGCTCATGGCCATCCGCAGCGCGAAGGTTCCGCTGAGCCGCTCGGGCAGGAAGAAATGGCGTAGGAACACCACCGGGTAGCCGCCGGAACGCGCCGCGTCGACCACCCCCACCACCCGCTCGATGATCTCCGGGCCGTCCGGCAACTGGCTGAGCACACCGACCTGCATGTCGTAGACGATCACGGCCATCCGGTCCGGGGCGCACACATCGGCGAGTCCTTCAGGGATGTCCAGTCCGTTGCCATGCCGCATGCTCGGCTACTCCTCTTCGTTGCGCTCGCGCTGCGGGCGGGGTCGCGCCGGACAGCTATTCGCTTGCGCTGGGGGTGTTTTGGCCAACACTGTAACCAGCCGCACGGACAGCGGCGGCGGTGGGTGTGACCTGCGATAGACCGTTGCCGGGTCGGTCGGCCCGGCAGTACCGTGGAAAGCCTGGAGGTCAGGTGAGCCGCCGCTGACCGCGCCGGGACATCTGCCGCCTCGCCGGAACTGGGGAGGCTCTGATGAAGGACGCCGATGCAGTGCCTGTCATCGCGCAGGCGCGCGACCGATCTGTGCGCACGACGATCCCGCGGGTTCTGCTGGCCGCCTTGCTCGTGCTGGCCGCCTGTCTGGCCGCCGCGCCTGCGGCACACGCCGAGCTACCGCCGCCGGATCGAGACCCGTTCTACGCCGCCCCCGCGGATCTCGCGCGCTACCACGACGGCGCCGTGCTGGATTCCCGGCCGATCGCGTTGTTCGGGTTGCCCCTGCCGATTTCGGCATGGCAGGTGAAATACCGCAGCACCGACTCGAGCGAAGATCCCGTCGCCGACGTGGCGACCGTGCTGGTCCCGATGCTGCCGTGGTTCGGGCCCGGCTCCCGGCCGCTGCTGTCGTACCAGGTGGCCGAGGACAGTCTCGGCACGCGCTGCGCGCCGTCGTTCGCGCTGCGCGGCGGCTGGGATTCCGGCGCGGTGAACACGCTGATCGACACGCCGTTCATGGCGGAGGCGCTACGCCGCGGGTGGGCGGTGGTGGTCAGCGACTACGAGGGGCCGCGGTCCCGCTTCCTGGATGGCGTTAACTCCGGACGCGGCGTGCTGGACGGCATCCGGGCGGCCCGTGATCTCCCGCAAGCCGGGCTCGGGCCCGCGACGCCCATCGGCACTTGGGGCTACTCCGGCGGAGCGTTCGCCACGCTGTGGGCCGCGCAGCTGCAGCCGTGGTACGCGCCGGACGTCCGGTTCGCGGGCATCACTTCCGGCGGGATCCCCGCGGATTGGCCCGCCATAGCCGCCGACGCGGACGGCACCATCCAGACCGGGCTCGCTTTGCTCATCCTGTTCGCGCTCGCCCGCAACGATCCTGCCGGGGGCGTGCTGGACTTGCTCAACGAGCAGGGGCTCGCGGCGCTGGTGGAGAACGGCGCGGCCTGCGGGTCCGATCTGGTGCCGATATACGCGGGTGCGCAGGTCGCCGACTTCGCCGCTGTGCCCGATGTGTTCTCGCACCCGGCATTTCGCGCCGCCACCGAAGTCGAGGAACTCGGCGGCAGCGCGCCGGAGGCGCCGATGTACCTGTACCACAGCCGCACCGACGACGTGATCCCCGTAGCGGGTTTCACCGACTTGGTCGGCCGGTACTGCGCCCTGGGCGCGACCGTCACCTCGGTGCACTCGATGCTGCCCACCCACAACCCGACGGCGATCGGTGAGGCGCCGGGCGCGATGAACTTCCTCGCCGACCGGTTCGCCGGTCTGCCGGCGGCTCCTGGATGCCATGAGCGGTAGGTGGACGACCGCCTCGAAGATCGACCGCGGTACTCCCGGCGATGGAGCCGGATGTGTGATCGCGAGTCGCGGCATCGCGTCCGGGCGGCACCGACTGGTGCGCACAGACGAGAGCGCACCGGATCCCGGCCGATTCGGTGCGCGTCGTGCTCGCTGGCGTCGGTCAGTTCTGCGAACGCCCGGTGGTGTCCATCCACTTGGTGGTGCCGGGCTGGGCGGCCAGCGTGCTGATCAGATCGATGCCCGCGATGATCAAGGCCGGACCGCCGACGACGATCGTGCCGATGATGCCGCCGATGCCCGCACCGGCGACCACGGTGCCGATTCCGATGGGACCGCCGATGAGGCCGGTCAATCCGACGAGCGCGCCGATGACCGTGCCGATGAACCCGCCGACCGCGGTGGCGATGCCGAATTGCGACAGGAAGGCATCCATCGCGCGCTGGTTCTCGAACGGCGACGCGACCGGCGTTGCCGCCGGGTGAGCCTGCACCGCGTCCTTGACGACGGTCAGTTCCAGTACGCGGCCCGCGTCCCGCACGAGGTGGGGCATGGGGTATTCGAGCCCGTCCTGGCGGAAGGCGAGCGGCAGCGTGACCGCGACATTGCCTGCGGTGTCTTTGATGTCCACGGCGTCGCCGCGCACGTCGAACGTGCCTGCGGTGAGTGTCGTGACGATCTTGTCGCCGACCAGCTGGGCTTGGTACCCGATATCCGGGACCGGTGCCGCAGCCGGTTCCGCGTGCGCGATGCCTGCCCCGACCGTGAGTGCGGCGACGAGTGGAGCGGCGGCGGCGGTGACTCTCCGGAGAATCATTCTCGGTATCCAATCTTCATCAGGTTACAAGCATTAGAGAACGCGACACACGCCGAAATTCCTTCCCCCGCCGACGTGTCCATCCGTGATGTGATCCAAAAGACAGTTACTTCCGAGTGATAACTGTACTGTGGCCCTTGGGGTTTGGGACACGATTTCAGAGGGTATTCTTTCGACTTTTGCCACCTGATGAGTTATAGCTATCGGCTATTCATTCGTGCGGGTCCGGGGTGCTCTGATCGCACCGGTCGGTTCCGCGCGGGTGGATGAAGGTGTAATGCGCCGAATCGGGGCATCGATTCCGAGCCTTTCACATCGCGTCGCCGATAGGTGTAAGCCGCAGTACCACAAGGGCTTTCGCTGGTGTCGCACTGGGGCGTGGCAGCACGTCCTGGTCGCGGGGGTGCGACTGCGAACCGGGTGACCCAGCCGGTGGTACTGATCGGTGCTCTGTGCGCCGTATCGGAACCGGCTGCTATGCGTTCGAGACGTATGCGTTGTGCGCGAGGCGCATCCGGGGTTCCCTGCGGGGTCTTTTCGAGAGGTACCAGTCGGTCTGCAAATGGTCAGCGAATTGACCCGCCGGAATTCCACCGACGGCCATCAGGGGCAGCAACCGACCAGGATCCCGTTCGACCCCGCATTTACGCCCACCTTTCACCGCGCTCACAGCACCACGTGCAGCGCGATGGAACCGAGGCAGACGCCGACTACCAGCACGAGCGCGACAGCGTCGCGCAGGCCGGGTGCGCTGGGACGGGCGGTGAGCTGCCCGGTGCCGCCGCGTGCGGTGATCGCCTCACCCAATTCACCGGCGCGGCGGGTGGATACCGCCATGGCGGCGGTGAGGATGTCGATGAGCGGGTTGTCGGCCGCGCGGGCGATCATGCCGTCCTTGGGGCGCAGCCTGCGAGCGGCACGTAGCACCCGGATCTCCTCCATGAGCAGCGGCAGACCGCGGAAGGTGAGCGCGACGACGACAGCCCATTCGTCCACCGGAATCCGGAGCCGGCGCAACGGCGCGCCCAGCTTGGCCAGGGCGGGCGCGATGTCGCCCATCGGCGTGGTCCACGCGATGAGGAACGAGGCCGCCACCAGGATCAGGCCGAAGGCCAGAACCTGGGCATAGCGCAGCACCGCCGTGCCGCCGACCGGCACGTTGATCAGGGCTCCCGCGCCGAGCAGCGCCCAGAACCACCACGGCAGCCGTGGCAGAGTGCCCAGCGGCAGCCGGGCAACCGCGCCCACGAAGACGAGGAACGCCGCCATCACACCGAGCACCGGCCAGGACGGCAGGAACATCAGCAGCAGGCTGATCAGGAACACCCCGATCATCTTGGTGCCCGCCCACAACCGGTGGACCGGACTGTCGACCGGGACCTGACGCAGCAGAACGGTGCTCATGATCGACCTCCGTGCTCGAGCCGCCACGCGGTCTCTCCGGGCGCGCGCACCGGGTTCCGTCCGGAATCGGCTCGCGTGGCGGAGTCACTCGGCACCGGCGCTGTCTGCCGCGCCGATTCCGCGCCCAGAATGCGTCCCGACTGCAATCGCACCGTCCGGTCGCACACCGCCGCCATGTCGGCCACGTCGTGCGAGATGACGATCAGCGTCAAGCCGGAATCCCGTAACCGCGCGAGCAGTTCCACGATGTCGGCCCGGCCCTCCGGGTCGAGACCGGCCAGCGGCTCGTCGAGCACGACCACTTGGGGATGGCTGGCCACGATCGCCGCGAGCACCACTCGCTTGGCCTGGCCGCCGCTGAGTTCCTCGACCGAGCGCGCGGCCAGCGAACGGTCCAGCCCGACCGCGTCCAGCGCGCGGCCGACCGCGCCCGAACCTGTGGCGCGACCGCCCCAGTCCGCGATCTCCGCGCCGACGGTCTGCTTCTGCAGTTGCAGCCGGGAGTGCTGGAACGCCAGCCCGACCCGGCCGATCTGCTTGCCGATCGGCTTTCCGCGCAGCTCGCACCGACCCGAACTCGGTTCGATCAGGCCCGCCATGATCCAGGCCAGGGTCGATTTGCCCGAGCCGTTCCCGCCGACGATCAGCAGGGCCTCGCCCTGGCACACGGACAGGTCGACGCCGTGCAGGGCGGGCGCCTCCCACGGTGTCGCGCGGTTGTAGGTGTGCCGGACGTCGCGCAGTTCGAGGACCGGCGCGCCCATCGGCCTGCGTCGCGTGTCCTGCGCCGGACGCGGCCACGCGGGCAGATGCGCCACGGTGCGTCCCCCGGCCAGGTGCACCACCCGGTCGGCGACCGCGGCGTCGGCCTCGTGGTGGGTCACCAGCACCACGGCCATCGAGTGTCGTTTCGGCAGCGAGGCAAGCAGCTCCACCAGTTCCCGCCGCCCGTCCGGATCGATCATCGAGGTCGCCTCGTCGGCGATCAGCAGCGCGGGCCGCCGGGCCAGCGCGGCGGCGACCGCCAACCGCTGTTGCTGTCCGCCCGAGAGCGTGGCGGTCTCCTTCGCCCCCATTCCGGCGAGCCCGACCTCGCCGAGCAGTGCGTCGACATCCACCGCGGCGGCGAGATCGGCGGGCAATCCCCACACGACGTCATCGGCGACGAGCACGCCCAAGGTCTGGCTCTCCGGCCGCTGCAACACCAGCGCCGTCCCGCCGAGTTTGCCGAGTCCGGCCGACCCGGGCCGCTGCGCCGACCCCGAGGTGGGCGGCAGCCCGGCCAGCAAGCGGGTCAGCGTGGACTTGCCCGAACCGTTGTGTCCGACCACGGCGACGAATTCGCCGACCCGAACGGTCAGATCGATACCGCTCAGCGCATCGCGCGCCGCTCCGGGATAGCGGAAACCCGCGTCGCGCAGCGTGACCGGAAGCGGATCGACGGGCCGGTCGTCTTGCGGCGCGTCGAGCCGGTCCCGGCCGGGCAGCCAGGCCAGCCGGTCCAGCACCGAGCCGAGTACGTACCAGGAGAAGACGCCGGTGGCCACCATGCCGAGCGCGACGCTGCCGCCGACCCACGCCCACCACCAGCGCAGCACCGAGTCGGTCAGGTCCGCGGCGAGCTGCCCGAGCGGGGCAAGCTGCTCTTGGCGCGCCGCGAGATCCTGGAAGCCGCGCGACGCGTTGCGGATGTTGTCGAACAGCAGTTCGCGGGTGGTCGACAGCAGGGCAAGCGATCCGACGGCGAACGCGGCCCAGGCCAGCCCGGCGAGCAAGGAGAGCCCGAACGCGGCGACGACACCGCCGCCACGCCGCTTCACGGCGCCGATGATCCCGCCCACGGTGGCCGAGGCGACCAGCGCCGTCGCGGACGCCATACCCGCGGCGACGAAGGTGACCAGCGTCGCCGCGATCGTCGCGGTGACCAGGGCGCGCAGCCGGAAACGATGCGCGATCAGCCCGATCGGGACCGCGCCGACCAGCTGGAGCGCGGCGGCGAACGGGATGACCGATCCGATGGTCACCAGCCCGACGGCGGCTCCGCCCAGCACGGCGCCGGTGGCCAACTCGATCGGACGCAGCGGGCCGCGCACATCCGATCCGCCCGGACGGGCCAGTTCATTCACAGCACAAGTCTGCCAGCCCGGCGGGCGGCGGCGGGTCGAGGCGAATCCGGGCGGGCCCGCTCGCCGAAGCGCGCTCCGTCACGCGACGGGGGTGAGGGTGTAGGCGCTGGGGTCGAAGCGGCGGGTGCGGCGACGATAGCTCGTCTGCGATCCCGGCCAGTTGTTGGTGATGCGGCCCGCGGAGTTGCGGTACCAGCTCGAGCAGAAGTTCCACGGAGTGCGGGCCAGACGCTGCTGGAGCGCGGTGTTGTAATCCTCTTCCAGGTCGGCGCGGACTTCGGCGCAATGGCCGGGGTGGTCGGCGAGCCATTGCACGGCCTGGCGGATGTAGCGGGCCTGCGATTCGATCATGTAGATGATCGAGCCGACGCCGAGATTGGTGTTCGGCCCGTAGACGAGGAAAAGATTCGGAAAGTCCGGCACCGTCATGCCGTAATACGCGTGCGCGCCGTCGGCCCATGCGTCGGCCAGCCTGCGCCCGCCACGACCCCAGATCTCCATGGGCCAGAGGAACTCCGTGCCCTTGAAGCCGGTGCCGTAGATGATCACGTCGGCTTCGTGCGTCGTCCCGTCGGCGGTGCGTACGCCTTGCGGGGTGATCTCGGTGATGGCGGTGGTCTCCACCCGCACGTTGGGCTGGGTGAGCGCGGGGTAGTAGTCGTTGGAGAACAGCGCGCGCTTGCACCCGATGGGGTAGTCCGGGGTGAGTTTGGCTCGCAGCTGCGGGTCCTCGACCTGTTCGGCCAGGTGCCGGGAGGCGATGCGGGCCACGAACCGGGCGATGGCGGGAACCTCGACCAGCCCGAGCGAGATGAACTCCGCGATCGACCACCACCCGAACCGCTCCACCAGCAGCGCGCCCGGCACCCGCGCGAACAGGTTGTGCTGGACCGGCGAGTAGTCGGTGTCGAACTTCGGGACCACCCAGGCCGGTGTGCGCTGGAACAGTGTCAACCGGTCGACTTCGGGCTGGATCTCCGGGATGTACTGAACGGCGCTCGCCCCGGTGCCGACGCAGGCGACGCGTTTGCCGTGGAGGTCGACCTCGTGGTCCCACTCGGCCGAATGGAACGACGGGCCCGCGAAGGTGTCGATGCCGGGTATGGCGGGCAGGGACGGACGCGACAGCTGGCCCACCGCCGAGATCAGCACGTCGACGATCCAGCTCTTGCCGTCGGTGGTGCGCACGGTCCACCGGCCGGTGGCGTCGTCGAATTCGGCGTCGCTGACGCTGGTGCCGAAGCGGATCGCCGAGAGCACGTCGTGACGTTCGGCGACCGCGCGCAGGTAGGCGTGGATGGCGGTCCGTCCCGAGTACCGCTGCGGCCAGTCCGGCTTGGGTTCGAACGAAAACGAGTACAGCGGTGAGGGGACGTCGCAGGCCGCGCCGGGGTAGGTGTTCTCCCGCCACACCCCGCCGATGTCGGCGGCCCGCTCCAGGATGGTGATGTCGTCGAAGCCGTTGCGGCGTAGCTCGATCGCCATGCCGATGCCGCCGAAGCCCGCGCCGATGATGAGTATCGATGGCCGATTGCGCGCTGTCATGTGAGACTCCTCACTACGACCGTAGATGACTCCACTGTAGGAGCCGCGGTGCCGCCGTATAGAGAATTTCGGCCATAATGTCCGCGTGGAGCGGATACAGGATCCGGATATCCGCGATTGGAACTTTCCGCGCGGCGTGGCCAGCGTGGCGCTGATGGTCGGATACGCGGCCGAACACGGCGTGTCCTCGGCGCGCATGCTGCACGGCACCGCGCTCGGCGAGCAGCAATTGCGCGATCCGGACGTCCAGATCGACGCGCACACCGAACTGACGGTCATCCGCAATCTCGTCCGCGAACTCGCCGACCGGCCCGCGCTGGGTGTGGAGGTCGGTCGCCGCTACCGGATCACCACCTTCGGCATCTTCGGCTTCGCCTGCGTCAGCAGCCCGACACTCGGGGAGGCGATCAGCTTCGCGCTGCGTTATCTGGACCTCAGCTTCACCTTCTGCATCCCGGTGGCCGAGTGGGGCGCCAGCGAGTTCGTCGCGGTGGTGCGCGACGAGGCGGTGCCGACGGACGTGCGGCAGTTCCTCGTCGAACGCGACGTCACCGCGATGCACCAGGTGATGAGCGATCTGCTCGGCACACGCCTGCCGCTGACCAGGGCGGAATTCCGTTTTCCCGATCCCGGCTACGCGGAGCGGATCGCCGAGGTGACTCTCGTGCCGCCGCGTTTCGGCATGCCGCACAACCTGTTCGCGATCGAACCGATGCTGCTGGAACAACCGTTGCCGCAGGCCAACGAGCAGACCTGGGCGATGTGCCTGGCGCAGTGCCGGGAACTGGTGCACCGCCGCAGGGCGCGCACCGGCATCGCGGCCGAGGTGCGCGAACGTCTTGTGCCGCGCGGCGGCGCGGACGGATTCGCCGCTCCGCCCGGCATCGACGCCGTGGCGAACGATCTCAACATGAGCACCCGCACGCTGCGGCGGCACCTGGACGCCGCGGGTACCAGCTATCGCGCGCTGCTGGACGAAGTGCGTCGTGCGCTGGCGGAGGAAATGCTCACCGCCACACCGCTATCGGTGAGCGACGTCGCCATCCGTCTCGGCTACGCCGAAGCGTCGACCTTCATCTTCGCCTTCAAACGCTGGACCGGTAACACCCCGGCGGCCTATCGCCGCGAACGCGCCGTCCGGCGTTAGCCCTCTTCGCCGCGGCCGCTCCTGCTGCCGATGTATGCCAACTCGCGAATCTTGCCGACAGCCTTGGGAAACAACTCCACCTCGGCCGGGTGATTGAGCATCGGATCGAAGTAATCCGTGCGGTACTCGGCGGAGTCGGCGGGACGCAGAGTGAGTTCCGCGACTCGCCAAGTCGGCCCGCCGAGGCGGCCCGCGGTGAGGGTGAAGCTGACCAGATCCTCGTCGAGGTGGGCTTGCATCGCCTCCAGCGACGCGGACGCGGGCTGCACGCTGTCCGGCTCGGCGAAGAACCAGGTGGGCGAGGAGTTGCTGATCCGATAGGGCATCAGGCAGCCGTACCGGGCGCTGGCCCAACCGCGCGCGGGGGTGATCACCAACCGGCCCAGCGGTCCCCGGCCGGTGGTGGCCAGCGCGAAATCCCAAGGCTGCTCGTCGCGATCGAGCACGCGGAACGCCAGACCGAGCACATCGGGCAGGCCGTTCGGCAACCCGATGCCCTTGGACACCCGTGCGATGACCGCGCGATCGCCGCTGCCGAACAGCGGCTCGAATTCGGGCTCCGCGTGCAGACGGCCGGCCAGGTGCAAGCCCGAGGGGTGGAATACCCGCGCGTGCCGGATCCGGGCTCCGGCCGCGAACGCGTTCTTCACCACTGCGGCTGGTAGATCGACCATGGCGGATCCTCCCGGTAGGCGTCGTGTGCCTCCCGATTGCCCCGGCACGTGCCGGGTAAACCGCTGTCAGACCGGTTGCACGCCGATCCGGCCGCCCATCGGAACCGCCCGGAAATGGCTGGTGAGGCGGTGGTCGTCACCGATGACGTGCAGCGCCACCGCCGGGTCAGGCGCGTAGTCCATGACGTGGTCGGGCAGGTCGAGTTCCCACTCGCCGCTGAGCACCGATGCGGTGCTGGGGGCCACCAGCAGCGGGCGTCCCCCGAAGGTGGTCGTCGCGGCGGAGTGCGCGTGCCCGGTGAGTACGCCGACGATCCGGTCGTCACCGGCCACGAGGTCGGCGAACCGTTGCGGATCGGCCAGGGAGATCACGTCGACGATCGGGCTGAACAGGTGCGCGGGCGGGTGGTGCAAGGCGAGCAGGATCGGCTTGCCCGCGGGCGCCGCGTCGAGGACGCCGCCGAGCCAGTCATAGGTCTCGTCCGCGAGCTGTCCGCCCGGCTGCCCCGGAACGCTCGAATCCAGCAGCGCGACGGTGAGATCGCCGATGCGATGCGCGTGGTTGATCGGGGCATCGGAGGCGGGCTCGCCGAGCAGGCTGGTGCGGAAGCCCGCGCGGTCGTCGTGATTGCCCGGGATCGCGTACACCGGGATCTCGCCGTCGAAAGCGGCCTTGGCCTCCGCGAACTGCTCCGGTTTGCCGGAATCGGTGACGTCGCCGGTCACCAGGATGGCGTCCGGCTTGCGGCGCAGCCCCGCGACGAAGTCCATCACCCGCCGCACACGCTGGGCGTTACGGGTGCCGAGATCGAAATGGGTGTCGCTGACCTGAGCAACCAGGATCATCGGCATTCGCTTTCGCTAGGGGTTCGCTGCATTGCGTCAGATTGCGCGCGCGTCGCGTCCGCGGCACCTCATAAGGCTAGTTGACCTGCGCATTACGCGTCGTCATGACGCTCGCCACCGTACGAGCGGTGCTCGTCGCATTGTGTGCTGGATCACATTGCGTTGACTCGTGGGGAGTCAAGTGGCGGGGCGGTCGGACACCGTGTCGGAGAGGGTCCGCAAAGCGCGCAGGAACGCGCTGCGATCCGGCGCGGGCAGCCGCTCGAGCAGTCGGTCCTCCCCGGCCTGGATGTCGCGCTGGGCGCGGTCGCGAAGGGTGCGGCCCGCGTCGGTGAGCGACAGCAGGTTCACCCGGCGGTCCGTGGGGTCCGGTTCGCGTGTGATCAGGCCGCGGCGCTGGAGTTCATCGAGGACGCCGATGATGCGGGTCTTGTCCGCGCCGATCGCCTTGGCCAGCGCCGCCTGGGTGTAGACGGGTTCGGCGTCGAGGCCGAGCAATACGGAGTAGCCCCACATGGACAGTTCGTGCCGCTCCAGGATGGGCAGTTCGAGGGCCATGAGCGCCCGCCCGAGCGGCACGATCATCGCGGCGAGATCGGGGCGGGCGTTGGACATGGATCGACGATACTGCTTGGCAAATTGTAAGCTTGCGCATATGATAAGCTCATGCTTACTGAATCTGCCGAAGGATTGCGCGACCGGCATGCCCGTTCTGTCCGACTGAGCGTGGACGTCGTCGACCGCGTCCGTCCCGATGCGCTGGACGCCGAGACACCCTGCGCGGGTTGGCGTCTTCGTGACCTGCTGGAACACATGATCACGCAGAACCACGGCTTCGCCGCCGCCGCGCGGGGCAGCGAGGATCTCGATGTCTGGACCGTGCGCGCGTCGGCCGATCCGGTCGCCGACTATCGCGCCTCCGCCGACGACGTCCTCGCCGCGTTCGCCGCCGAGGACGTGCTCGAGCGCTCGCTGCTGCTGCCGGAGATCTTGCCCGACCAGGGGATTCCCGCCGTTCGCGTGATCGGCTTCCACCTCGTTGACAGCGTCGTGCACGCCTGGGATGTCGCGCGCTCGATCGGCGAGACCATCACACCCGATCCCGACGTGGCCGAGGCGGCGCTGGCCATCGCCCTCGCCGTCCCCGATGGTCCGGAGCGCTCCGTCCCGGGCGCGGCTTTCGCACCGGCACTGTCCGTTCCGGAACACACTCCGACCCTCGACCGCATCCTTTTGCTCCTCGGCCGTGCGCCGAGCTGGCCGAACTGATCTGCTCGAGGGGCCCGATAGACCGTTTCCACCTGGTGCATCGGCTCTGTGCACACGGGCAGACCGCCTGGGGATGACTGTGGACGAACAGCGAGCCGGTATCTGCCGCCGAGCGAGCGCGACGGAGCGGCGACGGTTTGCGTGCTTCGCGATGGCGCCAGTGGTGAGCAGCGACCTCGAAGGCACTCGCGCTCTGTTTGCCGCTCTATGCGAGCGCGCCCCATAGGCGCTGGCTGGCTGTGGGGCCGATTCCCGTACGGCCCTGGCCGAGATTCGGCGCGGTTATCGTGCCGGGGCACAGTGTCGACGTTCTACGCAGCGGTCGACGCCCAGGCAACGGGCTGTGCGAAGACCGCATCGGGCGGCCCGGCTAGGCGAGAGTCCGCAACAGGTCGGTTGCGCGTTCCAAGGCCGCCGGGTCGGCGGATTCGTGCAGCGGGCCCCAGAAGCCCGCGTCGGGCTCGGCGGCCAAGACCAGTTCCGGCGGGGTGCGCCAGGAAGCGGTGAGGCCGAGACGCCAGGAATGCAGGTAGGTCCGCGAGGGGGCGCCGGAGCGGTCGAACAGGGGATCGCCGACTATCGGATGGCCGGTCCAGGCCAAATGGACGCGAATCTGGTGGCGACGGCCGGTCACCGGGCGCAGCGCGAGAACGGTATGCGCGGGACCCCGCAGCACCGTCGCGAACCGGGTGAGCGAGGGGTAGTTCTTGGCGGGCAGCAAGTCGGCGTCGTCCACGAACCAGCGGCCCGCCTCCTGGCGGATGCTTTCGCGCGGCGCCGCGATCCGCACCCGGTTCTTGCGCCCCACGCTGAGCGGCAGATCGAATACGCCGGTATCGGGCAGGCCGGTGGCCGCGACGACGGCCAGGTACGCCTTGTCCGCGGTCTGCTTGTTGAACTGCCTGGTCAGCTCGCCGTGGGCGGACAGCTCCTTCGCGAAGAGGATCAAGCCGGAGGTCACCTTGTCGATCCGGTGCACCGGATACAGCGTTTCTCCCTCGGCCGCCGCCAGCTCGACGAGATCGGTGTCGTGGCGCTCGCCCATGACGGAGATCCCGGCGGGTTTGTGCAGGGCGAGAATCGCCGCGTCCTCCTCGACGAGACAACGCGCGCGCAGCTGTGACCAGTCCTTGTCCACCGGACGAGCCTAGGGCGGCCGTCGGCGTCGGGCGGAGATCGGGGCTATCCGCCGTTCCTGCCGTTGTGGCGCAGCAGGTGCGGACGCAGGCGATTGAAGCCGCGCACTCGGACGCTGCGCAACTGCTTGATCGCGAATGCCGGGTCGCCGTTCAACTCCGTGGCGGCGTGGTCATCGATCAGGACCGTGCCCGGCCGCGCGACGCCGGTGAGCCGGGAGGCGATGTTCACCACCGAGCCGTACAGATCCCCGAACCGTTGCAATACCGGGCCGTAAGCGAGGGCGACGCGCAACTCCGGCGTGCCCCCGACCATCATGGTGGACTCCTGGATGGCCAGCGCTATGCGCGCGGCTTCGGCGGCGCTTTCCGTGGCGAACATGACTTCGTCGCCCACGTTCTTGATCACCCATCCGCCGTTCTCGGTGATGGCGGCGGTGGTGGTGGACTCGAACGCCTCGAGCAGCATGGACAGCTCGTCGGGATGCAGATGCCTGGTCAGCCTGGTGTAGCCGACCATGTCGGCGAAACCGACGGCCAGTTCGCGCACCGACTCGCCCGCGCTCGTCCCCGGGTCGAGCGACCGCGACAGCGACGCGGCCAGGTGCCGCCGCCAGGCATAGGTGTTCAGCTGCTCCAACGTGGCTATGGCGCCCTCGGTGGCGGTGCGCACCGTCTCTTCGGGGTCGGCGCCGGGATCGGCTCGGGCGATGCGCTCCTCGATCTCCGCGAGCACCAGGTCGACCTGCCACTCCGCCAGGCGCGCCATCCCTTGGCCGAGCGTGCGCGCGGTCGCCGACTGCTGCCGGGTGTCGGCCGAGGACAACACGGTCAGCTGCTCGAAGTTGCGCACCGCCGCGACGTCGGCGTCGGTGTAGTCCACCGCCTCGTCACCGATGCTCGACGGAAAACCGAGCGCCATCCACAATCGACGGGTGAGCGCCGTCGTCGTCCCCGACTGTTCGGCGACCTCGGTGCGGTTGTACCGGCGCGCACCGTCGAGCAGATAGGACTCGACGACCGATTGCACCGACTGGGACCTCTCGCTGGGCACCATGATCGGTACCTTACGGCCCGGATCCGACGAGGCGGCTTCCATTGGGCGAGTTCACATACCTCTCCTACGCCACGTCGATTCCGGTGCCGCGCCGATCACACGCACGCCCCCCGCGATCCAGCCGGTCTGCCGCCGCCGTAACGCGCGGGTTCGGTCCGTCCGGCCGCGTTCGCATCCCGGCGAAGGCCGTCCGCGCAGCGCGTGGCTGCTCACCCGGCAGTGGACGGGGTGCGGCCGCGGAAGGTGCGGCGCAGATCGTCGACCCACTGGGCCGGAATCTCCCACGGGATGAAGTGACCACCGTGGTCGTGGGCGGTGAGGTTGACGTGGTTGTACCAATCGCCGCGGTCGCTGTCGAGGAACGCTTGCACGCGCCGGTCGGTGTCGACGCCCGGCGGGTTCTCGTAGCCGACGAAGGTGATGCCGGTCGGAGCCTCGATGGGCGGCTGCCGGTCGTGCGACGGCGTCCAGGGATAGCGATTGTTGTTGGCATAGGTGCGGATGGACGTGCCGATGGAATTGGTGACCCAGAAGATCATCGCGTGGGTGAGCAGGTCGTCCTTGCCGAAGACCGACTCGATGTCGCCGCCGTTGTCGCTCCAGCTCACCCAGCGCTGCAAGATCCAGGCCAGCAACCCGGCGGGTGAGTCGGACAGCCCGTAGGCGAGAGTGCTCGGTTCGAGCACATGTGCGGTCAGGTGGACGGCGAAACGTCGTTCCAGTTCGAGGATCCGGTCGTGCACGGCGGCGGGCAGGCCCTCCGGGATGGGATTGCCGCCGGTGATGTCCCAGGCGCGGTCGCCGCTGAACAGGGTCAGCTTCTGACCGGAGCCGATATGGATGCCGTACAGCTCGTCGGCGTACTTGTGCCCGAGTTGCCCGGTGACCAGCGCGCCGACGTCGCAGCCCGCCGCGGCGTACTTCGCGTGCCCGAGGGTCTCGGTCATCAGGACGTGCCAGAGGTCGGCGACCTTCCAGAAGTTCATGTCCGGGTTCTTCGGCAGCGGTGCGGAGAATCCGAATCCGGGGAACGACGGGACGATCACATCGAAGGCGTCGGCGGGGTCGCCGCCGAACGCCGCCGGGTCGGCCAGCGGGTCGATCACCTTGGCCCAATGCCAGAAGGTCCATGGCCAACCATGGGTGAGGATCAACGGCGTCGGGTCGGGTCCGACGCCCGGCTTCCGCAGGAAATGCACCGGCACCCCGTCGATCTCGACGAAGTAGTGGTCATAGGCGTTGAGTGCGGCCTCGGCCGCACGCCAGTCGTAATCGGTGCGCCAGTACTCGACCAGCTCCTGCAAATAGTCGCGGGACACGCCGTAGGACCAGTCGTCGTTTTCCGCGTCGACCGGCCAGCGGGTCAGTTCCAATCGCCGCCGCAGGTCGGCGAGCACGTCGTCGGATACATGAATAGGCGTGGGATCCAGCGGGAACGGCCGCGTCTCGGCTCCACGCGAAGAGGGCTCCTGACTCACCGGGCCAGTATGCTCCGTGCGCTCTTCCGCGAGGCTGTGCAGAACATCACGGTGGGATTGACCACCGAGGTAATCGCGGCTCGCGGCAGGCTCCGCTAGCGTCGGGAAGACGGACGGAGATCTGAGCGGAGGGCGCTGTGGTCGGGACCGGGCGGGCCGCGCGGCCCGAGATCACCGAAGGCGTGCTCGAGCACGGCATGCCGTACTTCGCGATCGGTTCCGGTCGGCCGCTGGTCTTTCTCCGGTGGTTCAGTCCCGACCACGCGAATCCCCGCGGTCGGATGCTCGACTCCGAGGTGAGAGTTCTGCGGCCGCTGGCGCGGAGCTTCCGGGTCTACGCGGTGGGCCGCGCGCCCGGCATGGCCCAGGGCATCACGATGGCGGAGATCGCGGCCGAGCACGCCGACGCGCTGCGCGCCGAGTTCGGCGAGCCGGTCGACGTGCTCGGCATCTCCTCGGGCGGGTCGGTGGCGCTGCAACTCACCGCCGACCATCCCGAGGTCGTGCGCCGCCTCGTCGTCGCGTCGTCCGGATGCCGTTTGGATCCGGTCGCCAAGGAAGGCCAGATGCGTTACGCCGAAGCGGTTCTGCACGGGCGCCGCGCGATGCACCACCTGGCGTCGAGCAGCGTCTCCTCGCCCGCCGCCGCTCGTCTCGCGGCGGCCGCCATGTGGTTGCTGGACCCGTTGAGCCGCCCGCGCGACCCTGCCGACACGTACGCCTTTCTCCGCGCGGAGGACGAATTCGACATCACCGAGCGCCTCGGTGAGATCCAGGCCCCGACGCTCGTCATCGGAGGCGAACGAGACGCCGCCTACAGCCTCGCCACTTTCCGCCGCACCGCCGACGGCATCCCCGATTCCCACCTCGCCATCTATCCGGGCGCGGGGCACGTGAGCGCGCTCAGGCGCCCCCGCTTCGCCATCGACGTCGTCAACTTTCTCGACCAGCCCTGACTCGCCACCGCTGTGCGCCTGGATAGTCGTCGGCTGTTCCTCTCGGCTGGGTCGGGTGACGGCCCGCGGGACGCTGAAAGGGTTCGGCGCGTTCACGGTTCGGGGGTAGGAGTCCAGTAGCCGGCACGGTGGTGTACCGCGGCCGTGCGGATCGCCGCGCGGAGACGATCGGTCAACTGGGCGGGAGCGGACAGATCGCCCCAGGTCCAGCGCACGACCACCCAGCCGAGTGCGCGGAGCCGATCCGCGCGGACGTTCTCCGCCGTGACCACCCGAGCGGCGGGCGGCGCGGCTCGGCGGTGCTCGCTTCCGTCGAATTCGCCGATCACACCGAGATCGGGAAACAGGAAATCGACACGGCCGACACAGATCTCGTCATCGGAGAAGACCCGAGCCTGCACTTCGGGAGCCGGAAGACCCGCCCGGTGCAGCAGGATCCGGCTCAGGGACACGCCGACGTTCGCGCTGCGCCCGTCCAGGAAGTCCAGGACGAGAGCGGCACGGCGGCATCCGGGCCTGCGCCGGGCCCGGCGCAGGTGTTCCCGCAGTTCCGCCGTGGTGGTCAAGCCCTGGCGTAGCGCGGAATCCCCGAGAGCGACGGACTGTTCGAATCCTTCCGAGCGCGCGATGTCCAAGACCGTCCGCGCCGGGGTGGTCACCCGTATGTCGTCGACCAAGGTGATCTCGTCGGGCTCCATCCGAGCCGAATGGACTACCACCCGTCGGCTCAGCCGGCCGCCGTTGATCCGGTTCCTGGTCAGATGGACCCGGTCGAGCGGAATGCCCCAGGTCGTCATCCCGTGCAGCACCGCCGCCGAACAGTGGCTCGTGACGGCGGAGTCGGACGTGGACTCCGCAGTGGCCAGCGTCATCAGCAGATGCCTGCCGGTGGCGCCGAGACCGGAGCCCGGCGCGCTCAGATAGTGCCCGGCGCGCAGGCGCTGCCATTTCCCGGTTCTGCACAGCCGGTGCAATGTCTTGTCGGACAGACCGGATGCCAGCGCCTGCTGACGCGAGATCAGTTGCGGTGCTTCCATACCGACGATCGTGATCGACCGGCGATCCGGGAAACCCCCGCGCGGCGGCGCATGTGGACAACGCGCGGGCTGTGGACAACTCCGGGGAGTCAGCCCATCTGGGTCATTCCGGCCGCGACCACCTGGGCTACGTTCAGCACTTCGTCGGCGGTGGGCAGCGGCACGCCGTCGAGCGCGTGCAGCCGGTCGGTGCTGGCGATCGCGAACATCGCCGAGACCCAGGCCGCGGCGCACGCGCGCAGGGTTCCGGGACGGACCGGGCCGGGGGCGCTCGCCTGGAGCACCTTCGCGGTCACCTCCAGCATCTGGTCGCGCAGGCGGCGCAGTTGCCGCCGCACGTCGGGATGGGTGTCGGCCTCCCGCCAAAGGATCACCCGCAGTACCGACGAGTGGTGGTCGCGCAGGTTCAGCGCGGCGTCGAGGTTGACCAGGCTCGCCGCCGGATCTCCCGGCGTAACCACGGTGCCGATGTCGTCGATCGGCCGCGCGGGCACCCGCTCGGACATCAAGGCGGACAGGATCGAATCCTTGGTCGGGAAGTAGTAGAAGACGAGTCCTTTGGGGACGCAGGCCGCGGCGGCGATGGCCGCCGTCGCGGTGGCGTCGTATCCCTGTGCCGCGAAGAGGTCCTCCGCGGCGTCGAGGATCAACTGCCGAGCGTCGCCGTCGGCTTTCGCGCTGCGGCGGCGTCCGGCGCGCCGGGTTCCCGGTCGCTGCATCAGTGATGCGGAGCCATGTCGTGCAGACGCCCCGACACCGTCGGCAGCGCCGCGACCGCGACCACCGCCGTCACCACCCCGACTACCCATGCGGTCCAGGATGCGCTGCGGTACGCGGTGAAGTCCATGGCCCACGGCGAGATGAACAACAGCAGGCCGCACAGGCCCATCGCGTAGTCCGCCGACGCCATGTCGGGGCGGGCCATCTGCGCCAGACCGGTGAGCGCGATGAGCACGCCGAGCACGATCAGCGCCCACATGGCGTTGTTGTTGTGGTCGACCCACAGGGGTGACAGTGCGGCGAAGGCTCCGAGCACGACGGCCAGGAGATCCTGCGCGCGGCTCTCGGTGAACATGTGTACCTCCTCAGGCTGTGCGTATGTCCTGACCTCGGTCTAGTCCTGATTGACCGCCCGATCAACATCGGAACGGACACGGTTGTGCGACGGTTGACCGGCCGCTCCGCGTGACGGTCCTCACAGAGGAATGAACCAAGCAGAGGTTAGGGTGAGCTTCGTCGCACCGCCGGTTCCGCGGAATCGGCGGCCGGATTCCACTGAAGGGATGGCCGCATGACCGCGCCGATCGTGATCGTCGGAGCCGGCCTCGCCGGCCTGCGCACCGCGGAGGAATTGCGCCGCGCGGGCTATGCAGGCGACCTCGTGCTCGTCGGTGACGAGTCGCGGTTGCCCTACGACCGGCCGCCGCTGTCCAAGCAGTTCGTACGCGGCGAAACCGATGACACCACACTGCGTCCGAGCGAGTTCTACGCCGAGAAGCAGATCGATCTGCGCCTGAGCACCGAAGCCGTCGGGGTCGACACCGGTGCGCGCCGCGTTCGCCTCGCCGACGGCGCCACGCTGGACTATGACCAGCTGATCATCGCCACGGGGCTGCGCCCGCGCCGTCTGCCCGGCCTGCCCGAGTTGCGCGGCGTGCACGTGCTGCGCGGCCATTCCGACGCCGTCGCCCTGCGCGCCGATCTGAGCGGCGCGAGCACCGCGCTGGTCGTCGGCGCCGGCTTCATCGGCTGCGAACTCGCCGCGAGTTTCCGGGCGGCGGGAGTGGATGTCGTGCTGGTCGAACCGCAGGCGACGCCGCTGGCCTCGGTGCTCGGCGAAGCGGTGGGCGAACTGGTCGCGCGGATGCATCGCGCGGAAGGGGTGGATCTGCGCTGCGGCATCGGCGTGGACACCCTGTTCGGCGACGAGTCGGGGCGGGTGCGCGGTGCGCGGCTGTCCGACGGTACCGAGATCGCCGCCGACCTCGTCGTGATCGGCGTGGGTTCGCGGCCGGTGACCGAATGGCTGAGCGATTCCGGGATCGCGCTGGCCGAACCGTCGGCCGGTGGCGGCGTGCTCGCCGACGAGGTGGGACGGACCTCCGCCGACGGCGTCTGGGCGGTCGGCGACGTGGCGGCCTGGCTGCACGAGACCGGACTCCGCAAGCGTGTCGAACACTGGACCAACGCCGGTGAACAGGCCAAATTGGTCGCCTGCGCGCTGCTGGGCGCCGAACCGCCCACGGCGGCGCGCGTCCCGTACTTCTGGAGCGACCAGTACGACGTCAAGATCCAGGCCCTCGGCACTCCCGGCGCGACCGACGAGGTGCACATCGCCTCCGACGACGGCCGCAAATTCCTCGCCTACTACGCCCACGGCGGCAACCTCACCGGCGTCGTCGGCGCGGGCATGACGGCCCAGGTGATGAAGGCCCGCGCCAAGATCGCGTCCGGTGCGCCGGTGACCGAGTTGCTCGCACCCAGCTGAGGGCGCGCCCGGCGGGAGCCGCGGAACGGCTACGACATCGAGCAGGTGCGGGTACCGGTCGCCGAATCCTCCGCCACTATGGCCGCCGTGACCCGCGAGCGCGCGCCGGTTGCGGAGCGTGCGCCGGGGCGCGCACGGCGTGTGGGGGTGTCATGGGGCTGTAATACGGTGGTGCGGTGATCGTCGCGCTCATCGACTCGGGTCTGGGGTTGCTGCCCACTGCCGCTTGGTTGCGCAAGTTGCGGCCCGACGTGGATCTGCTGCTGCAGCTGGATCCGGACGGGGCGCCGTGGGGGCCGAAGCCGGAGGACTGGGTGGTCGAGCGGGTGGTGAACGCCGCGCGGACCTCGCTTCGTTCGGGCGCGGAGGTGATCGTGCTGCCGTGCAACACCGCCAGCGTGACGGCGCTGGAGCACGTGCGCGCGGAGGTCGGGCCCGACGTGCCGGTGATCGGCACCGTGCCCGCGATCAAGCCCGCGGCGGCCGTGTGCCGGTCGGTGGCGGTCTGGGCCACCGCGGCGACCACGGCGAGCCGGTACCAGGCCGATCTGATCGCGAAGTTCGGCGGCGACGCCGATGTGGTCGGGGTGGCGTGTCACGGGTTGGCGGACGCGATCGACCGTGGCGACCTGACCGCCGCCCACGAAGCGATCGGCAGCGCGGCGGAGCGGACGCCGCCCGGCGTGGAAGGCGTGGTGCTCGGCTGCACGCACTACCCGCTGGTGACCGACGCGATCGTGGCCGCGTTGCCAAACGGCGTCCGGCTCTTCGACAGCGCGCAAGCCGTTGCCGCGCAGACCATTCGGCGCATCGAGGCGCTGGGCCGCCCCACCACGGGTACCGGGGTGATCCGGGTGCTCAACAGCGGTCGGCCCGGTGCGCTGCCCACCAGCGCGGCCGCCTTCGAGTCCGGCCGCGTACTGGGCGCGCAAGGGTGAACCGCTGCCCGGCGCGGGCGCGTCCGCCACTTCTCGGAACAGGAGCATGGTTCGATGACCGACTCGGTGACCACGGCCGACGTGCGGGCGGCGTTGCGGGAACTGGCGAATCCGGCTGATGCGACGCAGCTACAGCGGTTCTTCAAGACCGGTCCCGGCGAATACGGCGAGGGTGACGTGTTCCTCGGCGTCCGGGTACCGGCGAGCCGCCGGGTCGCCAAGCGCTTCGCGACACTTCCGCTCGACGAGATCGACCGGCTGCTCGACAGCGACGTGCACGAAGACCGGTTCGCCGCGCTGGTGATCTTGAACGCGCGATTCGCCAAGGCGTCCCAGCCGCGCTCCTTCGACGACGCCGCCCGCGCCGCCATGGTGCGGTTGTATCTGGCGGCCGTGCGCCGCGGACGGGTGAACAACTGGGATCTGGTGGACGTGTCTGCGGAGAACATCGTCGGCCCGTGGCTGCTGGACAAACCGCGTGACCTGCTGTTCGAGCTGGCGGCCACCGAGTCGCTGTGGGAGCGGCGGGTGGCGTTGCTGTCCACGTTCGCGTTCATCAAGGCGGGTGATGCCTCGACCACCTTCGCGCTGTGTGAACTGCTGCTCGACGACCGGCGCGACCTGATCCAGAAGGCGCTGGGCTGGATGCTGCGCGAAGTCGGCAAGCGCATCGACCGCGGCCTGCTGACCGGATTCCTCGACCGGCACGCCCCGGCCATGGGACGCACCGCGTTGAGCTACGCGACCGAGCATCTGCCGCCCGGGGCTCGCGCGGAATACCGCGCGCGATAGGCGAAGCAAACGATCGGCGAATTATTTCAGGCGAGCGCGCTCAGAACTGGATCTTCAGGTGGTCGGTCACCGGGTGCGCCTGGCAGCCGAGGATGTAACCGTTCTCGATATCCTCCGGGTCGAGAATTTCGGCGTTGTCCATTTCGACCTTGCCCTCCAGCACCGTGCACGCGCACGAGCCGCACTCGCCTTCCTGGCAGGAGTAGGGCACGTCCAAGCCCTTGGCCAGCATGATATCCACCAGCGTCTGCTTGCGCGGCCACTTCAGTTCGTGCACTTCGCCGTCGAGTTCGACTTCAACGGTCGCCGCGTCGGCCGCCTCCTCGTCGGAGACCTCGACCGGCGCCTGATCGGCGAACGGATCGCCGGCCAGCGAGTTGAACACCTCGGCGTGCGTGCGCGTGCGCGGCACGCCCAGTTGCCCGAGCGCGTCGTGCACCCGGTCCATGAACGGCTTCGGCCCGCACATGTACGCGTCGTAGCCGCGATACGGGGCGACGAGGGTGGCCAGCGCGTCGGCCGTCGGCAGGCCCTGCAGGTATTCCAGCCAGTGGATCACGGTGAGCCGCTGCGGGTGCTTGTCCGCCAGATCGCGCAGCTCACCGGCGAAGATCACGGACTCGTGGTCGCGGTTGGCGTAGACCAGCACGATGCGGCCGTCTCCGCGGGCCAGGGCCGACTTGAGGATGGACATGACCGGCGTGATGCCGCTGCCCGCGCCGAACAGCAGCAGGTCGTCGTCGAGATCCTTCGGGGTGAAGACGCCGGAGGGCGGCAGCACCTCGATCTGGTCGCCCTCTTTCACGTTGTCGCACACCCAGTTCGACCCGTAGCCGCCCTCGGTCCGCTTGACGGTCACCTTCGGACGGTCGTCGGTGTAGGGCGAGCTGGCCAGGGAGTAGCACCGCGCCACCGAGCCGGTCCGGTCGCTGGGGATGCGCAGGGTGAGGAACTGTCCCGGCTGGTAACGGAACTTCTCGGCCAGCTCGTCGGGAACGTCGAAGACCAGCGAGCGGGTGTCGGCCGTCTCGGCGATGACCGCGGACACCCGCAGCACGACCGAGCGCGAGCCGTGGGGAACCTCGACAGTGGTCATGTCGTCCTCTCGAACCTGGCACGGGCAACCCGCGACGCAAAAACTAGAACGTGTTTCAGTTTCATCGTACGTCGGTCGTCGCCTGGCGGACAAGCTGGGCTTCCAGACCGGCGATCAGCACCTCCATGCCGAAGTCGTAGGAATAGCGTCCGCGCAGGTCACCGATGTACCGGGTGGCCCGATCGACAACCGGTGGCAGCGTGACATCGGCAGGCGCCGAGCGGTCGCGCGGGTTCACCCGGCTGCGGCCGAACAGGTAGGTGTGGATGGTGGCGTAGGCGGCGAGGATGTTGCGATCGCCGAACCCCGCGTCGTCGAGGATGTCCATGATCGCGGCGATCAGGTCCAGCTGTTTGCCCAGCATCTGCTCGATCAGGATGTCGCCGAGGCCGGGATGCTTGCGCAGCTTCTCGTCGATCTGGTCGACGAGATCGCGCAGCCGATGCTGCCACGTGCCGGATTCGGCCGGTGGCGTGCGCACTCCGGTGAGGGCCGCGCTGGCGACCAGATCCAGCAGCTCGCGCTTGTCGGCGACGTAGTAGTAGGGCGCCATCGGGGAGACGCCGAGTTCGCGGGAGAGTCGCCGCATCGACAGTTTCTCCACGCCGTCCTCGCGTACCACCCGCAGCGCGGCCTCGACGATCTCGGACTCCGACAGCGTGCTGCCGCCCCCGTTCGTCTGCATTCGTCCGACTCCCATGCCACCTCTACCACTGCGGGCGTGCTGCCCGTCACATTCTGTTCAGCTGCTTGCCACCCGCAGTCTAGAGCGCCGGGCATCGGTCCCGTCGCCGCCTGTTCCACTCGGCTCGCGGCGGAATCGGCTCCTCGCTCGGCGCGCGCGGCGGCCGAGGACCTCCCGGATCGCCGGATAAGTGAAACCTGTTGTTTTGTCAGTTTATGACGTTATTGTGTGAGCACGGACTGCACCGGGCAGTTCGCACACGGATCGTCCTCGCGGAGGTAGCCATGCCGGAATACGGGTCCACCGGACACGCAGACACCGACAACACCGGACGGATGGAGGCCGCCGCCGCGCGGTCGGCCGAAGAAGCGCCGCTGGTCGAGGAGAGCCTCATCGAAGAGGTGTCCATCGACGGCATGTGCGGCGTCTACTGACGGGCGGTCGATGACGATGCTCGATCTCGATACCCGCTGGCAGCTGCATCCGCGAGTGGCGCTGCGTCCGGAGCCGTTCGGCGCGCTGCTCTACCACTTCGGCACGCGCAAGCTCTCTTTCCTGAAGAATCCGCGGATCGTCGAGATCGTCCGGTCGCTGCCGGAGCACACGTCGGCGCGCACCGCCCTGCGCGCGGCGGGCGTGCCGGAGAAGAACGCCGCGGCTTACGTCAAAGCGCTGACACAGCTGGCCGAATCCGACATGATCATCGGTGCGCCGGCCGGCGCACCGACGGCGCCCTCCGTCGCGAGCGCGGCCACGGCGCCGCCGTCGACGGCGGGGGTGGTCCCGCCGTCGGACGCGGCGGTTCGCCTGGTGGACCGCTTCGAGTCCGGTCTCGCCGCGCCGATCTGTCTGACCTGGGAACTCACCTACGCCTGCAACCTGTCCTGCGTGCACTGCCTGTCGTCTTCGGGGCGCAGGGATCCGCGCGAGCTGAGCACCGAGCAGTGCAAGGCGCTGATCGACGAGTTCGAACGTATGCAGGTGTTCTACGTGAACATCGGCGGTGGCGAGCCCACCGTGCGCCCGGACTTCTGGGAACTGGTCGACTACGCGATCGCACACCATGTGGGCGTGAAGTTCTCCACCAACGGAGTGCGGATCACGCCCGAGGTCGCGGCCCGGCTGGCCGCCAGTGACTACGTCGACGTGCAGGTGTCGCTGGACGGCGCCGACGCCGAGGTCAACGACGCCGTGCGCGGGCCTGGCTCCTACGCCATGGCCATTCGCGCGCTGGAGAATCTCGCCGCGGCGGGTTTCCGGGACGCGAAGCTGTCGGTGGTGGCGACCAGGCACAACATCGCACAGCTCGACGAGTTCCGCGCCATCGCCGAAAAGTACGGCGCCACCTTGCGTTTGACCAGGTTGCGGCCGTCGGGCCGGGGTGCGGACGTGTGGGACGACTTGCATCCCACGCCCGATCAGCAGCGCGTCCTCTACGACTGGCTGCTGCGCAACGGGGAGGGCGTGCTCACCGGCGACTCGTTCTTCCACCTGTCGGCGTTCGGCGCGGCGCTGCCGGGGCTGAACATGTGCGGTGCGGGACGGGTGGTCTGTCTGGTCGACCCGGTGGGTGACGTCTATGCCTGCCCGTTCGCCATTCACGATCGGTTCCACGCCGGAAACGTCGTGGCCGACGGCGGTTTCGAGGCGGTATGGCGATCCTCGGAACTGTTCGGGGAGCTGCGCGAGCCCAGTGGCGGCGGCGCGTGCGCGTCGTGCAGCCATTACGACGCCTGCCGCGGCGGCTGCATGGCGGCGAAGTTCTTCACCGGGCTGCCGGCCGACGGGCCTGATCCGGAGTGCGTCCAGGGGTACGGCGAAGCGGCGCTGGCCGACACGGCGCGGATGATCCCGCGTTCGTCGGTCGACCATTCCCGCCGGGTCGCCCCGCGCGCGGGCGGGCGCAAGGGCGGACCGGTTCCGCTGACGCTGAGCGCGACGCGCCCGGCCGGATTCACGCCGGAACGCCGCCCGGCGCGGGCCTGCGACGAGAGCCCGCTGGCATGAAGCCATGAAGTTTGCCAAAAGTATGCTGAGAGCACGGGTGTGGCTATCGTCCGGTCGTCGACCGGGCGATAGCCGCTCCGTTGCCGGATGCTGGGAAACGGGTGCGAGCGAACACTCGGCATCGGGTACGGCGCGCGGCCGTTCCGGTGGCGGGCCGGTTTCGCCCGGAAATCTGCCGTTTTTTCCGGACTGTTGATGTCTACCCGCGAAACTCCGCCTAGCATGCCAGGAATGCGCCATGATCGCCTGCCCGATGGATTCGGGGTGCGGATCGATCCCCGGGTACGCGCATACTCCGGCGGGCGGGTTCTGATCGGCGGTTCGCCGGCCAGGTTGCTGCGACTTGCCCCGGAGGCCGCCGAGATGATCGGCGACGGGTACCTCGAGGTGACCGGCCCGAAGTCCGCCGTCGTTGCCAGACGGCTGCTCGACTCCGGAGTGGCCAACCCCCGCCCCCGGCTGCTGCCTTCGCCGGACGACGTCACCGTCATCGTGCCGCTGCACAACAACGCCGAGGGACTGGCGCGGCTGCTCGCGGCGTTGCGCGGGCACAACGTCATCGTGGTCGACGACGGGTCCGACCAGCCGGTGCGGATACCGCGCAACCGTGGCACCAGGTGCCGGGTGACCGTGCTGCGGCACGACCGCAAGCAGGGACCCGCGGCCGCGCGCAACGCCGGCTTGCGGGCGGCGACAACCGACTTCGTCGCATTCCTGGATTCCGACGTGGTGCCGCGCAGCGGGTGGCTGGAAGTGATGCTCGGCCATTTCAGCGACCCCGGGGTGGCGCTGGTCGCCCCCCGGATCGTCGCGCTGGACCCGGAGTCCAACGCGCTGGCGCGCTACGAGCACACCCGCTCCTCGCTCGACCTGGGCAGGCGCGAGGCTGCGGTGCACTCGCGCGGGCTGGTGTCCTACGTGCCGAGCGCGGCGCTGCTGGCGCGGCGCAGGGCGCTGCTGGAACAAGGCGGCTTCGACGAGTCGATGCACGTCGCCGAGGACGTCGACCTGTGCTGGCGGCTGGAGCGGGCGGGCTGGCGGCTGCGCTACGAGCCCGCGGCCCACGTGGCGCACGACCACCGGGTGTGCTTCCGCGCGTGGTTCGGCCGAAAGCTGTTCTACGGCACCGGCGCGGCGCCGCTGGGCGAGCGGCACGCGGGAACGGTGTCACCGCTGTCGGTGCCGTCCTGGACGCTGCTGGCCGCGTTCCTGTTCGCGACGCTCACCAAGTGGGGACTGTTCGGCGGCATCGTCACACTGATCACCGCGCTGGCCCGGTTGCGCCGCGTCTTCGCCGGGCTGGACAACTCCACCCGGATCGCCGCGATCTATCTGGCGCGCGGCTTCTTCGCCGGACTATGGCGTCTGGCCTCGGCGATGTGCAGGCATTACTGGCCGATCACGGTGCTGGCGATGTTCTTCTCCCGTCGGGTGCGGCGCATCGCGATCACCATGGCCGTCGCGGACGGATTGGCCGACTGGTTCACCCACCGCGACTCCGGCGGCCTCGATCCCGTCCGCTACACGGTCTACAAGCGCCTCGACGACATCGCCTACGGCACCGGCCTGTGGCTCGGCGCGTTCCGCGCGCGCAGCGTGGAAGCGCTGAAACCCACCACACCATCCCGTTGATCGACCCGAATCACCCGCGATGACCTGGATCTTGCCCGCACCCTCGCCGCGCCGCCGTCCGGCGACGCGGACCGCGCCGAGATACTGAACGGGAGTCCGAATGGCCGACACGCTCATCGTCGGGGGCGGTACCGCCGGGTGCGTCCTGGCGGAGCGGTTGAGCGCCGATCCGGCGCACACGGTGCGGCTGCTCGAAGCCGGTCGGATGTGGAGCAGTCGCGAGGCGATGCCCGCCGAATTGCTGGACGCCGCGTCGCTGCCGATCGGTCCGGAGGCCCCGTGGCTGTGGCGTTACGAGGTGGTCCTCGCCGACGACCCGCCGGTGCCGGCAACCATCGTGCGCGGCAAGGTGATCGGCGGCTCGGGGGCGGTCAACGGCGGATACTTCGTCCGTGCCACGGTGGCGGATTTCGACGCATGGAGCCGGGTGCTCGGCGACTCGGACAGCTGGTCGTTCGATTCCGTGCTTCCGCTCTACTGCCGGATCGAGCGTGACCTCGACTTCGGCGAACAGCCCTGGCACGGCGACCGCGGCCCGATTCCCGTGGTGCGCAGCTCGGATCCCTCGCCGGTCAGCGCGGCGTTCACGGAGGCCTGCCTCGCGTCCGGGTTCGCCGAGGTGCCCGATCTCAATGCCCCCGGCAGCGGGGCGGGGGTGGGCGCGGTGCCGTGCAATTGCGACCGAGGCAGGCGCATCGGCCCGTCGATCGGCTATCTGCTGCCCGCGCTGGCCCGCCCGAACCTGACCGTCGCCGGGGAAACGTCGGTCACGCGAATCCGCTTCGACGGAACCCGTGCGGTCGGCGTGGAGTACGTACGCGATGGCGAGAGCGGCATCGCGTGGGCCGACCGGATCGTGCTCTGCGCGGGCGCGATCGAGTCGGCCACGCTGCTGTTGCGCTCCGGCGTCGGCGACCCGGAACGGCTGCGCCCCCTCGGCATCCCGGTCGTGCACGCCGCCCCGGTGGGCTCCTGGCTCAGCGACCATCCGGAAGTGGGCATCTCCTATCTGCTGCACCTGGCCGAACCGCCGAGCGTCCCGCTGGAGACGGTGCTCGAGGTGGACGATGTCGAAATCCGGCCGTACGCCGTGTCGTTCACACCCGGGGTGCGCAGGCTCGGCGTCACACTGATGCGGCCGCGATCCTCCGGCGTGCTCCGCTTGCGGTCGGCCGACCCCGGCGCCGCGCCGCTGATCGACTACCGCTACCTGACCGCCGACCAGGATCGCGCCCGATTACGCGATGCGGTGGCGACCGCGGGCGGGCTGCTGCGACGAATGAACGCGCGGCCGGTCGATCCGATTCCGCGGCCCGCGGATCTCGATGCCTGGTTACGCGCGAATCTCGCCACTTCGCAACATTTGTCCGGAACCTGTCGAATGGGCCGGGAAAACGATGCGGCTGCCGTGGTGGACGAGCGCTGCCGGGTGCGCGGAGTTACCGGGTTGTCCGTGGTGGATCTCTCCGTGGTGCCGGTGCCGCTCGGTCGTGGACCGCAGGCCACGACCATGGTGATCGCGGAAAAGGCGGCCGCACACCTGTGTTCGTGAAGTGAAAGACGGTTCGGTCACAATTTGCCGGGATGCGCACCGGGTGTGACCTGGCGGACAAAGCCGAACATCGGTCGTTCCCGCCCTGAGTGCGCCGGTACAGTTTGGGGCGGAAAGAAAGGCAAATGGTCAGCAACATCGCAGGTGGGCGACCCCCACGGCCGGGCGTGGAGCCGGGCGCCCAACTCGGTGCGCTCGAAGTCTACGCCGCGCGGGCGCACGGATATCTCGGCGCGGGTGGCGATCAACTTGCCCGCCTCGCCGGTCTGCTGCGTCCCGCCGTGCTGGAGTCCTGGCTGCGCAGCTTGCGCGGCGGGGTCGATCCGATGGACGCGGTCGACGGCCGCGGTCTGCGCGGCGCCGATCTGCAGCGCTATCTCCAGGCACATCCGATTGCCGCGCTGATGCCGCTGATCGACAAATTGCTCGTACAGGACACGGCCAGAACAGGTTTGATCGTCGTGGTGGCCGATCAGTTCGGCCGGGTGCTCTCGGTGCACGGTGGTGACGAACAGGTCGCGGCCGCCGCGGAGATCGGCCTGCGCGCCGGTGACGACCTGAGCGAGCGCCGCATCGGGACGAACGCGGTCGGCCTGGTGGTGCGTACCGGGCGCGCCGCGTGGATCCACGGCCCGGAGCACTTCCTGCACCGGATGCACCAGATCACCGGAGCCGCCGCCCCGGTGCACGATCCGGACGGCAGGCTGGTGGGAGTGCTGATGATCGCGGGCGGCGTCCGGGTGGCCAAGCCGGAGATTCTCGCCCTGATCAAAGCCACCGCCACGGCCGCGGAGATGGACCTGCTGCTCACCGCGATACGGTCCGGCGAGCGTCGGAACGACGGTCGCGGCAGGCGTGACCCGGCGCAGCCGCACCCGGCGGGCAGGCTCGCGCTCGACGTGCTCGGCCTCGGTCAGCCGCAACTGAGCGTCGCGGATGATCGAGTGCCCCTGTCGCAGCGGCATGCCGAGATCCTGCTGCTGCTGGCCGAACATCCGGAGGGACTCGGCGCCGATCATCTCGCGCTGTTGCTCGATGACACCGATCTGGACAACGGCACCATCCGCGCGGCCGTGTCCCGCTTGCGTTCGGTGGTCGGTCCGACCGTGTTCGGTTCGCGGCCTTACCGTTTGCGCGTTCCGGTCGCAACCGATGTGGAGGCTTTGCGCGCGGCGCTCGACTCCGGTGATGTCGATTCCGCATTACGGCTCTATGCCGGGCCGGTGCTGCCGCGTTCGACCGCGCCGGGCATCATCGATATTCGCGACGAACTGCGGGTTCGATTGCGCACAGCGGTGCTGGCTTCGGGCGACCCGGCGGTGCTGCGCCGGTGGACCGCGTGTCCGGAGGGGCGCGACGACGCCGCGGCGTGGGCGGCCTACCGGGCCACGGTCGATCGTGACTCGCCGCTGTACGCGCAGATCGAGGCCAAGATCCGGGTACTGGATCGCCGCCTCGGCGCCGATGCAACGCGAATGCAACGTTTCGGCTCATAGTCTGCACAGCCATCGGCGTCGCCGCGGTCGAATGTGATCGCGCATTACGCTTTGCCCTGGACTTCCGGCCCTGGTAGCCGCGTTGGACAAGCGTCCAGAAGTTTTTAGTGCAAATTGTTCCCTTTTATTAACGAAGCGCCTAATGTTCGCAATGCACGGATCACGACCGTGTGACGTAGCTGACATAGCCGTGGCGCCCGCTCCACGGCGATGACGTTGGAGGATTGGCGGCTTTCCGCGCGAGCGTGCCCGAGCACCGCTCGCGCTCTCATCGAATCGCACGTGGTGGTCGACGCCATGCGCCCGGGCTGGGCAGCCGGGTGCAGCGGCTTGTTCGTGCTGCTCGAAAGCGTTCGGACAGCCGTTGTTCCGCCGAGTAGGAGGCTCTGGTGCACGATACGGAGTTGGGTGGGGCCAGCGCGTTGCCGCCGCGTTCCGTCGAGCCGGAGTCGTCCCGGATCGCACCCGAACCGTTCGCTCTGGCGCCCGCGCAGCTCGGCGTCTGGTACGCGCAGCTGCTCGACCCGGACGCGCCGATCAACGTCGCGCAGTACGTGGACGTGCACGGCGAGTTGGATGCCGTTCTGCTGCAAGAGGTCTCGGTGGAGGCGGCGCGCGAGTACGAGTCGGTGCTGGTGCGGCTGGGGGAATCCGGCGGCGTCCCGCACCAGTACGTCGACTTCGGCCTCTCGGTCGACATTCCGCTGATCGACCTGCGCGACCAGACCGACCCGGTGGCCGCGGCGCACGCCTGGATGCGCGCGGACGCGAGCGCGCCGGTCGACCTGCGCACCGACCGGCTGTTCGCGGGCGCCCTATTGCGCGTCGCCGAGCGGCGGTACTTCTGGTACCTGCGGGCTCATCACATCGTGCTGGACGGCTACGGCGCGCTCACCAACACCATGCGGGTGGCCGAGCGGTACACCGCGCGGATGCTCGGCACCGAACCCGAGGCCGTGCGGCCGGGGACGCTCGCCTCGTTGACGCAGGCCGAACTCGCCTACCGGAGCAGCCCCCGGTTCGAGTCCGATCGCGCGCACTGGGCCGGGCGGGTGGCCGGGCTGGACGGCGCGACCAGCCTCGCCGGTCGCTCCGCACCCCGTGGCGCGACCAACCTGATCGCCGGGCGAGCGCTCACGCCGGAACTCGTCGAACGGATGAACGCGCTTGCCGCGAGCCAGGATTCGACGCTCGCCGTGGTGCTGCTCGCGGCGTTCGCCGCCTACCTGGCACGACTGACCGACCGGGACGAGGCGGTGCTGAGCCTGCCGGTGACCGCGCGCACCACCGCGGCGCTGCGGCGCTCGGCCGGCATGCTGTCGAACATCGTGCCGCTGCGGTTGCCGGTCGACGGCAGCTGGGGCGCGTTGCTGCGCGCCACCCGCGTCGAGGTCGCGGGGGCGCTGCGCCACCAGCGCTACCGTCACGAGGACATCCAGCGCGACACCGAGCGCGCCGCCGGTCCGGCGCGCCGCGGGCTGTTCGGTCCGCTGGCCAACATCATGCTGTTCCGCAGCGATCTCACCCTCGGCGCCACCGTGGGGCGGTACCACGTGTTGTCCACCGGTCCGGTCGAGGACCTGAGTCTCAACGTCTACTACGGCGACCGGGACCGGGTGCACGTCGACTTCGAGGCCAATCCGCACCTGTACACCGCCGACGACGTCGCCAGGCAGCACGCCCGGTTCCTCCGCTATCTGGAGCGCCTGGTCGCCACCGAGCCGGACACCGCGCTCGCCGTCGTGGACGTCGCGACCGAGCTGGAACTCGAGGTCAGCACCCGGATCTGGAACGAGACGGGTTTCGACGTGGAAGCGCAGCTGCCGGGTCGCTCCGCGGCCTTCGCTCCCGTGGCGACGCTGGTGTCGATGTTCGAGGCGCAGGCGGCCCGCACGCCGAGCGAGGTGGCGCTGCGGGCCGCCGGTGCGCCGGACCTGACCTACCGGGACCTCGCCGCGCGCGCCAATCGGCTCGCCCGCACGCTGATCGCGCTCGGCGTCGGGCCCGAAACGCTGGTGGCGCTGCGCCTGCCGCGCTCGCCGGAGCTGGTCGTCGCGATGTACGCGGTGCTCGCCGCGGGCGGCGCCTATCTGCCGCTGGATCCGGATCACCCGCCCGAGCGCACCGCGCACATCCTGGCCACGGCCCGTCCGGCCTGCGTGCTGATCGTCGGGGACGAGCGGCCGCCGGAGCTGTCCGGTCTGCCGGTGGTGCGGGTGGACCGAGCCGACGAGACGGTCGGGGCGGGGCCGATCTGGGACCGGGAACGAGTCGCGGCCTTGCGACCGGAGCATCCGGCGTATGTGATCTTCACCTCCGGATCGACCGGTCTGCCCAAGGGCGTCGCCATCACCCACCGCGCGATCGTCAACCGGTTGGTGTGGATGCAGCAGACCTACCGACTATCGGCGCAAGACGTTGTGCTGCAGAAGACTCCGGCCACGTTCGACGTGTCGGTGTGGGAATTCTTCTGGCCGCTGCAGATCGGCGCGACGCTGGTGCTCGCCCAGCCGGACGGGCACCGCGATCCCGCTTATCTGCGTCGGGTCATCGACGAATACGGAGTCACCACAGCACATTTCGTGCCTTCGATGCTCGCGGCGTTCCTCACCGATCAGCATGTCGCGTTCCGCACGCCGCTGCGCACGGTGTTCGCCTCCGGGGAGGCGCTGCCCGCCGCGCTCGCCCAGCGGCTGCGCGCCATGACCGGCGTTCGCCTGCACAATCTGTATGGTCCGACGGAAGCAGCGGTCGACGTCACCTTTCACGAAGTCGCCGACACCGATACCCTCTCGGTGCCGATCGGCGCGCCGGTGTTCAACACCAGGCTTCATGTTCTCGACTCGCGGCTTCGGCCGGTGCCGGTCGGGGCGCCGGGTGAGCTGTATCTGTCGGGGGTACAGCTCGCCCGGGGCTATGTGGCTCGACCGGAACTGACCGCGGCGCGGTTCGTAGCCGATCCGTTCGGCGGGCCCGCACAGGCGGGGAACCGGATGTATCGCACCGGTGACCTGGTGCGATGGACCACGCACGGCGAGCTGGAGTATCTCGGCCGTACGGACTTCCAGGTGAAGCTGCGCGGTCTGCGCATCGAACTCGGCGAGATCGAGGCCGTGCTCGCCGGGGTGGACGAGGTGGCCCGCGCGGTGGTCGTGGTGCGCGACGACGCGGGGATCGGCGAGCAGTTGGTGGCCTACGTCGTGGCGGCGGTTCCCGGCGCGGTGCGTCCGGAGCGGCTGCGCGCCGTGGCGGCCGAGGCGCTGCCCGGGTACATGGTGCCCGCCGCCTACGTGGTGCTCGACACATTGCCGGTGAACGCGTCCGGAAAGTTGGATCGCGCCGCTCTACCTGCCCCGAGCAGAACTTCGACGGGCTACACCGCGCCCGCCACCCCTGTGGAACTGGCGGTCGCGCGGGTGTTCGCCGAAGTGCTCGGTAACGAGCTGGTCGGTCGCGACGACGACTTCTTCGCACTCGGCGGAAACAGTTTGGTGGCCACGCAGGTCGCCGCGCGGCTGTCCGCCGACCTGAACTGCCCGCTCGGAGTCCGCGACGTGTTCGCCGCCTGCACGGTGGCCGAACTCGCCGGGCTCGTCGAGCGGGCCGGTGGATCCGGCGGCGCGTCCTTGGTCGCGCAGCTGCGGGCACGGCCACGGCCGCCGCTGGTTCCGCTCTCTCCGGCGCAGCAGCGCATCTGGTTTCTCAACCGGTTCGAGCGCGCCGGCGCGAGCTACAACATGCCCTTCGTGGTGCGGCTGCGCGGGGCGGTGGACGTCACCGCGCTGCGGCAGGCGCTCGATGACCTGGTTCTCCGGCACGAAGTGCTGCGCACGATCTTCCCCGCGCTCCTGCCCGCCGACGGCGCGGGGCTCGCGGCACGGCAGGTCGTGTTGTCGGTGGCGCCGATCGCCGCCGCGCCGGAGGCGATCGGCGCCGCCGACCTCGACGAGCGGCTGAGCGCGTTCGCCGCCCGCGGCTTCGATCTGGAACGTGAGATCCCGATCCGGGCGCGGATCTTCGCGGTGGACGACGGCAGTCACGCCCTCGCGCTGGTCCTGCACCACGTCGCCGCCGACGGGCTGTCGCTGCGCGTGCTGGCCCGCGACGTGATGACCGCGTACGGGGCGCGCCGCGGCGGCAGCGCGCCCGCATGGGCCCCGCTGCCGATTCAGTACGCCGACTACAGCCTCTGGCAGCACGAGTTGCTGGGCTCCTCGGACGATTCGTTCGCGGCCGATCGGCTGTCGTTCTGGACCGACGCGCTGGCGGGCGCGCCCGACCAGCTCGACCTGCCCGCCGACCGGCCCCGCCCTGCGGTCGCCTCCGGCCGTGGCGCGGTGTTCGGTTTCGAATTCCCCGGCGAACTGGTCGCCCGGATGAACGAATTCGCCCGCGCGCACGGCGTTTCGACCTTCATGCTGACGCACGCCGCACTGGCCGCGCTGCTGGCGCGGCTGTCCGGCGCCGACGACATCGTGATCGGCACCCCGGTCGGAGGTCGGGGCGACCGCGCGCTCGACGACCTGATCGGCATGTTCGTCAACACCCTGGCACTGCGCACCCGGTTGGACGCCGCCGAGCCCTTCACCGCCTTGCTGGCGCGGGTCCGCGAGGACGACCTCGCCGCCTTCGGCCATGCCGAACTGCCGTTCGAGCGGGTGGTCGCGGCGCTGGATCCGCCGCGCTCGCAGGCGCGCCACCCGTTGTTCCAAGTGCTGCTCGCCTTCGACAACGCCGAGGCAATCGCTTTCGAACTGCCCGAACTGTCGGTCGCCACCAGTATCCTGGACACCGGAGTGACCAAGCTGGATCTCCAGCTCACGGTCACCGAGAACGCCGCCGGTGCCGGACTCGGGGAAGGTTCGGCACCGGCGGGGGTTCCCGCGGAATTCACCTACGCCACCGATCTCTTCGACGAAGCCACCATCGCGGGTTACGCGGGCAGGCTGATCGGCTTCTTGTGGGCGATCACCGCCGATCCCGCGATCGCGGTGCGCGACCTGCCTCTCCTGGACCGCGACGAGCAAGCGCGCGCACTCGCGGCGGGGCAGGCCGTCGCGGGCGCACAGGACCCGGCGGAGACGTTGCTCACCGCCTTCGAGGCACAGGCGCGGCGCACCCCCGACGCGGTCGCGGTGCTCGACGCCGAGCGGCGGCTGACCTACGCGGAGTTCGCGGGTGCGGTCAACCGGCTGGCGCGTCGGCTGATCGCCGCGGGGGTGGGGCCCGAGCGGTTGGTCGTGCTCGGCATGCCGCGTTCGGTCGATCTCGTGGTGGCCGCGTACGCGGTGCTGACCGCGGGCAGTGGGTACGTGCCGGTGGATCCGGACCAGCCGGCGGCCCGGATCGCGCAGGTGATCGCCGCGGCCCGCCCGGTGTGCGTCTTGACCCGATCCCGGGAGGAGGCGGGGGAATTCGCCGACCGATGCGCGCTCGCGGAGCTACCCGCGACACGGGTGCTCACGGCCGACGCCCCTGAGGTCGCCGAATACTCCGCCGCGCCGGTCGGCGACGCGCATCGTCTCGCCCCCTTGCGCGCTTCCGGTACCGCGTACGTCATCTTCACCTCCGGTTCGACCGGCCGTCCCAAAGGCGTGGCGGTGCACCATGACGCGGCGGTCAATCAGGTCAGGTGGATCGCGGACGAATACCGGATCGACGCGAACGACGTCGTGCTGTTCAAGACCCCCGCCACCTTCGACGTGTCGGTGTGGGAGCTGTTCGCGCCGCTCACCCGGGGCGCGCGGATCGTGGTCGCCGACCACGACGGGCACCGCGATCCCCGGTATCTCGCCGCGACCATCGCCGCGCACCGGGTGACGATGACCTCCTTCGTTCCGTCCATGCTCACGGTGTTCGCCGACGCCGGCGCGCCGGGTGCGATCGCGTCCCTGCGCACCGTGCTGGTCGCGGGGGAGGCGATGACCGGTGAGGCCGCCGCCGCGTTCGCCGCGGTGAGTCCCGCGCGGCTGCACAACCTGTACGGGCCCACCGAATTCACCGTGCACGCCACGTACGCCCCGGTCGACCCGGCCGCGAGCGGTCCGGCGGCGATCGGGCGTCCGGTGCCGGGCAGCCGTGCCATGGTCCTGGACGAACGGTTGCGACCGGTTCCGGACGCCGTGGTCGGCGAGTTGTACTTGTCCGGCGTGCAACTGGCGCGCGGCTACCTCGGCCGGGCCGACCTGACCGCGGAGCGTTTCGTCGCCGACCCGTACGGGCCTGCGGGCAGCCGGATGTACCGGACCGGGGATCTGGTGCGCCGCCGCCGCGACGGCGCGCTGGAGTACCTGGGCCGCGGCGACTTCCAGGTGAAGCTGCGTGGGCAGCGGATCGAGCTCGGCGAGATCGAGGCCGCCTTGCTCGCCATGGACGACGTGCGGGCGGCGGCGGTGCGGATCGTCGCGCAGCCCTCCGGCGAGACGCTGGCCGCCTACGTGGTCGGCGCGATCGCCCCCGATCGGCTCGCCGCGGAGCTGGAGCAGCGGCTGCGCCCGGTGCTGCCCTCGTACATGGTGCCCACCGCGTACGTCCCGCTGACCGCGATGCCGCTGACTCCGTCGGGCAAGCTGGACCGCAAGGCGCTGCCCGACCCGGTGCCGGTCACGAAGACTTTCCGCGCGCCCTGCACGCCGGTGGAGCGGACCGTCGCCGACGTGTTCGGGCAGGTGCTGGGGATTGATCCGGTCGGCTCGGAGGACGATTTCTTCGCGCTGGGCGGGAATTCGCTGGTCGCGACGCAGATCGCGGCCCGCCTGGCGGACGCGCTGGACATCGAGGTGCCGGTGCGGGCGCTGTTCGAGTTCCCGACCGTGTCGGCGCTGGCCGCGCACCTGTCCGGCGGCCGGGCGCGTAGACGGGCGCCGCTGGTCGCCGGGGCGCGCCCCACACTGATCCCGCTGTCCTACGCGCAGCAGCGCATGTGGTTCCTGAACCAGTTCGACGCGGCCTCGGTGGCGGACAATCTGGTCGCCGCCATCCGGTTGCGCGGCGCGCTCGATCAGACGGCGCTGGCGGACTCGGTGGTCGACGTGCTCGCCAGGCACGAGTCGCTGCGCACGGTCTACCCGGCGGCGGAGGGTATTCCGTATCAACTGGTGCTCCCGGTCGAGGAGGCGCGGGTCGAGCTGGTCGCGGAATCGGTCGACGAGCGGCGGCTGACGGAACGGATTCGCGAACTGGTGGCCACGCCCTTCTGGGTCGATCGCGAGCCGCCGGTGCGCCTCGCCCTGCTGCGCCTCGGCGCGGAGCAGCACGTGCTCGTCGTCGCTTTGCATCACATCAGCGCCGATGGTTGGTCGCTGGCACCGCTCACCCGTGATCTCATGCGCGCCTACGAGGCTCGCCGTGCGGGCGGCGCACCCGACTGGACGCCACTGGCCGTCCACTACGCCGACTACGCGTTGTGGCAGCGGGAGGTCCTCGGCTCCGAGGACGACCCGGACGCGATGCTGGCCGAGCAGATCCGGTTCTGGCGGGGCGAATTGGCCGGTCTGCCGGACGTGACGACGCTGCCCGCCGATAGGCCGCGCCCGGCCGTCGCGTCGGGTCGCGGCGCGCGCCACGTCTTCACCATCGATGCCGCTACGCGGCGCCGGTTGCGCGAGATCGCGGACAGCGCGAACGCCTCGCTGTTCATGGTGCTGCACGCGGCGTTCGCCACGCTGCTGGCCGGATTGACCGGGCAGCAGGACATCGTGGTCGGCACCCCGGTGGCCGGTCGCGGGGAGCGTGCGCTCGATGAGCTCGTCGGCATGTTCGTCAACACCGTCGTGCTGCGCGCCGACGTGCGGGCCGAGTTGGCGTTCACCGGCCTGGTCGCGGCGGTGCGCGAGCGCGACCTGGCCGCCTTCGCCCACGCCGACGCGCCGTTCGAGCGTTTGGTCGAAGTGCTCGCGCCGGAGCGGTCGGCGGCCAGGCATCCGCTGTTCCAGGTGATGCTGGACTTGCAGAACACCGCCCGCACCGAACTCGAGTTGCCCGGCCTGACCGTTTCCGGGCTCGATATCGACACGGCGACGGCGAAATTCGATCTGCACCTGTCGGTGACGGAGGCGGCGGACGGTTCCGGCCTCGCCGCGATCTTCGAATACGCGACCGATCTGTTCGATTCGGATACCGTCGCGTCGTTCGCCCTGCGTTTGCGCCGGGTGCTCGACGCGGTGGCCGCCGACCCGAGGGTGCCCGTCGGCGCGATCGACCTGCTCAGCCCAGGGGAACGTGCCCGCATCCTGGGCACCTGGAATGCCACCGGGCACCCGGTGGATCCGGCCGCGACGCTCGTGTCGCTGTTCGAGGCGCAGGCGGCGCGGACACCCGAGGCGCTCGCGGTGACCTTCGACGGTGCATCGCTCACCTACGCCGAGTTCGCGAGCCGGGTGCACCGGCTGGCCAGGCTGCTGGTGTCCGTCGGCGTGCGGCCGGAGCAGCCGGTGGCGGTGGGCATGCGGCGGTCGGTCGATCTCGTGGTGGCCCTGTACGCGGTGCTCGCGGCCGGGGGAGTCTACGTTCCGATCGATCCGGAGCATCCGGCCGGGCGGATCGCCGACATGCTGCGAACGGTGCGGCCGGTGTGCGTGCTGAGCCGCTCCGCGGACGGGCTCGACCTGTCCGGCCGGGCCGCCGGGATGTGGGCGGTGCTGGACGTCGACCTGTTCGATACCGGGGACTATTCCGGCGAACCGCTGACCGACGAGGATCGTCTCGGGACGCTCGCGCCGTCGAATGCGGCGTATGTGATCTTCACGTCCGGTTCGACGGGTCGTCCGAAGGGTGTGGCGGTTTCGCATGCCGCGATCGTCAACCGCCTGGTGTGGATGCAGACCGCGTACCAGTTGACCTCGGCTGATGTGGTGTTGCAGAAGACGCCTGCGACGTTCGATGTGTCGGTGTGGGAGTTCTTCTGGCCGTTGCAGATCGGCGCGCGTCTGGTGGTGGCGAAGCCGGACGGGCATCGCGACCCGGCCTATCTCGCCGAGATCATCAGCGCCGAGAAGGTGACGGTCACGCATTTCGTGCCGTCGATGCTGGCGGTGTTCGTGGCTGATGCGGCTGCCGCGCAGTGTGATTCGCTGCGCCTGGTGTTCGCTTCGGGTGAGGCGTTGCCGCCCAAGCCTGCGCATCGGTTGCGTGAGTTGACCGGCGCGTCCCTGCACAACTTGTACGGCCCGACGGAGGCGGCGGTCGACGTCACTTTCCACGAGGTCGTGGATGCCGATATCGAGTCGGTGCCGATTGGTGCGCCGGTGTTCAACACGCAGGTGTTCGTGTTGGATGCGCGGTTGCGTCCGGTGCCGGTGGGTGTCGCGGGTGAGCTTTATCTGGCGGGCGTTCAGCTCGCGCGGGGTTATGTCGCGCGTCCGGATCTGACCAGTGATCGGTTTGTCGCCAACCCGTATGGGGAGCCGGGTGCGCGGATGTATCGCACGGGTGACTTGGTGGCGTGGACCGAACACGGTGAACTCGAATACTTGGGCCGTACGGACTTCCAGGTGAAGTTGCGTGGTCTGCGTATCGAGCTGGGTGAGATCGAGTCGGCGCTAACGGGTCTGGAGGAAGTCGCTCAGGCGGTCGTGGTCCTGCGCGACGACACCGAGACCGGCGAGCGGCTCGTCGCCTACCTGGTCTCCGCGTCCGGCGCGGACCTCGACCCCGGTGCGCTCGAAGCGACGCTCACCCGGCGTCTCCCGGCGTATATGATCCCGTCGGCATACGTCGTGCTGCCCGAATTCCCGGTCAACGCCTCCGGCAAGCTGGACCGCCGAGCGCTACCGGCGCCCGCGATCGAGCCCGTGCGGTTCCGCGCGCCCGCGACGCCCGTGCAGAAACTCGTCGCCGCGGCGTTCGGCGAGCTGCTCGGCGTCGACCGGGTGGGCCTGGACGACGATTTCTTCGCCCTCGGCGGCAACTCGCTCACCGCCGCCAGGGTCGCGGCCCGGCTCGGCGCCGCGCTCGACACCCGGATTCCGGTGCGGGCGCTGTTCGACGCACCGACGGTCGCCGCGTTGGCGGCTCGCGCCGAAACGCATCGGGGCGACGGCGGTCGCGTCCCGCTGCGCCCCCGCCCGCGGCCGGAGCGCGTCCCGCTGTCCGCGGCCCAGCAGCGCGTCTGGTTCGTCAACCGCTTCCACGCCGACGAGCAGGCCGGGCCCGCCGTCGCGATCGACAACATCCCGGTCGCGCTGCGCCTCGCCGGTGAGCTCGACGTCGCGGCGATGACCACGGCGTTGGCCGACGTGGCGGCCCGGCACGAGATCCTGCGGACCGTCTACCCCGACGGCTCGGACGGGCCGGAACAACTGGTCCTGCCGCAGTCCGCGCCCGACCTCCCGGTCACGCGTGTGGCCGAAACCGCACTGGTGGAACAGCTTCGGGAGCTGGCGGCAGCGCCTTTCGATCTGACCACGGAAACACCGCTGCGGGCAGCGCTGTTCGCGATCGACGGTGCGCCACAAGCGGAATACGCGCTCGCCCTGGTGCTGCACCACATCGCCGCGGACGGTTTCTCGCTCGGTCCGCTGGCCGAGGATCTGATGACCGCCTACTCGGCCCGCCGGGCCGGGGCAGCGCCCGCGTGGGATCCGCTGCCGGTGCAGTACGCCGACTACACGCTCTGGCAGGCCGATCTCGCCGACGCCGAGCGGCAACTCGACTACTGGCGCGGCTCCCTGGACGGCCTGCCGGAGCAACTCGAACTGCCCACCGACCGTCCCCGTCCGGCGATCTCCTCCCATCGCGGTGCGACGCACCGCTTGCGGATCGATTCCGACCTGCACAGCGAGCTGGGCGAGCTGGCGCGCAAACGCGAGACCACGCTGTTCAGCACGGTGCACGCGGCCTTGGCGGTACTGCTGGCCCGGCTGTCGGGCGGCGCGGACATCGCGATCGGCACCCCGGTCGCCGGACGCGGTGACGCGGCGCTGGACCGGCTCGTCGGCATGTTCGTGAACACGCTGGTGCTGCGCACCGCCGTCGACTCCAGAGCCAGGTTCGAGACCGTGCTGGACGCGGTGCGCGACCAGGACCTCGACGCGCTCTCGCACGCCGACGCGCCGTTCGAGCGGCTCGTCGAGATGCTCGCTCCGACCCGCGCGCGCAACCGTCATCCGCTCTTCCAGGTGGCGCTGACCTTCCAGAACTTCGCCTTGCCCGAGCTCGAGCTGCCCGATCTACGGGTGCGCGCGCAGGAGTTCGACGCGCCGGTGGCCGAGTTCGACCTCCAGTTCACCGTGCTCGAATCGAACGACCCGGACGGGCGCGCCGACGGCATGCGGGTCGAAATCCGCTATGCCACCGATCTTTTCGACGCGCCGTCGGTCGCCGTTCTCGGCAGGCGGTTCACCCAGGTGCTCGCCGCCATCGCCGCCGATCCCACGGTGGTCGTGGGCGACATCCAGTTGCTCAGCGCCGAGGAGCAGCATCGCGCTTTGTACGAGTGGCCGGTCGGCGGCCCCGACGTCGCGGACGCCACCGGCAGTGTGGCCGAGCGTTTCGCGCGGGCCGCCGCGCTGGACCCGGCCGCCGTCGCGGTGCGCGACGGGGCACGGTCGCTGGCATATGCCGAACTCGACGACTGGTCCAACCGGCTGGCGCGGCGGCTGATCGCCGCGGGCGTCGGGCCGGAAACACTGGTGGCCGTCGCGCTGCCCCGCTCGGCGGAACTGGTGGTCGCCCTGCTCGCGGTGCTCAAAGCGGGCGGCGGATACCTGCCGATCGATCCGGCCTACCCGGACGACCGGATCGAATACGTCCTGGACGATGCCCGGCCGATCTGCGCGATCGCGGGGGCCGCCACCGAGTTGCCGCGCGGCTGGTTCGGCGGACCGGTGATCGACGTCGCCGCACCGAACCTCGTCGAGTTCGGCGGCGAGCCGGTCACCGATGTGGATCGGCGCGCCCCGCTGCGCTCCGGTCACGTTGCCTACGTCATCTACACCTCCGGTTCCACCGGCAGGCCCAAAGGCGTCGTGGTGCCGCATCGCAACGTGCTGCGGCTGCTGGACAACACGCGGCGGCGCTTCGGCTTCGGCTCGGCGGACGTGTGGACCCTGTTCCACTCCTACGCCTTCGACTTCTCGGTCTGGGAAATGTGGGGACCGCTGCTGTCCGGCGCGACGGTGGTGGTGGTCGACTACTACACCTCGCGCTCGCCGCGGCAGTTCCGTGAGCTGCTGATCGCCGAGCGGGTCACCGTGCTCAACCAGACCCCGTCGGCGTTCTATCAGCTCGTCGCCGCCGATCTGGCCGAGCCGGAACCCGCCGCGTTCGCGTTGCGGGTCGTCGTCTTCGGCGGCGAGGCGCTGGAGCCGCAGCGCCTCGGTGGTTGGTTCGCCCGCTACCCGGACGCGCCGCGCCTGGTGAACATGTACGGCATCACCGAGACCACGGTGCACGTGTCCTATCGGGAGATCGACGGGCACACCGGCTCGACCGGCGTGATCGGCGCGGGGTTGCCCGGACTGACCGTCCGCCTGCTCGACGACCGGTTGCGGCCGGTCCCGGTCGGCGTGCCCGGCGAGATCTACGTCTCCGGCGGCCAATTGGCGCGCGGCTACTTGCACCGTCCCGCCCTGACCGCGGGCCGCTTCGTCGCGGACCCGTACGCGGGCGACGGAGCGCTCACCTACCGCTCCGGCGATCTGGCCCGCTGGACCGCCGACGGCGAGCTGGAGTATCTCGGGCGCGCGGACCAGCAGGTGAACCTGCGCGGCTTCCGCGTCGAGCTCGGTGAGATCGAGGTCGCGCTGCTCGAGGCGTCCGAAGCGGTCCGGGAAGTGGCCGTGGTGGTGCGCACCGATCTGGTGGACGAACCGCGCATCGTCGCGTACGCGGTCGTCGCGGACGACTCGGTCGACACCGCCGCGCTGCGGCAAGCCCTGGTGTATCGCCTGCCCGAGCACATGGTGCCCGCTGCGATCGTCCCGCTGCCGCGCATCCCGTTGACGGTCAACGGCAAGCTGGACCGCGCCGCGCTGCCCGCGCCACGGTTCGAATCGACCACCTACCGGGCGCCGTCCACGCCGAGCGAACGGGTCGTGGCGGAGGTGTTCGCCGAAGTGCTGGGCGCGGAGCGCGCCGTCGGCGCCGACGACGATTTCTTCGCGCTCGGCGGCAGCTCCCTGTTGGCCGCGAAAGCGGTCAGCAGGATCGGCGCGGCGCTGGGCCGGACGGTCGGTGTGCGCGCGCTGTTCGAAGCTCCCAGGGTCGCGGACCTCGCGGCGGCGGCGAGCGCGGTGGCCATGGGAGGCGCCCTGCCCGCGCTGGTGGCGGCGCCGCGCCCGGAGCGGGTCCCGCTCTCGCCCGCGCAGCAGCGCATGTGGTTCCTCAATCGGTTCGACCGGTCCTCCACCGCCTACAACATCCCGGTGGCCCTGCGGCTGTCCGGTCGGCTGGACGTGCCCGCGTTGCGCGCCGCGCTCGGTGACGTGGTCGCCCGGCACGAGGCGCTGCGCACTCGCTATCCGGAGATCGACGGCGAACCGGTGCAACTCGTCGAACCCGCCACCGTTCCGGCGCTGCGGCCGATCGATGTCCCGGAAGACGAACTACCGCAGCGGGTCAGGGAACTGGCGGAGACGACCTTCGACGTCACCGCCGAGATTCCGGTGCGGATGCGATTGTTCCGCGTGGTCGGCACGGGCGCGCGGCCGGAGTTCGTGCTCGCCGCGGTGCTGCACCACATCGCCGCCGACGGCTCGTCCATCGCGCCGTTCGTGCGGGACCTGATGGTCGCCTACACCGCGCGCCGTGGTGGCGCCGCGCCGGACTGGACACCGCTGACCGTGCAGTACGCCGATTACGCACTGTGGCAACGCGATTTGCTCGGCGCCGAGGACGACGCCGAATCGGTGGCGGCCCGCGAGATCTGTTTCTGGACCCGGACACTCGCCGGACTGCCGGATCAGCTGGCGCTGCCGACCGACCGCCCCCGCCCCGCGAGGCAGACCCTGCGCGGGGACAAGGTTCCGCTCACGATCGGCGCGCGGCTGCACGCGGATCTGGCCGCCCTCGGCCGACGGCATGGCGCGACGCTGTTCATGGTGGTGCACACCGCGTTCGCCGTGCTGCTCGCGCGGTGGTCGGGCGCAGGAGACATCGCGATCGGCACGCCGGTGGCCGGACGCGGCGCCGCCGAACTGGACGACGTCATCGGGATGTTCGTCAACACTCTCGTCCTGCGCGTCGGTGTCGACGGCGGCGAATCGTTCGCCGGACTGCTGGCCCGGGCGCGGGCCGCCGACTTGGCGGCGCTGGAACACGCGACCGTGCCGTTCGAACGTCTGGTGGAAGTGCTCAACCCGGTGCGCTCCACCGCACGCCACCCGCTGTTCCAGGTCGGCTACTCGTTCCAGAACCATGAGCGCGGACAGCTGCGGCTGCCCGAACTCGAGATTCGCGAACTCGAGTTCGACAACGGCGTAGCGCAATTCGACCTGCACCTGTTCGCGGTGGACGCCTACGACGCCGAGGGCGCGCCCGACGGCATCGAGCTGTCCCTCGGCTACGCCACCGATCTGTTCGAGCGCGCGACCGCGTTCCGGTTCGCCGCCCAACTGCGCCGGGTGCTGGAAACGATCGCGGCGCGGCCGGATCTGCCGGTGGGTGACATCGAGCTGCTCGGGACCGACCGATCGCAGGTGCTCGCAGAATGGAACCGGACCCGGCGGCCGGTCCCGCGGGCCACGCTGGCGGATCTGATCGACGCGCAGACCGCGCGCAGCCCAGGCGCGGTCGCGCTGGTGGACGCGGCGACCGGCGAAGAGCTGCGCTACGCCGAGTTCGACGGGCGGGTGAACCGGTTGGCGCGCAGGCTCATCGCGTCCGGTGTCGGACCGGAGTCGACGGTCGTGCTGGCGATGCGCCGCTCGCTCGAACTGGTCGTCGCGATGTACGCCGTGGTGCGGGCGGGCGGCGCGTATGTGCCCATCGATCCGGACCATCCGGCCGAGCGGATCGCCCACATCGTGGCCACCGCGGCGCCGGCTGTGGTCCTGACCACCTCGCGCGACGGGTTCCCGTTCGAAACCGACTGCGCTGTCATGGAAATCGATCGGCTCGACGTCGCCGGGCCGGCCGCGACGCCGATCACCGACGCGGATCGGATTGGTCCGCTGCGTCCCGAGCATCCGGCGTACGTCGTCTTCACCTCCGGCTCCACGGGCGTGCCCAAAGGCGTGACGGTTCCGCACGCCGCGATCGTCAATCAACTCGTCTGGCTGGCGGACAGATACGGCCTCGGCGCGAACGATCGAGTGCTGCTGAAGACGCCCGCGACCTTCGATCTGTCGGTGTGGGAGTTCTGGTCCGCGCTGGTCACCGGCGGGTCGCTGATCGTCACCGCGCCCGGCGCCGAACGTGACCCGGACCTGCTGCGCGCGCTGCTGCGCCGCCACGGCGTCACCGTGCTGCACGCGGTGCCCGCCCTGATCGGCATGCTGCTGGCGGCCGAGCCGGGTGGCGCGCTGCCGGAAACGCTGCGCCACGTGCTGGCCATCGGCGAGGCGCTGCCGTCGGCCACGGCCGTGGACTTCCTGTGCCGCCATAGCGGCACGACCGCGCTGGACAACCTCTACGGCCCCACGGAGGCGGCGGTGTCGATCACCGCGTTCGCGCTCGACACTCAGCCGGAGCACACCGTCCCGATCGGGTCGCCCGCCTGGAACAGCCGGGTCTACGTCTTGGACGGGCGGTTGCGGCCCGCGCCGATCGGAGTGCCCGGCGAGCTGTACCTCGCGGGAGCGCAGCTGGCGCGCGGCTATCAGCGCCGTCCGGCGCTGACCGCCGACCGCTTCGTGGCCGATCCGTTCGCGGTGGAACTCGGTGCGGCGGCCGGCGAGCGGATGTACCGCACCGGCGACATCGTGCGCTGGCGTCCCGACGGCACCCTGGAATACCTCGAGCGCGCCGACTTCCAGGTGCAGATCGGCGGCTTCCGCATCGAGCTCGGCGAGGTGGAGGCCGCGCTGCTGCGGCAACCCGGGGTGGCCGCGGCCGTCGTGGTGGCGAAGGCCGACGACCGCGCGGGAACACGGCTCATCGCGTATGCCGCAGTGCCGGAGGCGGATCCGGTCGGGTACGCCGACCTGGCCGTGTCGCTGCGCGCCGTTGTGGCCGCGCGACTGCCCGGATACATGACGCCTGCCGCCGTCGTCGTGCTGGCGGCGCTGCCGCTCACGGCCAACGGCAAGATCGATCGTTCGGCGCTGCCCGAGCCGCCGTTCGCCGAGGCGGCCTTCCGCGCGCCGTCCGGTGCGTTGGAGCGCCTGGTCGCGGACGCGTTCGCAGAGGTCGTCGGCGTGGACGCGGTGAGCGTCGACGACGACTTCTTCGCCAGGGGCGGCAACTCCCTGATGGCCACCCGGCTCGCGGCCCGGCTCGGCGCGGCACTCGGCGGCCATGTCGCGGTGGCCGCGGTGTTCGAAGCCCCGACGCCCGCCGCACTCGCAGAACGCATCGCGGCCACCGAGCGCGGCGTGGCCCGGCCCGCTTTGGTCCGTCGCGCCGATGCCGGGCCGGTGCCGCTCGCGCCCGCGCAGCAGCGCATCTGGGTGCTCGACCGGCTCGCACCGGACTCGTCGGCCTATCACATTCCCACGGCGCTGCGGCTGCGCGGCCGGCTGGATGTGGCGGCGCTGGCGGCGGCGCTCGGCGATGTGCTCGACCGGCACGAGACGCTGCGCACCAGGTACCCGGACACCGAGGACGGACCGGTCCAGGAGGTGGTGCGCGCGTCGCCGGTCGATCTGACACCGATTCCGGTGGGCCGAGCGGAAATGGACAGGCGGATCGCGGAATTCGTAGCCCCCGCCTTCGATCTCGCTTCCGCGCCGCCGGTGCGCGCCGCCCTGTTCACCCCCGCCGCCGACGAACACGTCTTGGTGGTCGTGCTGCACCACATCGGTGCGGATGGATACTCGATCGCGCCGTTGACCGCCGATCTGGTGCGCGCCTACCTGGCCAGATCCACCGGACACGCGCCGGACTCGGCCCCGCCCGCGATCCGTTACCGCGACTACAGCGCCTGGCAGCACGAGCTGCTCGGCGACGGCGCGGACCCCGACAGCCTGCTGGCGCGCCAACTCGCCTTCTGGCGCACCGAATTGACCGGTGCGCCGGAACTGCTCGCCCTACCCACCGATCGACCGCGACCGGCCAGGCGAAGCATGCAGGGGGCAAGCGTTACCCGGGAGATCGACGCCGAGCGCACCGTACGCCTGGAGCGACTGGCCCGCGAACACGGCGGCACACTGTTCACCCTGGTGCACAGCGCGCTCGCGGTGCTGCTGGCGAAACTGTCCGGCGCGGCGGACGTCACGGTCGGCGTGCCGGTCGCCGGACGCGGTGTCCGCGAGCTGGATGAGCTGGTCGGCATGTTCGTCAACACCGTGGCGTTGCGCACCGAGGTCGATCCCCGTGCGAGTTTCGGCGAGCTGCTGCGCCAGGTCACCCGGCGGGATCTGGCGGCGTTCTCGCACGCCGACGTCCCGTTCGATCAGGTGGTCGAGGCGCTGGGCGTCACCCGTTCCGGCTCGTACGCACCGCTGTGCCAAGTACTGCTCACCTTCCAGAACCTGCCGCGGGCGGAGGTGGAACTGCCCGGCCTCGCGGTCGAGGCGATCGACCTGACGTCGGCGGAGGCGAAGTTCGACCTCCAGGTGACCGTGCTGGAGCAGTTCGCCGCCGACGGTGCGCGCGCCGGTATGGAGCTGCGCGTCGGCTACGCGACCGACCTGTTCGACGAACCGACGGCGCACGCGTTCGGTGACCGCTTGCTGCGGGTGCTGGAGGCGGTGGCCGCGGATCCGGCGGTAGCCCTTCGCGCGATCGACATCCGTTCCGCGGCCGAACGGCTGCCCCGGCCCACCGCGTCGGTGGCGGACCTGCCCGCGCTGATCGCCCGGGCGGCACGGGCCGTCCCCGCCGCCACCGCGTTCGAGCACGGCGATCGGCTGGTCTCCTTCGGCGAGCTCGACGCGAAGCTCGCGTCCGTCGCGAAGGCGATGGGCCCGGCGGCCAAACCCGAAGCCCTGATCCATGTCTCGCTCGCCGGGTTGGTTCCCGGCCTGCTCGCCGCACTCGGCGGCAGCGGTCTGGCGGCCTTGCTGCGGACCCTGCCCGCCACCGCCGAGGCGCTGCTCGCCGACTCGGCGGCGGCCCTCGATTCGGAAGGAAACCGCTGATGACCCACGCAGACGCCGTGCGCCGCGGCTACGGCATCGACGACCTGCCCGGTCTCATCGCGACTGTTGCCGGGCTGGACCCGCAGCGCGTGGCGTTGCGGCACGAAGAGCTCACCGTCACCTACGCGGCGCTGGCCGACGAACTCGCGGCCCTGTCCGAAGCCATGGGCGCGGGGGTGGGCGCGGAGGCGCTGGTTCCGGTGGTGGTCTCCGGTCGACTGCCCGCGCTGCTGGAATCAGGTGACGGCGCGCTCGGCGCGGTGCTGGACGCACTGCTCGACGACGCGCTCGCGGCCGCGCCGGATCTTCCGGCGACCACCACCGCGCCGGTCGAGACATTGGTGAGCCTGTTCGAGGAGCAGGTGCGGCGGACTCCGGACGCGATCGCCGTCGAATACGCGGGAATCACCCTCACCTACGCCGAATTCGACGGCCGGGTCAACGCGCTGGCCCACCACCTGGTCGAACTCGGCGTGCGGCGGGACTCGCTGGTGGGCTTGGCCGTGCGGCGCTCGATCGACCTGCTGGTCGGCATGTACGCGATCCTGCGGGCGGGCGGCGCGTACCTGCCGATCGACCCGGACCATCCGGCCGACCGCATCGGCTACGTGCTCGCGGTCGCCGAGCCGGTGCTCGTGCTGACCACCACGCGCGACGAGCCCGACTTCGGCGGTGCGGTCGCGACGCTGCGGATCGACGAATTCGCCGGCTCGCCCACGCCGGAAGCGCCCGCGGTCGCCCGGTCGGCCGACGACCTCGCCTACGTGATCTTCACGTCCGGCTCGACCGGCAGGCCGAAGGGCGTCGCCGTGTCGCACCGCGCGATCGTGGCGAATCTGCGGTGGCGGCAACGGTTGTACCGGCTGCGCGCCGACGACGTGGTGTTGCAGAAGACGCCGTTCACCTTCGACGTGTCGGTGTGGGAGTTCTTCTGGCCGTTGCAGGTCGGCGCCCGGCTGGTCGTCGCGGAGCCGGACGGTCATCGGGATCCGGCGTACTTGGCGCGTGTGATCGCCGAACGCGGAGTCACGGTGGCGCATTTCGTGCCGTCCATGCTCGCGGTCTTCGTCGCCGAGTCGGTCGCGGTGGACTCGCTGCGGCTGGTCTTCGCCTCGGGTGAGGCGCTTGCGGCCGCCACCGCCGCGGCCTTCCGCGACGTCTGCGGGGCGACGCTGCACAACCTGTACGGGCCCACCGAGGCGGCGGTCGACGTGACCGCGCACGAGGTGACCGGCGCGGACGTGGCGGGCGTGCCGATCGGCGTCGCCGCCGACGACACCGAGTTGCTGGTGCTCGACGACAGCCTGCGTCCGGTGGCGCGCGGCGTCGTCGGCGAGCTGTACCTGGCAGGCGTGCAATTGGCCCGCGGTTATGTCGCCCGGCCAGGGCTGACCGCCGAGCGATTCGTGGCGAACCCCGAGGGACCGGCCGGGGAGCGGATGTACCGCACCGGCGACCTGGTGCGCTGGGCGCCCGGGGTGGAGGGCGGGCCGGAGGAGCTGGAGTATCTGGGCCGCACGGACTTCCAGGTGAAGTTGCGGGGCCTGCGGATCGAACTCGGCGAAGTCGAGGCGGCGCTGCTGCGCCACCCGCGCGTCACCCAGGCCGCGGTGGTGCTGCACCGGCACACGAGCGGCGATCAACTGGTCGGCTACGTGGTCGGCGACGCTGTCGAGACCGCCGAGGTACTGGACTCCGTCCGCCGCGAGCTGCCCGAGTACATGGTGCCGACGCTGCTCGTCGCGCTGGCGGCGATGCCGTTGAACGCCAACGGCAAGCTGGACCGCAGAGCGCTTCCTGAGCCGAAATTCGATTCCGGGACAACGGCTTATCGGGCGCCGGAGACCGAGGCGGAGACGGCGGTCGCCGCGATTTTCGCCGAACTGCTGGACGTGCCGCGCGTGGGCGCGGACGACGACTTCTTCGCGCTGGGCGGCAATTCGCTGCTCGCCACCCGAGCCATCGCCCGGATCGGCGCGGCCATCGGCGCGACCGTGGACGTGCGCGATTTCTTCGATCGTCCCACCGTGGCCGCGGTGGTCGCGTCGGCGCATCCGGCCGCGGCGCGTCCGCCGCTGGTGGCCGGTCCGCGCCCGGAGCATGTTCCGCTCTCGCCCGCGCAGCGGCGCATGTGGTTCCTCAACCGGTTCGGCGCCGACGCCGATCAGGCCCGCGAGCTGGGCGCCGCCGCCGTGGACAACATCCCGGTGGCGCTGCGCCTGCGCGGCCCGCTGGACGTCGCCGCGCTGTCGGCGGCGATCACCGATCTGGTGGCCAGGCACGAAGTGCTGCGCACCGTGTATCCGCAGACCGCCGACGGGCCTGCGCAATCGGTGCGACGCGTACACGCGGTGTTCGACCTGACGCCCGCCGAAGTGCCGCGGGAGCGGTTGGCCGCGGCGATCCGCCGGGCGGCGAGCCAGGGCTTCGACGTGGCGGAGGAGATCCCGGTGCGGGTGCGCCTGCTGCGCTGCGAACCCGAGGACCACACGCTCGTGCTCGTCGTCCACCACATCGCGGCCGACGGCGTCTCGCTCGTGCCCCTGATGCGTGACCTGGCCACGGCCTATGCCGCGCGGCGCGACGGCCGCGGGCCGGAGTGGGCTCCGCTGGCCGTGCAGTACGCGGACTACGCGCTGTGGCAGCAACGGGTCCTCGGTGCGGATACCGACGCGGATTCCGTGGCGGCGCGCCAGCTCGCCTTCTGGCGCGCCGAATTGGCCGAGCTGCCCGCGCAATTGGATCTGCCCGCCGATCGGCCGCGTCCGGCCGCGCCCTCGTACCAGGGCGCCACCTACGAGTTCGCCGTCGACGCCGCGCTGCGCTCCGCCGTCGAGGCGATCGCCGCGCGCGTTCGCGCGACGCCGTTCATGGTGCTGCACGCGGCGCTGGCCGCCCTGCTGGCCCGGTTGTCCGGCACCGCGGACATCGCTATCGGCACACCGGTCGCGGGCCGGGGCGAGGCCGTACTCGACGACCTGGTCGGCATGTTCGTCAACACCCTCGTGCTGCGCACCGAAGTGGACGCCGCGCGCGGTTTCGCCGACTTGGTGGCGCACGCCGCCGACCGCGACCTGCGCGCCTTCGCGCACGCCGACATCCCGTTCGAGCAGTTGGTGGAGGCGCTGAACCCGCCGCGTTCGGCCGCCAGGCATCCGCTGTTCCAGGTCGCGCTGTTCATGCAGAACGTCGGGCCGATCGCGCTGACCATGCCCGGTCTCGACACCGAGCAGGTCGACTTCGACTCCGGTTTCGCGAAGTTCGACCTCCAGCTCACGGTGTCCGAAGCCGCCGACAGCTACCGCGCCGAATTCACCTACGCCACCGACCTGTTCGACGCCGCGACGGTGCGGAAGTTCGCCGCGAAGTTCGTCCGGCTGTTGCGTGCGGCGGTGGACGACCCGGACGCACCGGTCAGGGATCTCCCGCTGCTCGACGCGGGCGAGCTGGACTATGTCACCGCGAGCTGGAACGCCAGCGGGCACCGAGTGCCCGATCGGTTCCTGCACGAGGGTTTCGACGCGCAGGTGCGCCGTACCCCGGATGCCGTCGCGGTGGTCACCGACGGCGAGCGGCTGACCTACGCCGAGCTGTCCGACCGCGCCGATCGGCTGGCGAGGATGCTGATCGGGCTCGGCGTCGGTCCGGAAGCGCTGGTCGTGCTGGCCCTGCCGCGCTCGGTGGAACTGGTCGTCGCCATGTACGCGGTGGCGCGGGCGGGCGGCGCGTACGTCCCGGTGGACCCAGGACATCCCGCCGAACGCATCGGCCACATCCTCGACACCGCGCGTCCGCATGCCATCCTGACCACGAGCGATAGCGGTTTCGACGCGGCCGCGCAGGTTTCCGTTCCGGTGTATCGCCTGGATGAACTCGATCTCTCCGCCTATCCCTCCGGCAAGATCGGCGACCGCGAACGCCACGGCGCGCTGCACCCGCAGCATCCCGCATACGTGATCTTCACTTCCGGGTCCACCGGAAAGCCGAAGGGCGTGGCGGTCAGTCATCAGGCCATCGCCAACCAGCTGGCCTGGATGCACGCGGAGTACCGTCCGCGCACCGGCGATGTCTACTTGCAGAAGACCGCGAGCACCTTCGACGTCTCGCTGTGGGGCTACTTCCTACCGCTACGAGCGGGCGCGACCGTGCTGCTGGCCGCACCGGACGGACATCGCGATCCGCGCTATCTCGCCGAGACCGTCGCACGCCACGGCGTCACGCTCACCGACTTCGTGCCATCGATGCTCGCGGTGTTCGCCGCGCACGCCGCGCCGGGCGAACTCGACTCGCTGCGCGACGTGTTCGTCATCGGCGAGGCGCTGCCGCCGGAGACCGTCGCCGCCTTCCGGCAGGTGTGCGACGCGGGCCTGCACAACCTCTACGGCCCCACCGAGGCGGCGGTGTCCATCACCAACCGCGAGGTCACCGAGGTGAACTCGCCGCAAGTGCCGATCGGCGAGCCGGAGTGGAACTCGCAGGTCTACGTGTTGGACGGACGGATGCGGCCCGCGCCGATCGGCGTGCGGGGCGAGCTGTACCTGGCGGGAGCGCAGCTGGCGCGCGGCTACCACGGCCGCGTCGACCTCACCGCCGATCGTTTCGTCGCCAATCCCTTCGGTGCGCCGGGCGCCCGCATGTACCGCACCGGCGACCTGGTGCGCTGGAGCCGCGACGGCGAGCTGATCTATCTGGGCCGCAGCGACTTCCAGGTGAAGTTCCGCGGCCGGCGCGTCGAACTCGCCGAAATCGAGACAGCGCTGCTGGCGGCGGCCGGGGTCGGCCAGGCCGCGGCGCGGCTGGTCACCGGACCGGCGGGGGAGTTCCTGGCGGGCTACGTGATCGCAGCGCCCGGCGCGACGCTCGATCTCGACGCGGTGAAATCGTCTGTCGCTCAGCGTCTTCCCAGCTACCTGGTGCCGACCGCAGTGGTCGAGCTGAACGAATTCCCCCGCAACACCAGCGGCAAGCTCGATCGCGCCGCCCTGCCGATCCCGGTGCTCGCAGCCGAGCGCTTCCGTCCGCCGGTGAGCGCCGCGCAACGTCTGGTCGCCGCGGTGGTCGCGGAGGTGCTGCGGGTCGAGCGGGCCGGGCTGGACGACGATTTCTTCGCTCTCGGCGGCAGCTCGCTGGACGCCACCCAGGTCAGCGCCCGCGCGGGTGAGGCGATGGGAGTACGCGTTCCGGTGCGCGCGCTGTTCGACGCGCCCACGGTGGAGGGCTTCGCCGCCGCCGTCGAGCGGCTCGGCGCCCCAGGGGCGCCGCGACTCCCGCTGGTCCGCCGTCCACGGCCCGAGCGGGTGCCGCTCTCGCCCGCGCAGCAGCGCCTGTGGTTCCTCAACCGCGTCGAGAGCCAGGACGGCGCCGACAGCGTCTACAACCTGCCGATCGTGCTGCGGCTGACCGGCCGCCTCGACGTGACGGCGCTGGAGCGCGCCGTACTCGACGTGCTCGCCCGGCACGAGACGCTGCGCACCACCTTCCCCGAAACCGACGACGGCCCCTGCCAATCCGTTCGCGACGCCACCGACATCGGCCTGAGCCTGCATCCGGTGCCGATCGACCGCTCCGCACTGGAGGATGCCGTGGCAGGCATCGTCGGCGCCGGGTTCGACGTGACCGCCGAGTTGCCGTGCCGGGTCGCGCTGCTCGCGGTGGAGCGGGTCGACGAGGCGCGCGGCGTCACCGGCGACGAATACGTGCTGGTGTTCGTCGTGCACCACATCGCCGCCGACGCCTTGTCGATGGTCCCGCTGGTCACCGACCTGGTCGGGGCCTACCTCGCGCGCCTGACCGGGCGGCGGCCGGACTGGGAGCCGCTGGCGGTGCAGTACGCCGACTACAGCCTCTGGCATCGGGACCTGCTCGGCGCCGAGGACGTCCCCGGTGATCTCGCCTACCAGCAGCTGCGCTTCTGGCGCGACGTGCTGACCGGCGCGCCGGCGCAACTGCCCCTCCCGGTCGATCATCCACGGCCCGCGATCCCCTCGCACGAGGGAGCGGGCGTCGATTTCGTGATCGAGCCCGAGGTCGTCGCTGGCTTGCGCGCGCTGGCCCGGCGCGGCGGCGCGACGTTGTTCATGACGCTGCACGCGGCCTTCGCCGCCACCCTGGCCCGCTTGAGCGGCAGCGCCGACATCGTGATCGGCTCGCCCGTCGGCGGACGCGGGGAGCGGGCGCTGGACGCACTCGTCGGCATGTTCGTCAACACCCTGGCGTTGCGCACCCGAGTAGCCGCCGACGCCTCGTTCGCCGCGCTGCTGAGCGAGGTGCGCGAGGCCGATCTGGCCGCGTTCGCCAACGCCGACCTGCCATTCGAGCGCCTGGTGGACGTCATGGCGGTGGATCGCTCCGCGGGCGCGCATCCGCTGTTCCAGGTGATGTTCAGCTTCGAGACCGCGACGCCCGCATTCGGCGGGAAAGCCATGGAGGTGCCGTGGCTGTCGGTGCACCCGGTCGAGATCCCCGACAACGGAGCGAAATTCGACCTGCACTTGGTGGTGGCGGAGCGCGCGGATTCGGTGGGACTGTCGGGCGCCCTGCGCTACGCGACCGATTTGTTCGACGCCGCGACCGTCGAGTCGTTCGCCGACCGCTTCCAGCGGATGCTCGCCGCCGTCGCGGTCGACGCCGGTGCGCGAATCGGTGACGTCGAACTGCTTTCGGACGCCGAACGCACACGGGTGTTGCGGGTGTGGAATGCCACCGACCGCCCGTTCCCCGAATCCGACACGCTCGCCTCCCTGTTCGCCGCGCAAGTCGAACGCACACCGGACGCGCCCGCGGTCACCTTCGAGGAGACGACGCGGGCCTACCCGTCGCCGGACCACAGCTCCTCAGCGGCTGGCTCTGCGGCGCCGGCCCACCCGTCACCCGACCACCATCCCTCAACGAGTCGCTCCGCGACGCTGGCCCACCCGTCACCCGACCAGGACCTCTCAGCGGGTGGCTCCGCTGTCCTGCCTCAGCTATTGCCCGGCCACGACTCCTCGGCGGGTAGCTCTGCGGCCCTGGCCCACCCGTCACCCGGCCACCCCTCGGCGGGTAGCTCCGCGACGCTGGCCCACCCGTCACCCGACCACCACCCCCCAACGAGTCGCTCCGCGACGCTTACTTATTCGGAATTCGCCGGGCGGGTCAACCGGCTGGCGCGGTGGCTCGTAGCACAGGGTGTCGGCCCGGAAACGCTGGTTGCGCTCGGTATGCGCCGATCCCTCGACCTGGTGGTGGGCATGTACGCGGTCACCGTCGCGGGCGGCGGATTCGTGCCACTCGATCCCGACCACCCCGCCGAACGCACCGCCCACATCCTGGCCACCGCCGCGCCGGTGTGCGTACTGACCGCAGGCGCGGACCTGAGCTGCGGCGTGCCCGAGACGCGGATCGACCGGCTGGACCTGTCCGGTTACCCGGACACCCCGCTCACCGACGCCGACCGGCGCGCTCCGCTGCGCCCGGCGAACACCGCCTACGTGCTGTTCACCTCGGGCTCCACGGGCAAGCCGAAGGGTGTCGCGATGAGCCACCGCGGCATCGTGAACCGGTTGTGCTGGATGCAATCCGCGTACGCCGCGCTCGGGCCGGGCGATGTGCTGTTGCAGAAGACGCCCGCCACCTTCGACGTCTCGGTGCCGGAGTTCTTCTGGCCGTTGCAGGTCGGCGCGCGCATGGTGCTGGCGCGGCCGGACGGGCATCGCGACCCGGCGTATCTGGCCCGCCTCATCCGCGCCGAGGGCGTCACCGCGGCGCACTTCGTGCCGTCCATGCTGGCCGTCTTCGTCGCGGGCGAGTTCGACGTGCCGTCGCTGCGTGAGGTGTTCTGCTCCGGCGAGGCGCTACCCGTCGGCGTGGCCCAGCGGATGCGCGAACTCACCGGCGCGCGGGTGCACAACGGCTACGGCCCCACGGAGGCCGCGGTGGAGGTGACCTTTCACGAGGTGCGCGACACCGATTTCGAGACCGTGCCGATGGGCGAACCGATCTGGAACACCAGAACGTATGTGCTCGACGCGCGACTGCGCCCGGTGCCTGCGGGTGTGCCGGGGGAGTTGTATCTCGCGGGCGTGCAACTGGCGCGCGGCTATCTGGACCGCCCCGGCCGCACCGGCGACCGGTTCGTCGCCGACCCGTTCGGCCCGCCCGGTGAACGGATGTACCGCACCGGCGACTCGGTGCGGTGGAACGCTTCGGGAGAGCTGGAGTTCCTCGGCCGCACGGACTTCCAGGTCAAGATCCGCGGCTTGCGCGTCGAACTCGGCGAGATCGAGTCGGTGCTGCTCGCGACGCCCGCCGTGACCCAGGCCGCCGTGCTGGTCCGGGACGATCGCGGCGTGGGCGAGCGCCTGGTCGCCTTCTTGGTGACGGACGGACCGGTCGAGATCGCGGCGGTGCGTGACGCGGTGGCCCAACGGCTTCCGGGCTACATGGTGCCGCAGGCGTTCGTGGTGCTGGACCGGTTCCCGGTGAACGCGTCCGGGAAGCTGGACCGATCGGCCCTGCCCGCGCCCGTGATCGCCGGCGTGGTGTTCGAGGCGCCGAGCGGTGCGGCGGAAGAACTCGTCGCCGAGACATTCTCGGCTCTGCTCGGGGTGAACGAGGTCGGCGCCGAGGACGATTTCTTCGCCCTGGGCGGCAATTCGCTCAGCGCCACCCAGCTCGCCGCGCGGCTTGGCAAAGCCACCGGCGGGGAAGTGGCGGTGCGCACGATCTTCGACGCGCCCACGGTGCGGGAGCTGGCGCGGCGGATCACCGTCGACGCTCCGGCCGAGATCGGGCCCGTCGCGCTGCCGCCGCTCACGCCGCAGGAGCGCGGCCGGTCGATCCCGCTGTCGATCGCCCAGCAGCGCATGTGGTTCCTGAACCGGTTCGACACCACCAGCGGCGCGTACAACATCCCGTTCGCGCTGCGCCTCACCGGAGCGCTGAACGTGCCCGCCCTCGAGGCGGCGATCGCCGACGTGATCGCCCGGCACGAAACCTTGCGCACGATCTATCCCGAGCAGGACGGCGGTGCGACGCAGCTGGTGCTGCCCGCGGGGACGAAGCTGGTCGAGCTGGTCGCACGGCCGGTTCCCGCGCCGCAGGTGCCCGAACTCGCCGCCGCCGCCGCGCGAGCCGGGTTCGACGTGACCGCCGAGGTCCCGCTGCGCGTGCGCCTGCTGCGCGTGGAGGACGACGCCGCGGCAGGCAGCCACCAGGTGCACGTCCTGCTGTTCGTCGTGCACCACATCGCCGCGGACGGTTGGTCGTTCGCGCCGCTCACCCGGGATTTGGCCAACGCTTACGTCGCGCGGTGCGCGGACACGGCTCCCGCGCCGGGAGCGTTGCCGGTGCAGTACGCCGACTTCGCGATCTGGCAGCGCACCGCGCTGGGTTCCGCCGACGACCCGGCCTCGGTGCTGGCACGCCAGCTGTCTTACTGGACCGACCGGCTGGCCGGGCTGCCGGAGGTGCTGACACTCCCGTCCGACCGGCCCCGCCGCGCGGTCGCCACCAACCGGGGCGGCGCGCTGACCGGACGGCTGGACGCCGCCCTGCACGAGCGGATCCAGGAACTGGCCGCCGCGCACCGGGCGACCCCGTTCATGGTGCTGCACACCGCGCTGGCCGTGCTGTTGAGCCGTTACGGCGCGGGCCAGGACGTCGTGATCGGCGCGCCGGTCGCCGGGCGCGGCGAGGAAGCGCTGGACGAGCTGGTCGGCATGTTCGTCAACACGCTGGTGCTGCGCACCGAGGTTCGCCCGGACGCGACTCTGGCCGAGTTGCTGGCGTCCGTGCGCGCGGCCGACCTGGCCGCCTTCGATCACGCCGCGGTGCCGTTCGAGCAGTTGGTCGAGGTGGTGAACCCGGTTCGCTCACAGGCGCACGCTCCGCTGTACCAGGTCGCGCTGACCTTGCAGAACCAGACCGCGCCGGAGTTCCGGCTGCACCGGCTGGCCATCGCGGCGCTGGAGATCGGCGCGGCGCCGATCCAGCTCGACCTGGACTGGACGCTGACCGACCGCTACACCGCCGACGGCGCGCCCGACGGCATCGACGTGCACCTGCACTACGCGCTGGACCTGTTCGACGAACCGACCGCCGCCGGGTTCCTCGCCGCCTTCGACCGCGTGCTGCGCGCCATGGTGCGCGACGCCCGCACCAGGGTCGGCGCGGTCGAGCTGATGTCGGTGGCCGAACGCGGCCTGCTGCTGTCGGATCGCAACGCCACCGCGCACCCGTTGCCCGCCGAGACGCTGGACGACCTGCTCACCGCCCGTGTCGCGGCCACGCCCGACCGTGTCGGCGTGCGTTATGAGAACGAAGCTGTGACCTACGCGGAGTTCGCCTCTCGCGTGAACCGTCTGGCCCGCAAGCTGATCCGGACAGGTGTGGGCCCGGAGGACATCGTCGGCCTGGCCGCGGCGCGCTCGATCGACATGCTCGTGGCGATGTACGCGATCGTGCGCGCGGGCGCGGCGTATCTGCCGATCGATCCGGCGCACCCGGCCGAACGCCTGGCGCAGGTCGTCGCGAGCGCGGAGCCCCGGTTGGTGCTGACCGCCGGTGACGTGACGCTGCGCCCGCTCGACGGCGTCCCCGTGCTCGAGCTCGACGCTCTCGACCTCGATGACTTCGCCGACGGACCGGTGGCCGACGCCGAGCGGATCACCGCGCTGCGCCAGGACAACACGGCCTACGTGCTGTTCACCTCCGGCTCCACGGGGCGGCCGAAGGGCGTCGCGGTGACCCACCGCGCGATCATGAACCAGCTGCGCTGGCTGGAATTCCGCTACCAGGTCACGGCGTCCGACCGCATCCTGCAACGGGCCCCGCTGACCTTCGACGTGTCGGTGTGGGAATGCTTCCTGCCGATCGCCGTCGGCGCGCCGCTGGTGATCGCCCGGCCCGGCGGCCACCTGGACTTGGCCTACTTCGCGGATCTGCTGCGCGAACACCGGATCACCATCGCGGAGTACGTGCCCTCGGTGCTGGCCGCGCTGATCGGCGAGGGCATGGGCGACGCGCTGCGGTCGTTCCGGCATCTGCACTGCGGAGGCGAGGCGCTCACCCCGGACCTGCTCGCCGCGCTGCGCGGCAGCTTCGACGGCGCGGTGCACAACGCCTACGGCCCGACCGAGGCGGCGATTTCGGCGATCTACCACGAATTCACCGACAGCGACGCCGAATCCGGGCGGGACGTCGCCATCGGCCGTCCGTGCTGGAACACCAGGGCCTATGTGCTGGACGGCCGGTTGCACCCGGTGCCGATCGGCGTCACGGGCGAGCTGTATCTCGCGGGCGACCAGCTGGCGCGCGGCTATCACGCCCACCCCGGACTGACCGCCGAGCGGTTCGTCGCCGATCCGTTCGGCGTGCCCGGCCGCATGATGTACCGGACCGGCGACCTGGTGCGCTGGAACCGCGACGGCGATCTGGTGTATCTGGGCCGCAACGATTTGCAGGTCAAGCTGCGCGGCCAGCGGATCGAGCTGGGCGAGATCGAGGCCGTCCTCGCCGCCGCGACCGGCGTGACCAACGCGGCGGTGCTCGTGGCTCGCGACAACGCGGGACAGGAATGCCTGGTCGGTTACGTCACCGGAGCCGACCCGACGCCCGATGCGGTGCTCGACGACGCGCGGGCACAACTGCCCGCGTACATGGTGCCCGCCCACATCGTCGTGCTCGACCAGATGCCACTGACCACTGTCGGCAAGCTCGATCGGTCGGCGCTGCCCGTTGTCGAGCTCACCGGCGCCACGGAAGACTTCCGCGCACCGCGGGAGGGGACCGAGGCGGTGCTCGCCACCCTGGTCGCCGACCTGACCGGCGCGGAGCGGATCGGCGCGGACGACGACTTCTTCGCCCGCGGCGGCAACTCGCTGCTGGCCATGCGGCTGGTCGCCCGGGTCAACGCGGCCTTCGGGTGCGCGCTGACGGTGCGGGAGGTGTTCGAAGCGCCGACCGTGGCCGGACTCGCGCTGCGAGTGGCGGGATCGGAACGGCCGGACGTCACCCGGCCCGCGCTCGTTCCCCGCGAACGGCCGGAGCGGATCCCGTTGTCCCTGGCACAGACCCGCATGTGGCTGCTGCACCGACTCGATCCGGATTCGGCGGTCTATCACATCCCGATCACCATCCGGCTCACCGGCGCGTTGGACCTCGCGGCATTGCGCGCGGCCGTGCGCGACGTGATCGATCGGCACGAATCGCTGCGCACCGTCTTCCCCGCCGACGCGGACGGCCCCGCCCAAGTCGTCCGCACCGGCGCGGATGTGCCCGAACTGCCACTGCATCCGATCGAGGTGACCGAGCCGAACCTGCGGGACGCGGTGCTCGCGTCGATCGGCGATAGCTTCGACCTGCGCAGTCGTATCCCGGTGCGGGCGAGCCTGTTCCGCGTCGCACCCGAAGAACATGTGCTGGCCGTGGTGGTCCATCACATCGCCGCCGACGGCGTCTCCACCGCGCCGCTGGCCCGCGACCTCATGACGGCCTATACCGCGCGCGTCGCGGGGGAGCGGCCGTCGTGGCCGCCGCTGCCCGTGCAGTACGCGGACTTCACCCTCTGGCAGCGCGAGGCCCTCGGCTCCGCGGATGATCCGGACTCGCCGCTGTCGAACCAGATCGCCTACTGGCGCTCGGAACTCGACGGACTCGCCCCGGTGCTGGAACTGCCCGCCGACCGTCCTCGCCCGGCGGTGGCCTCGGGGCGCGGCGCCACCGTCGAGTTCGCGATTCCCGCCGACCTCACCGGCTCGATCGCGGAACTCGCCCGGCGGCACGGCGTCTCGATGTTCATGGTGTTGCACGCCGCCTACGCCGCGCTGCTCGCCCGGCTGGCCGGAGTCGGCGACGTCGCCATCGGCACCCCCGTCGCGGGACGGGGCGAACAAGCGCTGGACGACTTGGTCGGCATGTTCGTCAACACCCTCGTACTGCGCACGCCGATCACGCCGGACGCGTCGTTCGCCGCCTTTCTCGGCGGCGTCCGGGAGATCGACGTGCGGGCCTTCGCCCACGCCGACCTGCCGTTCGAGCGCTTGGTCGAGGAGCTGAACCCGATTCGCTCGCAGTCTCATTCGCCGCTGGTGCAGACACTGCTCACCTTCGAACAGCACGACGACACCGTGCTGCGCCTGCCCGGCCTGACGGTGACGGCCTATCCGCTGGACAACCGCGTCGCGCAGTTCGACCTGGCGGTGGAACTGACCGAACACCGCGCCGCGACCGGTTACGCGCTGCGCGGCGTGCTGCGGTATGCCACCGACCTGTTCGACCAAGCCACCGTCGAGACGTTCGGGGCGCGCTTCACGCGCGTGCTGCGGGCCGCGGTGGCCGACTCCTCGGTGCGGGTCGGCGACCTCGAAATCCTGGACGACGCGGAACGGGCACTGGTGCTCGACCGCTGGAACGACACCGCCGTCCCCGTCGACCCGGCCGCCACGCTGATCTCGTTGTTCGAGACGCAGGTCGCGAGGACCCCGGACGCGCCTGCGGTCACGGTCGATGGGCGCACCCTGTCCTACGCCGAGTTCGCCGCGCGGGCGCGGCGGCTGGCGCGCTGGCTGGTCGGTCAGGGCGTCGGCCCGGACGCGCCGGTCGCGCTCGGCATGCGACGGTCGCTGGATCTGGTGGTCGGCATCTACGCGGTCACCCTCGCGGGCGGCGCGTACGTCCCCCTCGACCCCGACCATCCGGCCGAGCGGCTGGAGTACGTGCTGTCGACCGCCCGGCCGGTGTGCGTGCTCACCTCGGGCCTCGACCTGGACGCGGGCGCGGCGCGGCAGGTCCGCGTCGACCGGCTCGACCTGACGCGATACTCCGCCGATCCGCTCACCGCCGGAGACCGGCTCGGTGCGCCCGCCCCTGGCCACACCGCGTATGTGATCTTCACCTCAGGATCGACCGGTCGCCCGAAGGGCGTGGCCGTCACCCACGCGGCGATCGTGAATCGCCTCACCTGGATGCAGTCGGCCTATCCGCTGGTCGCGGACGATGTGGTGCTGCAGAAGACCCCCGCCACCTTCGACGTCTCGGTCTGGGAATTTTTCTGGCCCTTGGCTTTCGGCGCTCGCTTGGTGGTCGCACGTCCAGATGGGCATCGCGACCCCGGCTATCTGGCCCGCCTGATCGTCGAGCAACGCGTCACGACGGTGCACTTCGTACCCGCCATGCTGGCGGTTTTCCTGGCGGATCCGCGCACAGAAAAGTGCATTACGCTGCGCAACGTCTTCGCATCGGGCGAGGCATTGCCCGCGGTTGCCGCGCAGCGGGCGCGAGAGGTGATCGGAGCGCGGGTGCACAACCTGTACGGCCCTACCGAGGCCGCCGTCGACGTCACCCATCACGAGGTGACCGATCAGGACCTGGTGTCCGTGCCGATCGGCAGACCGGTGGCCAACACCCGCCTGCTGGTGCTGGACGCCCGGATGCGGCCGGTCCCGGTCGGCGTTCCGGGGGAGCTGTACCTCGCCGGTGCACAGCTGGCCCAGGGTTACGTGGCGCGCCCGGAGTTGACCGCCGACCGGTTCGTGGCCAACCCGTACGGACCCGCCGGGGCGCGGATGTACCGCACCGGCGACCTCGTCTCCTGGACCGGCAAGGGTGAGCTGGAGTATCTCGGTCGCACGGACTTCCAGGTGAAGCTGCGCGGTCTGCGCATCGAGCCGGGCGAGATCGAGTCGGCGCTGTCGGCGCTGGACGCGGTCGCCCAAGCCGTGGTGCTGGTCCGTTCGGACGAGCGGTTGGGCGATCAGCTGGTCGCCTACCTGGTTGCCTCGGGCCGCCACCCGATCGATATCGAGGACGTGCGGGCCGCACTGAGCGCCGAACTGCCCGCGTATATGGTGCCCACCTCGTTCGTCCTGCTCGAGCGGTTCCCGGTCAACGCCTCCGGCAAGCTGGACCGCGCCGCGCTGCCCGCGCCGCAGTTCGCGACCGTGGGGTACCGGGCTCCGGCCACTCGGACCGAGGCGACCGTCGCGGGTATCGTCGCGGCTCTGCTCGGCGTCGAGCGCGTGGGGGCGGACGACGATTTCTTCGCCCTCGGCGGAAACTCGCTGCTCGCGACCCAGGTCGCCGCCCGGCTGGGCGCCGAACTGGACGCCGAGATCCCGGTGCGCCTGCTGTTCGAGGCGCCGACCGTGACCGCGCTGGCCGCGCGGGCCGAACGGCTCGCGGGGACGGGCGCCAAACCGGCGCTCGCGCCCCGGCCGCGCCCGGAGCGCATCCCGCTCTCGCCCGCGCAGCAGCGGATGTGGTTCCTCAACCGCTTCGATCCCGCCGAAACCGTGCACAACATCGCGGTGGTGGTCCGCCTCACCGGCTACCTGGACCCGGACACCCTCGCCGCCGCCGTCGGTGACGTGGTCGGCAGGCACGAAACGCTGCGCACCGTGTACCCCGACCACGAGGGCGTCGGGTACCAGCGCATCCTCGACGCCGATCAGGTACCCGTCATCCGAATGCTGGAAGCGACGGGCGCGCTGCGGGAGTTCGTCGCCGCCCCGTTCGACCTGACCGCCGAAGTGCCGCTGCGCGTCGGCCTGGTGACCCGGTCCGATCGCGACCACCTGCTGGCGCTGGTGGTGCACCACATCGCGGCCGACGGCTTCTCGATGGGCCCGCTGGCCCGCGATCTCGCCGCCGCCTACGCGGCTCGCGCGACGCGAACCGCCCCGGTCTGGACCGAACTCGATTTGCAATACGCCGACTACGCGCTTTGGCAGCGCGAGGTGCTCGGCGCCGAGGACGACCCGGACTCGGTGGCCGCACGCCAGCTCGCGTACTGGCGCGAGACGCTGCGGGCTCTGCCCGCCCAGCTCGACCTGCCCGCCGACCGGCCGCGCCCCGCCGTCGCCTCGCACATGGCGGCGAGCACGACCGTCGCTCTCCCGCAGGAGCTCGGCGCGGGCATCGCCGAGGTGGCCGCGCGCTACGAGGCCACACCGTTCATGGTCGTGCACGCCGCGCTGGCCACCCTGCTGGCCAGGCTGTCCGGCACGGAGGACATCGCGATCGGCGCGCCCGTCGCGGGCCGCGGTGACGCGGCGCTGGACGAGCTGGTCGGCATGTTCGTCAATACCCTGGTGCTGCGCGCGCAGGTCCCCGGCTCGGACACCTTCGCCGCCGTGCTGCGTCGGGTGCGCGAGCGCGACCTGGACGCCTTCGCCCATGCCGACGTACCGTTCGAGCGCCTGGTCGAGCTGCTCGACCCGCCGCGTTCGCAGGCCAGGCACCCGCTGTTCCAGATCGCGCTGTTCTTCCAGAACCTCGGGCCGGTCACCCTGGACATGGCAGGCGTCGCCGTGGCGGAGCACGACTTCGATTACGAGACAACGCCGTTCGACCTCCAGCTCACCGTCACGGGTGACGCGCTGCGCTTCACCTACGCCACCGACCTGTTCGACGCCGACACCGTGGCGACGTTCGGCTTGCGCTTCACCCGTCTGCTCGCCGCGGTGACCGCCGACCCGGAACAGGTGGTCGGCGACATCGATCTGTTCGGCGCGGGCGAACTGCGCCGCGTGGTCACCGAGTGGAACGACTCCACGCACACCGCCCTGGCCGACGAACTGCTGCTCGACGAATTCGAGGCGCAGGCCGCCGCGACGCCCGACGACCCCGCGCTGGTGTTCGTGCCCGACAGCGCGATGCCTCCCGTCACCGTGACCTACGGCGAGCTGGACCGGCGCGCCAACCGGCTGGCCCGCCACCTGATCGCGGCGGGCGTCGGCCCGGAAGCGCTGGTGGCGCTGGCGATCCGGCGCTCACCGGAGCTGGTGGTCGCGATGTACGCGGTGCTCAAGGCGGGCGGGGCGTATGTGCCGATCGACCCGGACCACCCCGCGCGGCGCATCGCCCACATCCTCGACACCGCCGCGCCCGTGGCCGTGCTCACCACGGCGGCCGACCGGATCGACCTCGGCGATTCCGTCGCCACCGTCCTGGTCGACGCCGTCGCGCTGGACGGTTACGCCGACGACCCGATCGCGGCCGACGAACGTCGCGCGCCGATCCACCCGGGCAGCCCGGCGTACGTGATCTTCACCAGCGGCTCCACCGGGAAACCCAAGGGCGTCAGCGTGTCGCACGCCGCGATCGTCAACCAGATGACTTGGATGCAGTCGCGGTACGGTCTCACCGCCGAGGACGTCTACCTGCAGAAGACGGCGACCACGTTCGACGTGTCGCTGTGGGGCTACTTCCTGCCGCTGCGGGTCGGCGCCACCCTCGTGCTGGCGGCTGCGGACGGCCATCGCGACCCGGCCTATCTCACCGGCGTGATCGCCGAAAGGCAAGTCACCGTCACCGATTTCGTGCCGTCGATGCTGACCGTCTTCGCCGGGCACGTCGCCGCCGCTGGGCGCGGCGCCGCACTCGCGTCGCTGCACACGGTGTTCGTGATCGGCGAGGCGCTGCCCGCCGAGACCGTGCGGGCATTCGGCGCGGTGAGCGCCGCACGGGTGCACAACCTGTACGGCCCCACCGAAGCGGCGGTGAGCATCACCCACCGCGACGTGACGGGCGAGAGCGACCGCACCGCGCTGCCGATCGGCAATCCGGAATGGAACAGCCGCGTCTACGTGCTGGATTCGCGGCTGCGCCCGACGCTGCCCGGCGTCGCGGGCGAACTGTATCTCGCGGGCGTCCAGCTCGCGCGCGGCTATCACGGCAGGCCGGATCTCACCGCGGACCGGTTCGTGGCCGATCCGTTCGGCGCGCCGGGGCTGCGGATGTACCGCACCGGCGACCTGGTGCGCTGGGAGACCCGAGGGAACACCGCCGAATTGGTGTACCTGGGCCGCACCGACTTCCAGGTGAAGTTCCGCGGCCAGCGCGTCGAGCTCGGCGAGATCGAGGCCGCGCTCGCGGCCGCCCCCGGGGTGGCGCAGGCGGCGGCCCGGGTGGTCACCACCGTCACCGGCGACGATCACCTGGTCGGTTACGTCACCACCGAGCCGGGCACGGTGCCTGCGGATGCCGAGGTGCTGCGCGCCGCCGCGCGCACGCTGCCGTCGTACATGCTCCCCTCGGCTCTGGTCACGCTCGACGCCTTCCCGCTCAACGCCTCCGGCAAACTGGACCGGAAAGCGTTGCCGGATCCGGTTTTCGACCGCGCCGCCTATCTCGCCCCCGTCACCCTGGCCGAGCGCGTAGTGGTCGAGGCCTTCGAAACGGTGCTGGGCGATGGGCCGATCGGCGTCGACGACCACTTCTTCGCCCTCGGCGGCAACTCGCTCAGCGCCACGCGGGTCGCGGCCCGGCTGGCCGACCGGCTCGGTCGCCGCGTCCCGGTGCGGCTGCTGTTCGAAGCGCCGACGGTAGGCGCGCTGGCCGCGCTGCTCACCGCGGAGGCCGCCGCGACCGAACAGGTGGTGCCCTTGGTCGCCGGACCGCGACCGGAACGGATTCCGCTCGCGCCGGTCCAGCGTGGCATGTGGTTCCTCAGCCGGCTCGATCCGGCGTCCGCCGCGCACAACATCCCGGTCGCGCTGCGCATAGAGGGAGAGCTGAACACCGACGCCATGATCGCCGCGTTCGCCGACGTCGTGGCCAGGCACGAGACCTTGCGCACGGTGTATCCGGCCGACGCGACCGGCGCGGGTCATCAGGTGATCCTGCCCGCGGACGGCGCTTCGGTGCGCTTGACGGTCGAAGCGCTGGACGGTCGCGCCGCCGACGACCGGATCGCCGAGTTCCTCGACGCCGGTTTCGACGTCACCGCCGCCGTTCCGGTGCGCGCGGCGCTGCTGCGGGAGCACGCCACCAGCCACGTGCTGGTCGCGGTGGTGCACCACATCGCGGCCGACGGTTATTCGATGGGCCCGTTGCTGCGCGATCTGCTGACGGCCTATCTCTCCCGCGTCCTCGGCGCCGAACCGGTCTGGCCCGCGCTCGCCGCCCAGTACGCCGACTATGCCCTGTGGCAGGACGCCCAGCTGGAAAACACTGCCGCGCAACAGCTCTCATATTGGGCCGAGACGCTGCGCGATCTGCCGGGCGAGCTGGAGCTGCCCGCCGACCGTTCGCGTCTCGCCGTCGCGAGCAAGCGCGGCGCCAGCGTGCGGGCCAGGATCGGCGACGGGATCGCGGCGCGGGTCCGCGAACTGGCGCTGCGCCACGACGCGACGCCGTTCATGGTGGTGCACGCTGCTCTCGCCGTCCTGCTGTCCCGGTTGTCGGGCTCCGGCGACGTCCCGATCGGCACCCCGGTGGCCGGACGCGGCGCGGCGGCCCTGGACGACCTGGTCGGCATGTTCGTCAACACCGTGGTGCTGCGCGCCGAAGTGCACGCCGACGAGTCCTTCACCGACCTGCTCGCCCGGATCAGGGCCGTCGATCTCACGGCGTTCGAGCACGCGAGCGTGCCGTTCGATCGGGTGGTCGACGAACTCGGCGTCGAGCGTTCCCAGGATCGGCATCCGCTGTTCACCGTGGCGCTGAGCTACCCGAACACCGCCGCCGACGCCTTCACCGTGCCCGGTCTCGAACTCACCGCCGTCGCATTCGACGAACAGGTGGCGCGTTTCGACCTGCAATTCACCGTCGCCGCCGAGCCCGACGCCGACGGCCACCTCGCGGTCGAACTGGACTACGCCACAGACCTCTTCGACGCCGCCACCGCGCGCGCTCTGCTGCGCCGCTTCGGCAGGCTGCTCGGCACGCTCATCTCGCGACCGGACGCGCCGATCGCCGCCGCCGATCTACTCGCCCCCGCCGAACGCGCCGACCTGCTCGGCCGCCGGGGCGACGCGCCGGTGCCGCCGCGCACGCTGGCCGAACTGATGGCCGCCGCCGTCGCGTTCGACCCCGGCGCGGTCGCCCTGGTCGGCGGCGAACGGCAGCTGACCTACCGGATGCTGGACGAGCAGTCGTCGCGGCTGGCGCGCATGCTCATCGGCCACGGTCTCGGCGCGGAGGACGTGGTGGCCGTCGCGGCGCCGCGCTCGATCACCTCCGTGCTCGCGGTGTGGGCGGTGGCCAAGACCGGCGCCGCGTTCGTTCCGGTCGACCCGACCTATCCGGCCGAGCGGATCGCGCACATGCTGACCGATTCCGGTGCGGCGCTGGGCCTGACGATCGCCACCTGCCGCGCGGCGCTGCCCGGTGCCGTCGACTGGCTGGTGCTGGACGCCCCGTCCACGGCCGCGCGGACGCGCCGCAACAGCACGGCGCCGATCGACCCCGCCGAACTCGTCCGTCCCGTGCGGTGCGCGAACCCGGCCTGGATGATCTACACCTCCGGCTCGACCGGGACGCCCAAGGGCGTGGTCGCCACGCACGGTGGCCTCGCCGGAGTGGCCCTCGCCCAGCGGGACCGGTACCTGGTCACCGCGGACGCGCGCGTGCTGCACGTGGCCTCGCCCAGCTTCGACGCGTCCATGCTGGAACTGCTGCTGGCTCTGTCCGCGGGCGCGGCGTTGGTGATCGCGCCCCCTGGCGTCTACGGCGGCGCGGAACTCACCGCGCTCATCCGTGACCGGCGGGTGACGCACGCGTTCCTCACCCCGGCCGTCCTGCCCACGCTCGACCCGGCCGAGCTGGACTGCTTACGGCAACTCACCGTCGGCGGCGAGTCCTACGGCCCGGACACGGTGCGCCGCTGGGCCCCCGGCCGGTCGTTCCACAACACCTACGGCCCGACCGAGACCACCGTCATCGCGACGATCAGCGCCGCGCTGCGGCCCGGCGACCCGCTCGACCTGGGCACGCCGATCCACGGCATGTCAGCGGTGGTGCTGGACGGCAGGCTGCGGCCCGTGCCGGTCGGCGTCACCGGCGAGCTGTACCTGCGCGGTCCAGGCCTGGCCCGGGGATACCATGCGCGACCAGGGCTTTCGGCCGCACGGTTCGTCGCCGACCCTTACGGTCCCGCGGGCGGACGGCTGTACCGGACCGGTGATCTGGTGCGCTGGACCGGATCCGGCGCACTGCGCTATGTCGGGCGTTCCGACCACCAGGTGAAGGTGCGCGGCCTGCGCATCGAACTCGGTGAGATCGACGCCGTGCTCGCGGCGCACGAGACGGTGCGCACGGCCGTCACCGTCGGCCACACCGATGCCTCGGGTGCGGTATCGCTGGTCGCCTACGTGGTCGCGGCCGCGGGTCACACGATCGACGCCGCCGACCTGCTGGCTCATGCCGCGCGCTCGCTCGCCGCGTACATGGTGCCGAGCCGCGTGCTGTCGCTCGACGAGCTGCCCCTGACCCCGGTCGGCAAGCTGGACCGTAGAGCATTGCCGCAGCCCGAGTTTCGCGCTGCTCCGTTCCGTGCGCCGCGTACCGAGACCGAGCGTGCGGTGGCGCACACGGTCGCGGAGGTGCTCGGACTCGACGGCGGCGTGGGCCTGGACGACGATTTCTTCGCCCGAGGCGGCAATTCGCTGACCGCGACCCAGCTGGCCGCGCGGCTCGGTGACCGGCTCTCCGTCGGCGTCGGCGTCCGCGCGGTGTTCGAGCACTCGACCGTCGCCGCGCTGGCCCGCGCGCTGGACGACGCCTCAGGTGGGTCCGCGCGTCCCGCGCTCACCCGGCGCGCGGTGACCGGTCCCGTGCCGCTCTCGCTCGCGCAGCAGCGCATGTGGTTCCTCAACCGCCTCGATCGGCAGTCCACCGCCTACAACATCCCGCTGGCGGTGCGCCTGACCGGCGAGCTGGACGTGGCGGCGTTGAACGCCGCGATCGGGGACGTGGTGGCTCGCCACGACGTGCTGCGCACCGTCTACCCGCTGCACGCGTCCGGACCGGTGCAGGTCGTATTGCCCGTCGCGGACACCACCCCGGTGCTCGCGCCCATCGCCGTCCCGGCCGACGACCTGGCCGCGGCGGTGGCCGATTTCGTCGGCGGCGGCTTCGACGTCGCCGAGACCGTCCCGGTCCGCGCCCGGTTGTTCGCGCCGGTCGACGGCGACGCGGCGGGGACCGAACACGTGCTCGTGGTGGTGGTGCACCACATCGCCGCGGACGGCTCGTCGCTGGCGCCGCTGGCGCGCGACGTCATGTCCGCCTACGCGGCACGCAAAGGCGGCGTCGCACCGGACCGGCCGCCGCTTCCCGTGCAGTACACCGATTTCAGCGTGTGGCAGCGTGAACTGCTCGGCGCGGAGGACGATCCCGCCTCGCTGCTGGCGCGGCAGATCCGATTCTGGACCGAGACGCTGGCCGAGCTGCCCGCGCAGCTGAGCCTGCCCACCGATCGCCCGCGTCCCGCGGTCGTCTCCACGCGCGGCAGGCACGTCGATTTCGCGATCACCCCGGATGTGCACACGCGGCTGGCCGATCTCGGCCGGTCCTGCGGCGCCACGCTGTTCATGGTGTTGCACACGGCGTTCACGGTGCTGCTCGCCCGCCTGTCGGGCACCTCGGACATCGCGGTCGGCACCCCGGTGGCCGGGCGCGGCGCCGCCGAACTCGACGACGTCGTCGGCATGTTCGTCAACACGCTGGTGCTGCGCGCCAGGGTGGACGCGGGCGAGGGCTTCACCGACCTGCTCGCGCGCGTGCGCGCCGCCGACGTCGCGGCCTTCGCGCACGCCGACGTGCCGTTCGAGCGTCTGGTCGAGGTGCTCAACCCGGAGCGCTCCACCGCTCGTCACCCGCTGTTCCAGGTCGGCTTCTCCTTCCACAACCAGGCGGAGGCCGATTTCTCGCTGGACGGATTGACCGTCACCGCCGCCGATTTCGAATCCGAAGTCGCCCAGTTCGACCTGCATTTGATCGTCACCGATCGCTACGGCTCCGACGGAACCCCGGCTGGCATGGCGGCTTCGATCACCTACGCCACCGCCCTGTTCGACGAGTCGACGGTGGCCGGTTTCGCCACTCGCCTGCAACGGCTGCTGGGCGCGGTGTGCGCGGACCCGCGACTGCCGGTCGGGGATCTCGCGCTGCTGGACCCGGCGGAGACCGAGCGCGTGCTGGTCACCTGGAACCAGTCCGGGCGCGCCCGCACGCCTGCCACGCTGGCCGCCGCGTTCGAGGCGAGGGTGGCCAGGACGCCGCAGGCCATCGCGATCGTCGACGACGCCACGACGGTCACGTACCAGGAGTTCGGCGCGCGGGTCAATCGCCTGGCCCGGGTGCTCATCGCGCGCGGCATCGGCCCGGAAAAGCTGGTGGCGCTGGCTATTCCGCGCAGCGTCGACCTGCTCGTCGCGATGTACGCGGTGGTGACGGCCGGTGGCGCCTACGTGCCGCTCGACCCGGCGCATCCGCTGGAACGCACCGCGAGCGTATTGGCCGCCGCAGCGCCGCGGCTGGTGCTCACTTCGGCGCGGGAGCCGATGCTGCCCGCGACGGCGTCGGAACACAGTGTGGTGCTGGATATCTCGACCGTCGCCGACACGGTGGCCGACGGTCCGGTGCGCGACGACGAACGGATCGCCGCGCTGTCGCCAACGAACACCGCGTATGTCATCTTCACCTCCGGTTCCACCGGCGCGCCGAAGGGCGTGGCGATGCCGCACGCCGCCGTCGCGCACCAGCTGGATTGGATGCAGTCGGAATACGCGCTCGGCCAAGACGACGCGGCGCTGGTGCTGACCTCGGCCGCGTTCGACCTGTCGGTGTGGGAGTACTGGTGGGCGCCGCGGGCCGGGGCGCGGCTCGTGCTCGCACCTCGGGGCGCGCAGCGCGATCCGTCGGGGCTGCTCGACCTGGTGCGCCGTGCCTCGGTGACGACGCTGACGCTGGTGCCGTCGCTGCTGGCGATGCTGGCCGAAGCGTCCGGCGAGCGCCGCCTGCCGCGTTCGCTGCGCCGACTGCTGGTCATCGGCGAGGCGTTGCCCGCCGCGACGGTGCGGCGGGTCCAGGCGCTCACCGCGGCCAGGATCGACAACCTTTACGGACCCACCGAAGCCGCGGTGTCGGTGACCCGCTTCCGCACCGCCGCGGGCGACCGGCAAGCGCTGGTGCCCATCGGCACACCCGAATCCGGCAACCGGGTCTACGTGCTCGACGACCGTCTGCACCCGGTGCCCGCCGGGGTGACCGGCGAGCTGTATCTCGGTGGCGCGCAATTGGCCCGCGGCTATCACGGCAGCGCCGAGCTCACCGCGGAGCGGTTCGTGGCCGACCCGTTCGGACCCGCGGGCACTCGCCTGTACCGCACCGGCGACATGGTGCGCTGGTCCGCGGGGGGCCACCTCGAGTACGTCGAGCGGCGCGACTTCCAGGTGAAGATCCGCGGCTACCGCATCGAACTCGCCGAGATCGAGCATGCCCTGCGCTCGCGGCCCGAGATCGGCGAGGCGATCGTCGTCGCCTACGACACCGACGGCGCGAACGCCGTGCTGGCGGGCTATTTCACCGCCGCAGAGCGGCTCGACCCGGCCGCGTTGCGCGCCGCGCTGGCCGAGATCCTGCCGAGCTACATGGTGCCCGCCGTGCTGCGGCAGTTGGCGACGTTGCCGCTCACCGCGAACGGCAAGGTCGACCGCTCCGCCTTGCCCCGACCCGAGACACAGGCCCGGGAATTCCGCGCCCCCGGCACGGACTTGGAGCATGCCGTGTGCGCGGATTTCGCCGAGATACTCGCCGTCGAGCGGGTCGGCCTGGACGACAATTTCTTCGAGCGCGGCGGCAGCTCGCTGCTGGCCACCCGCCTGGCCGTCCGGCTGAGTGCCGCGCTCGGCGAACAGATTCCCGTGTTGTGGCTGTTCGCCGCGCCGACACCGGCCCGCCTGATCGCCCAGCTGGAGCAGCACCGGTCCGGTCGCGGCCGGGTGGACGCGACCGCCGCGTTCGACGTCGTGCTTCCGCTGCGCACCGGCGGCGCGCGGGAGCCGCTGTTCTGCCTCCACCCGGCCGGCGGCGTCGCGTGGTCGTTCGCGGGCCTCGCGGCGCACTTGGACCCGGAGCGCGACGTGTACGGCATCCAGTCGCCGGTGCTCAACTCGGAGGCCATGCCGGAGTCCATCGACGACTGGGCGAGCCGCTACGTGCGCGAGATCCGCGCCGTGCAGCCCGAGGGCCCGTATCACCTGCTCGGCTGGTCGCTCGGCGGCGTACTCGCGCACGCGGTCGCGGTGCGGCTCCAGGAGCAGGGCCAGCGGGTCGCGGTACTGGCCATGATGGACAGCTCGCTGCGGGTCGCCGCGCACGCGGCCATCGCGCTGCCGGTCGCCGATCTGCTCGGCGGGTTGCTCGGCGAAGCGGCCGACGACGAGGACGCCGAACTCGACCCGCCTCGGCTCGCGCGCCTGCTCGCGGACCTGCCCGAGCCGTTCGCCTCGTTCGGCGCCGACCGCCTCGACCGTGTGCTCGGCGCGGGCGCCGGGTCACTGGAGTTGATCCGGCGCTACCGCCCCCGCCCCTACAAGGGCAACCTCGTGTACTTCACCGCCGCGCTGGACGATCCGACCGGTGCCGCGGGCGCCGCGAGCTGGGCGGACGCCGTGGACGGCACCGTGCACAACCACGCGGTGCACGCCTCGCACTGGCGGATGACCTCCGAATCCGCGCTGGCACGGATCGGCCACGTCCTCACCGCGGCGCTGGCCGACACCGACCGCCCTTAGACCCCCCCAACCTGATCTGACCAGGAAGAAGGAAATCCGAAATGACCAACCCGTTCGACGACGACAACGCCAAGTTCTACGTCCTGATCAACCAGGAGGGCGAACACTCCCTATGGCCGGTCTTCGCCGCCGTTCCCGGCGGCTGGTCCATCGCCTACGGCGCCGCCAACCGCAAGTCCTGCCTGGAGTACGTCGAGACGCACTGGGTGGACATGCGTCCCAAGTCGCTCATCGAAGCCATGTCCACCGAGGCGAACTGACCACCTGAATACGCGGGGCGCGCCGGTCCACATCCCCCTGCCGACCGGTGCGCCCCGCCTCGTCTCCAGGCTCAGACCTCGGCGTGCGCCGCGTCGATCACCGCGTGCGCGTGCTGCCGCCATTCCGCGACGGCTCTGGTGCGCAGGCCGCCGAGCGCCGAGTCGAACTGTTTCGCGCGCTTGGTGACCGTGAGCCCCACGTAGGTGTGCGCGTTCGTGATGGCGCTGGTCGCCACCGCGCAGGCCTCCTCGACCTCGCCCGAGGCCAGCAGCGCCGTGGCGTGCTCGAAGCGGACCAAGGCGGGCTCCATGGTCTCCGACGGGTCGTACAACGCCATCGCGCGGGCGGCCGCCACGGCGGTCTCCTCGGCGCGGCCGAGCCGGGAATATCCGATCGCCTGATAAAAAGCGAGTTTCTCCGGGCGGAAAGAAAAAATACCGACCGAAAGGTCTTCGGACCCGACGTCTTCCAAAGCCGATGCCGATCGTGCGATACACCGCGCGAATTCATCGGCGTGCCCGAGACTGGCGTGCGCACGCGCCGCCATTCCCCACAACCATGCGGCGGCCGGGCCGTAAGACGGATTTTCTTGCAAGCGGCCGTCGAGTAACTGCAAAACTTCCTTCGGTTTATCGCTATACGTCGGCAAATACGCGAGCCCGGCCAGGGCGATGTCCTCCGAATAACGGTCGCCGATGTCCTGCGCGGCGTGGATCGCGGTGGCATACCACATGCGCGCCTGACCGAAATGCCCTTCGTTGAAGAGGATCTCGCCCACCACGTTCGCCAGCCGTCCGGCCGTGCGCACCAATCGGACCTGCTGATGGGTGGGCTGCCGTTCGCCGAGACAGCCACGTACCAGCCGGAATTGCTCGAGCCCCGTCTGCAACAGCTCGTGGGGCGGAACCTGCACCACCCGCGTGCCCAGGACCTCGGCCGACTGCTCCAGGAACGCCAGTCGCCGTTCGCTGATCGACCCCGCGTCGAGGGTTGCCAGCATCCGCTCCGGTTCGCTCGCCACCAGGTCCGCCGCCTGGCCTGCCATGCCCGCGCCGATGCAGGCCAGCAGTTCTCGCCTTCTCACGTCGTCTTCCTCGACTTCCTTGTCGAGCCCGATTTCCCTACCGAGCTTGGTGTGCCTTTCGGGCGCCGAATCGGCGCGTTCGTAGTCGGGGGCCGGCTCCTGGCGCGTGGTGATCGCGCGCTCGAATCGTTCGGCGACGACGGAATCGACGCCCGACAAGACCCTGTCCAGGAGACGCTGGCTAGCGGCGTGCATCCGGGTTGTCCGGCCGTTCTCCCACAGGACCACGGTGCGCGGTGTGACGCCCACCAGACGCGCGAATTCGTAACGGCTTCGCTTCATCGCCGTGCGAAGCGCATGTACAGCTTCGCCCGTCCAGTCGACCTCCACCATAGGTCTCTCTTCCTCGCTCCAGGCCGCTACAAACGGAAAGTACTCGCAATTACCGCATTCGGGTCTGTTATCTACCGAATCGCAACGCGCACTGTTGAATCGCACCCGGCATCGGGGGTCCGCCCAAACCCTGTCGAGGGCGCCCGTTGTCCGGAACCCGGCGCACGGTCCCGACACGGCCCGATCCATCCGTGTCGAGCGCGGCTCCGGCGGCGCCTTCTCGGTGCCGGGTGCACTGCGCTTATGGAGGTGAACGATGGACGTGTTGCACTCGGATGTCCGAGAGCTGTGGTTGATTCAGAGCCGCGACTGCTCGCAGGAACCGCTCGGCCTGACCTATGACCGCGCGCGGTTCCTGTGCGCCGTCCACGCCGGGCACGGCGCGCACTGCAGGCAATACCTAACCGCGTCGGCGTTCTGTTCCCGGCAGGCCGCCGACCAGTGAGCGGCCGTGAATCCGCTGCTGAGCATGCTCGGCGCGTGCACCTTGCTGGTGGCCGCGATCGTCGGCGTCGGCTCCTGCCTGCCGCACGGCGGCGCGGAGGACGCGCACCGACCGCCCGATGAGCCGTTCACCGTCGAGCAGGCGCACCGCGTGATGCAGGGCCACCGCCCCTGCCGCGCCGACGCCTGCCCCCGCAAACAAGCGGCCTTCCGCACCTTGGTCGCATCCGGCCGCGTCGTCCCCGACAGCAGGGCCGACGGATACTCGCGCTGACCGACTGTCAGCGCACCGAACTCGTTGCCGGCAGCGCGATCCGCCCGCCAACGACGTTCATCCCCTGCACGGGACTACGGCGAGGGAGCCCCGGCAGCGCCGAAGTCCTCGTACCCCGTACGACGGGGTACGAGGACTTCCCGGTGCCCGCGGAACCGAGTCGATGTCGGAGGGGTACATCGACCTGAGCGAGTGGCATACGGCCGCGGCGAACCCGAGTGACCCTCGGTGAGGTGCCACTCCCGGTGTCAGTCGATTTCTGGCGGCCGTCCCCATCGCTGCTCGTACTGTTGCGGCGACATGAATTCCAAGCCCGTCGTAGTATCCGCGTGGTGGCTCCGTGCCGCGTGGCAATCGCCATCACACCCAGGGTCGCAGCAGTTGTCACCGGAGCCCGCAGGGAACTCGACATCTCCCATGGAATCAACGATATCCGCAAGGGACGCTAATCGGCGGGAGTGCGACCCACCGCAGCCTCGCCGGGGGATCGAGCACGGCGTGAGTAGGCTTCCGGCACGTGAGGTTCGGTCCGATAGCGGTCACTGCGTTGGCCGTGGTGGTGATCGCTGCGTGTTCGGCCGACAGGGGCCCGATCTCGGCGAGGGAGGAGAACGCGATGCTGTTGCCCGACGGCGATTCCCTGTTCATCAGAACGTATTTCGCCGACGACGCCGCCTGGTCCGAAACTTTGGATGCCGCGCTGCAGCCGTGGGACCTCGGTGACGGGATACTCGCCTATGCGGATATCACGCCGGTCGATGACCGTCGCTTCGAAGGTCTGACGGTGGAGAAGTTGGAAGAAATCGCTCCAGCGCCACCGCCCTACTACCTCTTCCTGGCGGACAAGCGAACGATGACCGATCCCGAACGCCCGATACTCGTCGTGGATACGAGCCGGGGCAACACGGACGTCGTCGGTTTCCAGACCTTCCGCGTGGTGCCCACCGAAATGCCTGCCGTGGAGAACAACCTGTCGCTGTCGAACATGGACTTCGAGGACTTCTCCGAAAACGTCGACGCCGACGGGGTGTTTCGCGGCTTCTGATGCGGGCCGTTATGTGCCACTCGCGGGGCCGGTCGATATCTGGTGGCCGTCCCCATCGCTGCTCGTATTGCCGCGGCGTCATGAATACCCAGCCCGCCACGACAGCCAGGGCGCATGAGTCATGACCGGGTGAAGTCGCGGTCGCGTCGGCCGCCGCCTGAGCACCCCGCCGTGGGGCGCTCAGCCGACAGCCGCGGCGGTCAGTTTCCGGTCGACCTGGCGGCGTCCGACAGTTCCTCGAATTCCTTGTCCGTCAGCTCGATTCGCGCGGCGGCGATGTTCTCCTCGACGTGCGCGACGCTGGAGGTGCCCGGGATCGGCAGCATGACGGGGGAGCGGCGCAGCAGCCAGGCCAGGGCGAGTTGGGCGGGGGTCGCGCCGTGCTCGGCGGAGATGGCCGCCAGCGGACCGCCGGGGGCGGCGAGTTCTCCTGTGGCGATGGGGAACCATGGGATGAAGCCGATGTTCTCCTGCTCGGCGTAGTTCAGCACGTCCTCGTCGGCGCGGTTGGCGAGGTTGTACAGGTTCTGCACCGAGACGATGGTGGCGAGTTCGCGCACCTGGCGCAGCTGTTCGACGGTCACCTGCGAGAGGCCGATGTGCCGGATCTTGCCCTCCTGCTGGAGTGCGACCAGCTCGCCGATCTGGTCGGCCAGCGGCACCTGCGAGTCGATGCGATGCAGCTGGTACAGATCGATCCGGTCGACGCCGAGATGGCGCAGGCTCAGTTCCGCTTGCTGGCGCAGGTATTCGGGCCGCGCGACCGGGCGCCACTCGTTCGGACCCTGCCGCGTGAGACCGGCCTTGGTGGCGATGACCAGGCCCTCCGGATACGGGTGCAGGGCCTTGCGGATCAGTTTCTCGCTGACGAACGGACCGTAGGAGTCGGCGGTATCGATGAAGTTCACGCCGAGCTCCACCGCCCGGCGCAGCACCCGTACCGCCTCGTCCGGGTCCTTGGGGTCACCCCAGACGCCGGGGCCGGTCAACTGCATCGCGCCGTATCCCAGCCGATGCACCGGAAGATCGCCGCCGATGGCAAAGGTTCCGGATGCCGCGGCGGGTTGCGCGTCGAGATCTGTGCTCATGAGAATCTTCTTTCCGAAGTCGGAGACTGCGCCGATGCCCTGCGAATGTCGCGCCGGGACCGGACGCGGGCCTTTCTACCGCAACAGCATTGCCCCGAGGCCGATTCCGCCCCGGCGTTCGCCGGTGGCGTAAACCGGCCGTGCCCTCGAACTGGCCCAGGACCCGCGCCCGATGTCCGGCCTATCGGCAACGCCCACGTAGTCGGCACGGATCCCACCGTACTCGGACTCGGGAATCGAGCACCCCGAGCGACCAGCCCCCGAACGAAAGCTTCCGCCCCGATTCCGCCGGTACAGTGCGCGCCGACTCTCGCGCTCGGCCGACTCGGCGATACTCGTGCCATCGAGTGGCACCTCGCCGCGGTGGCCACCCACGATTCGCCGCGGCCGTGTGCCCACTCGCGAACGAAGGCGTCGAGCCGGTTCGCCGGTCGGTCGGCCGCCGTTACCGGACCGACGGTGCGCTGTCGCCCACGACCGTGGGCCATCCCGCGCTACGGCGTCAGGTGGCCGAAGAGGATCGCCTGCATCAGGCGCACCACGCGCCGGGGGGAGCAGGCCGGGTCGGTGGAGCCGAAGCGTTCGCCCAGGTCGACGACCAGGGCGAAGGCGGCGTGCACGAGCAGCCGCGCTTCGGCGGCGGACAACTCGGGCCGCACGCCGCCCAGCAGTTTGGCCCATTCCTCGACGTTGAGTCGCTGGATGTTGCGCAGCACCGTGCGCTCCTCCGGCGGCACGTTGCTGATTTCGGCGTAGTAGACGAAGGTCAGCTCCCGCTCGGCGAACGAGCCGGCCACATACAACTCGATCAGGGTGTCGAGCGCTTGCTGGGGCGTCTCGGCCGCGGAGACGGCGGGCCCGATGGCGGCCGACACCCGGTCCGCGGCCCGGCGGAACGCCGCCGTGAGGATGTCGCCCTTGCCGCGGTAGAACCGGTACACCGCCGAGGATGCGGGCAGTCCGGCGGCGTTGGCGATGTCCTCCACGCTGACGTTCGGGTACCCGCGCTGATGGAACAGCTCCACCGCGCGCGTCAGCAGCAATTCGTGTTTGAAGGTGAGCGGGATCTCGGTCGCGGTGAAGTTCTCGGCCTCGGCGCTGCCGGGCGGCGGCAGCTCGCACGCGGCGAGTGCGTGGCAGGCCGCGGTGAGCCGCGCGGTGAGCGTCCGCACCGGGATCGACACATGGTGATCACCGATGCTGCTGAGCACGCTCAGTTCCGCCGCGGCCAGCACGGCGCGATCGGCCTTCGACAGCGCGGGCCTGGTCTCGGCGAGCAGTGCGGTGAGCGTCGCGTTCACGCCCGCGAGCTGATCGGCCAGCGTGTCCGCGTCGTCTTCCTCCAGGTAGCGCCGCTGCCAGCGCAACAGCGCCGCGCTGCGCCGGTTGACGATGGCGGCCTCGATCAAGGCGTCGAGCACCCGCGCGAGCCGCTGCTCGGCGGACAGGTCCGTGGCTTCGGGCAGCCGGACCGCTTCGGCGCTGACCGCGCCCAACCGCAACACTTCCTCGCGGAACAGCGCGTATTTGCTCGGATAGTGGCGATACAGCGCCGCGGAGCTGATGTCGAGCCGAGAGGCGATGTCGTCCATGCTGACGCCGTGGTAGCCGAGCGCCCCGAACGCCTCGGCCGACGCCGCCGCGATCTGGGCGCGGCGGTCACGTGGTCGGCGCCGGATCACGCGTGCCGGTGTCCCGTCGGCCGCCTTGTCCGCGGCATGGCGGTCCTGGGCACCCATGCCGCGATGGTAGCCCAACACAACGTTCGGTACAGCGACGCTACCCGCTCCCGGGAAGAAATGAATGGTAGATCACAAAAATCTGGTGATCCGCCTTCAATCTCCCACAATGCGCCGATCGAAGCGAGAATCTCTGCTAACTTACCTGACTATCGCGCGGGCCGTCCGAAGAGCACCAGCTGCATCAGCAAGCGCACCCGGTCCTGGGCGGCCAGCGGTTCGTTGCCGAAGGCGCGGCCCAGGTCGACGACCACCGCGAAAGCCGCGTGGACGAGGATGCGCGCCTCCGCCGGAGCGAGCTCCGGACGCACCTCGCGCAGCAGCCGGGCCCACTCCTCGACGCTGAGTCGCTGGATATTGCGTAGCACCGTGCGGTCCTCGGTGGGGACATGCTGGAACTCGGTGTAGTACACGAAGGTGAGGGCGCGTTCGGCGAACGATCCGGCGACGTATTGCGTGATCAACGCGGTGAGCGCGTCCTCGGAATCACCGGCCGCCGCCACGGCCGGGCCGACCGCGCCGGAAACCCGTTCGGCGGCACGGCGGAACGCGGCGGCCAGGATGTCGCTCTTGCCGCGGTAGAAGCGATACACCGCCGAGGCCGCCGAAAGCCCTGCGGCGGTGGCGATGTCCTCCACGCTGACGTTGGGGTAGCCGCGTTCGTGGAACAGCTCGACCGCTTTGCGCAGCAGCAGTTCGTGTTTGAACGAATCCGGGATCTCCACCACCGCGACCGGCTCGACCGCGCGCGTCGCGGGCAGCTTCGCGTGGGCGACCGACCAGCACGCCGAATGCAGCAGGCGGGCAAGGGGTTTCGCCGGGAGAGCGGCGTGATGGTCGGCGATGCTGGTGATCGTGCTGAGCAAGGCGGCGCGCAGCACGCGCACGTCCTCCTCGATGAGTTCCGGGCGCAGCGCGGCCAGCTGGCTGCCCAGCGCGCCGAGTACCGTGGCCTGCTGGTCGTTGAGCGTGGTCTGGTCGTCGGGCTCGAGGTATCTGACTTCCCAGCGCACCAGCGTGACGGTGGGGCGGTTATCGATGGTGACCGCGATGAGCGCGTCGAGCACGTGCCGCAGCCGCTGTTCGGCGGGCCAGTCGGCCGCCTCCTCGGGCAGCTCGACCGATTCGGTCATCGCCTGGCCGACGCGCAGCAGTTCTTCCCGGAACAGCGCGTATTTGCTCGGGTAGTGGCGGTACAGCGCCGCGGAGCTGATGCCGAGCCCGGAGGCGATGTCGTCCATGCTGACGCCGTGGTAGCCGAGCGCGCCGAACGCGGCGGCCGACGCGGCGGCGATCTGGGCACGGCGGTTCTTCGGTCTGCGCCGGATCTCGCGAGGTGCCGAGTCGCCGCTGCTCGCCTTCCGCGCCGTACGGCGATTGTCGACACTCATGACGAACATCGTAACGACCTGGCCGTATGGCCGGGCTGGCCGTGCCACGGGATACGGCTCCCGGGGATGAGCGGCCCCCGGGAGCTGTACCTGTTCTCCGGTGCGCGCCGGCATGCGACGAGGCGGGATGTGCGCGCCGGTGCGTCCGGAAGTCGACAGCCGGACTCGGCCGAAGCGCGGGGCACGATGCGAGCCGTGCCGGGACTAGCTGTCGAACAGAGACAAACTTACACGAATATAAATCCAGTACAAGTGCTGATCGAACACAGAATCATTGTTCACATACTGGTTGACCGCCGGTCGACCACCACCCGCGCCCGGCCGCGCGGCACCGTGGTGATGTTGCGGATCTTGCCGCGCTCGGGCGCGCTGCCCGCCGGGAGCGAAAGCGTGTCGCGGACGAGGATTTCGCGCAGCACCGTGGTGCCCTCGAGCAGTGAGAACCCCGCGCCGATGCATCGCCGCACACCGCCGCCGAACGGCAGCCAGGTGTTCGGCGCCACTTCGCCGTCGAGGAAGCGGGCCGGGCGGAACACGGCGACGTCGGGGTAGGCCTCGGTACGGCGGTGTGCGAGGACGATCGACGTGGCGACCACGGTGCCCGCGGGCAGCCGCTGTCCGCCGATCGTCATGTCCCTGGTCAGTTTTCGATTGGTGCCGGAGATGACGGTGTGCAACCGCATGGCCTCCTTGAGCACCGCGTCCAGGTATCGGTCGTCGCCGGTGCGCGCGGCCTCCGAGGCCTGCCGCTGGATCTCGGGGTCGGCGGCGAGTTCGTAGAGTGCCCAGGACAGCGCCGAGGCGGTGGTCTCGTGCCCGGCCAGCAGTAGCGTGATGAGCTGGTCGCGCAGTTCGGCATCGGTGAGCGGCGCGTCGCCGTCGCCCGCGCCGACCTCGAGCAGGCGTGACAGCACGTCGGTGCGCCCGGCCAGATCGGTCGCCCGCCGCCGCTCGGCGATCTCCGCGTAGAGCAAGGCGTCCACCGCGGCCAGGTTCTCGGCGAAGCTCTTCCATGGGCCGACCCGCCGCAATCGGTCGTTCTTCAAACCCAGGAAGACCAGCGGATTCAGGTGGACGATCCGATTCAGGCGCGGGTTCAGCTCGGCCCTGGTCCGCTCGTCGGTGACGCCGAAGACCACCCGCGTGATCACCTCGAGGGTGAGCGCGTTCATACGGTCCAGCATGCGCACGGTGGATCCGGGCGCCCAACCGCCGATCTCCGCGGCCGCGATCTCGGAGATCAGCGCTCGGTAGCCGCGCAGCGCGGCGCCGTTGAACGCGGGCATGAGCAGCCTGCGCGCCCGCGCGTGCTCGGCCTCGTCGGTCAGCAGCAGCGAGTGCGGGCCCATGATCGCACCGAGGATCTGGTTGCCCTCGCCCGCGTGCAGGTCGTGCGGATCGCCCGCGAAGATCTCCTTGATGTGCTCGGGGCGGGAGTACACCACGACGCGGTCGGCGAACGGCGGGATCCGGAGGGTGAAGACGTCACCGTAGCGGCGCGCCATCGCGGTGAGGAACCGGGCCCGGTCCCGCTGGAACAACGCGCTCTGCACGAGCGGCGGCAGCGCGGGCCCAGGCGGAAAACCCGCGGGCTCCGTGCGTTCTCGGACGTCCTGTGCGGCCACGATGCCACCTCCACGCGCATGTCGAACCGGCTGTCGCCTCCACGCTAGGAGAAACCCGGACGCCGGTCCATGCCCGATGCCCGCCGCTCGCGTACCCCGGCTCACCATCCAATACTCCGTTTGTCCGAAACCGCTTGTACCGGTACGTCTTTCTGGTAAGGAGTTCGTCATGGCGTTGGCTTTGCGCCCGGTGGACCCCATCCCGGTGCTCGGCGCCGTGGTCGCCGCGGTACGGCGGATCACGGCGCGCTATCGGCTCACCCCGCAGGAGAAGCGCAACCTGGAAGCCGCCCGCGGCGCGCGGGCGGCGGTCTTCACCGCGTCCATCGGCGGGCGCGGCTACCACCGATAAAATCTTGCGCCGCAGCCGAACTCGCGACGCACAGCACACAGCCGCGCCCGTTCTGGATCGCGGCGCCCGATTCGCGCGCTCCCGGCACTGCGTCCGGCAACTGATCGGGATCGGCCGCAGCCGAAGTCGGGAGCGCCCTCAGCCGCGCCCGCCGGGCCGGATCGTGCCGTACCAGTCGAGCAGCTCCGGGTTGTCCACGGCGCTGCGTTCGACGACGCGGGTCGGGTCGGGGGAGGTGGAATAGTCTCTTGATCGGAACCTCGGGCTTCTCGCCGGTGCGGGATGTCGGGTCGTGGCCGCCTCCGACGGTGGATATCCGGTATTGCTGTGAAGGTTTATCCGGGCATATCCTTATATATATGAAGACGATGATCGATCTGAACGACGAAGCCCTGGCCCTGGCTGCCAAGGAGCTGGGAACCACCACCAAGAAAGACACGGTGAACGCGGCGCTGGAATTCGTTGCCGAACGGCGACGCCGGATCGAACAGGTCTTGACCGACCCGTACGGGTTCGGGGTCGGCCCCGATATCGGTGAGGCCGAGATCATGCGCGAGGCTCGCCGTTGAGCGAGGCCACTCCGCTTCGACTGCATCTCGTCGACACCTCCGCGAGCGCCAGACTCGGGCACGAGCCGGTGCGCGCGGTGATCGCCGGGCTGATCGCCGATCGTGCGGCCGCGACATGCGTCACGGTGGATCTGGAAGCCGGTTACTCCGGGCGAAACCTCGCCGACGTGCAGAACATCGCACAGCGCCGTCGCGCTCTATACGTCAACCTGCCGATCAATGAGTCGATCGCCGATCGTGCGCGAGAAGTCCAGCAATTGATGGCACGCAAAGGTCACCACCGAGCGGCGGGGATAGTGGACCTGCTCACCGCGGCCGTCGCCGAGTTCCACGGGGCAGTACTGGTCCACTACGACGCGGATTTCGAACATATCGCCGCGGTGACGAGGCAGCCCCAAGTCTGGGTCGCGCCGCAGGGCAGCCTCAACTGAGTCAATCGCGTCACGCGTGAAACACACTGCATCGCAGCGAGGCCAGCGGCGGCCTCAGCCCTGCCCGCCGGGCCGGATCGTGCCGTACCAGTCGAGCAGGTCCGGGTTGTCCACGGCGCTGCGTTCGACGACGCGGGTCGGGTCGGCGCCCTGGAACAGCTTCTTGATCGGTACCTCGAGCTTCTTCCCGGTGCGGGTGTGCGGGATGCCGGGGGCCAGGATGATCTCGTCGGGCACGTGGCGGGGGGATACCTCGGTGCGGATGGTGCTGTTGACGCGCGCTTTCAGCTCGTCGGTGAGTTCCGCGCCGGGCGCGAGGGTCACGAACAGCGGCATCCAGTATCCGCCGTCGGGCTGCTCGGCGCCGATCACCAGCGCTTCGGCGATCTCCGGGAGCCGTTCGACGGATTGGTAGATGTCGGCGCTGCCCATCCGGATGCCGTGCCGGTTGAGCGTGGAGTCCGACCGCCCGTGCACGACCACGCTGTGGTGGTCGGTGATGGTGATCCAGTCGCCGTGCCGCCACACGCCGGGGAACATGTCGAAATACGCGTCGTGATAACGCTTCCCGTCCTCGTCGCGCCAGAAGGAGACCGGCATGGACGGCATCGGCGCGGTGATGACGAGCTCGCCGACTTCGCCGCGCACCGGCTGCCCCGCCGGGTCGTAGGCGTCCAGCGCGACGCCGAGGAAGGGCGCCGACAGCTCACCCGGCCACACGGGCACGGTGCGCGCGCCCCCGATGAACGCGGACACCACGTCGGTGCCGCCGCTGATCGAGGACACCTGGACGTGCTCGCCGACGTTCTCGCCCAGCCACAGCGCCGAGGAGGTGGGCAGCGAGGAGCCGGTGATGCCGACGGTGCGCAGGGCCGACAGGTCGTGCTCGGTGCGCGGCACCGAGCCAGCTTTGATGCAGGCCAGCACATAGCCGGGGCTGGCGCCGAGCACGGTGGCGCCGACCTCGGCGGCGATCCGCCACAGCGCGTCGGGGGTCGGCGCGGTAGGGCTGCCGTCGTAGGTGACGATGGTCGCCCCGGCCAGCAGGCCCGCGATCTGGAAGTTCCACATCATCCAGCTCGGGCTGGTGTACCAGAAGAAGGTGTCCTCGGGTCCGATGTCGGATTGCAGGGCAACGGCTTTGAGGTGTTCGAGCAGCACGCCGCCGTGGCCGTGCACGATGCCCTTGGGCAGGCCGGTGGTGCCGGAGGAGAACACGATCCACAGCGGATGGTCGAAATCCACCGACTCCGTGGTGATCACCGGAGGCAGCCCGTCGGTGGTGGTCACCGCCTCGTCCCACGAGGTCGCGTCCGGCACGTCCAGCCCGAGCCGGGAGACCGCGATCGTGCCCTTCAGCGAGTCCAGGCCGGCACGCAACGCGGCGATGTCGTCGCGCTTGTCGTGCGCCTTGCCGCCGAAGCGGTAGCCGTCGGCGGTGACCAGGACGGTCGGCTCCAGTTGCCCGAGACGGTCCAGCGCGGCTTTCGGCGAGTAGTCCTGTCCGCAGGCGCTCCAGATCGCGCCGATGCTCGCGGTGGCCAGGAACGCGATCACCGCTTCCGGGATGTTCGGCAGATACCCGGCCACCCGGTCGCCGGGCCGCACACCCAGCGACCGCAGCGTCTGTGCGAAAGCGGCGGTGTGGTCGATCAGTTCGGCCCAGGACACCTCGCGGATCGGAGCGTCCTCACTGACCGCCTTGATCGCGGGCCGGTCGGTGCGCAGCTGCCGGATCACCTGGTCCACATAGTTCAACCGGGTGCCGGGGAACCACTGCGCGCCCGGCATCTCCGCGCTCGCCAACACTTCGCCCGCGATGTCACCGAGTTCGAAGTAGTCCCACAGCGCGTGCCAGAATCCGGCGAGATCGTCGACCGACCACTGCCACAGCGCGTGATAGTCGGTCGCGTGCACACCGGTGCGTTCCGCGACGAATCGGGCGAAGTCGGTGATCCTCGCCTCGGCGATGTCTTCTTCGGTCGGCACCCATTGTGGTTGCATCGCGGTCCTCTCGACTGGGGAAACTCTGCGTTCAGGCGCGGTCGGCGCGCCGCACGATCTGCTCGGCGTGCCGGAACACGGGGCCATCGACCATCCTGCCCTCGAAGGCGAAGACACCGCGGTGGTTCGGCGCTTCCGCCAGCACTCGGCGGGCCCAGGTGAGCTCTGCTTCCGAGGGCGCATAGGCGGCGCGCAGCACCGGCACCTGGCTCGGGTGGATCGCCACCTTGGCGTCGAAACCCACCGAGACCGCGTCCTCGGTCTCGGCCCGCAGCCCGTCCAGATCGCCAATGTCCAGGTACACCGAGTCGAGCGCGAACTTGCCGTACGCCTTGGCGGCCAGCAGCGCGGTGGAGCGGACGTGGCGGGCCACGTCGCGATAGCCGCCGCCGGCATGCCTGCTCGCCGTGCCGCCGAGCCCGGCGACCAGATCCTCCGCCCCCCACATGACGCCGATCGCGTTGCGCGCCGTCATCGCCGCGCCGACGGTGAGCGCGCCGAGCGGCGACTCGATCAGCGCGATCACCGCGTAGTCCGCCAGCGCGGTGACCTGTTCGGCGGACTCGCATTTCGGCAGCATGAGCCTGCGGTAGGCGGCGTCGGCGAGTGCCGCCAGATCGAGCGCGTGGTCCTCGGTACCCGCCGCGTTGACGCGCACCACCGTGGTCGCCGGATCGAGCGGTGTATCCAGCAGCGCCTTGCGCGCCGCCGCTTTGTCGTGCGCGGCGACGCCGTCCTCGAGGTCGACAATCACGACGTCGGCCGCAGCCGCCGCCTTCGCGAAGCGCTCGGGACGATCGGCCGGGCAGAACAACCAGGCCGGACCTGCCATCTGCCAATTCATGCGGCATCGCCTCCGGCATGAGCGCGACCCTGCCGACTCCGGGCCGAACCGCTCATGCTGTGTCGGATGTGGATACCCACGGAGCCCGGTGTAGTGCCGCTGTGCTGCCTCAGGGCCGGGCCGCTCATGCTGGGTCGGTTGTGGGCATCCGCATCGCTGTTCGTGGTGACCTTGGGTTGTCTCACCCGGACCGGACGCCTCATGCCACGCCCTCCGGAGCCTTGCGCACCAGCGTCTTGCGCACCGCCGTGGCCACGACCTCGCCGTGCTGATTGCGCGCCGTGTGCGCGAAGGTCACGATGCCCTCGCCCGGACGGCTCTTCGATTCGCGCTTGTCGGTGACCACGGTTTCGGCGTACATGGTGTCGCCGTGGAACAGCGGCTTGGGGAAAGCGACCTCCGAGAAGCCGAGATTGGCCACGATGGTGCCCTGGGTCAGCTGCGCCACCGACAGTCCGATCAACGTGGACAGGGTGAACATCGAGTTCACCAACCGCTGATTGAACGGAGGCAATCGATCGCTGAACGCCGCGTCCAGGTGCAGCGCCTGGGTGTTCATGGTGAGCGTGGTGAACAGGACGTTGTCCGCCTCGGTGATGGTGCGGCCGGGGCGGTGCTCGTAGACCACCTCGGTGTCGAACTCCTCGAACCACAGGCCGCGCTGCACGACCGTCCGCCGGGTCACAGGCCCAGCTCCCGTCCGATCAGCATCAGCTGCACCTCCGTCGTCCCCTCGCCGATTTCCAGGATCTTGCTGTCGCGATAGTGCCGGGCGACGGCGTATTCGTTCATGAATCCGTAGCCGCCGAAGATCTGCGTCGCGTCGCGAGCGTTGTCCATGGCGGCCTCGCTGGCCACCAGCTTGGCGATGGACGCCTGCTTCTTGAACGGCTTGCCTGCCAGCATCAGCGCCGCCGCGTCGTAGTAGGCCGTGCGCGCGGCGTGCGCCCGCGTCTCCATCCTGGCGATCTTGAACGCGATGGCCTGATTGCGCCCGATCGCCTGGCCGAACGCCTCGCGCTCCTTGGCGTAGCGCACGCTCTCGTCCACACAGCCCTGCGCGGCGCCGACCGCGAGCGCGGCGATGGCGATGCGGCCCTCGTCGAGGATGCGCAGGAAGTTCGCGTAACCGCGCCCGCGCTCGCCGAGCAGATTCTCCTCGGGGACGCGGACGTCGGTGAAGCTGAGCGGATGGGTGTCGGAGGCGTTCCAGCCGACCTTGTTGTACGCGGGCTCGGCGACGAAACCGGGTGTGTCGGTCGGCACCAGGATCGTCGAGATCTCCTTCTTGCCGCCGGTGTTCCCGGTCACCGCGGTCACCGTGACGAGCTTGGTGATGTCGGTGCCGGAATTGGTGATGAACTGCTTGCTGCCGTTGATGATCCATTCGCCGCCGTCGATGACCGCGGTGGTCCTGGTGCCGCCCGCGTCGCTGCCCGCGCCCGGTTCGGTGAGCCCGAACGCGGCGAGGTTGCGGCCGCTGGTCAGCCGCGGCAGCCATTCCTGCTTCTGCTTGTCGTTGCCGAAGCGGTAGATCGGCATCGCGCCGAGCGAGACGCCCGCCTCCAGCGTGATCGCCACGCTCTGGTCGACCTTGCCCAGTTCCTCGAGCGCCAGGCACAGCGCGAAGTAGTCGCCGCCCATGCCGCCGTACTCCTCCGGGAACGGCAGGCCGAACAGGCCCATCTCGGCCATCCCCGCGACCACTTCGTACGGGAAGGTGTGGTTCGCGTCGTGCTCGGCCGCCACCGGAGCGACCACCGACCGCGCGAAGTCGCGCACGGTCAGCGCGAGATCGCGGTACTCCTCCGGCAGCGTGCCGGTGGACAGGAAGTCGGTCATGCGGGGATTCCTTCTCGTTCGGTGGGATTCGTTGCCGCCTGCGCGACGACGCGCGCCAGCACTTGGTCCAGGCGCACCTGCGCGCCGGGTTCGACCAGTAGTTCGACGGTTCCGGCGACCGGCGCGGTGAGCGAGTGCTCCATCTTCATCGCCTCCACGATGACCACCGGATCGCCCGCCGCGACGGCGATGCCGGAGGCGACCGGCACCGCGATCACCGAGCCGGGCATGGGGGAGCGGATCTCGGCGTCGCCCACGTGCTCGTCGCCGCCGCGCACGTTGACCTCGGCCACTTCGCGCAGCACCGCGATGCCGGACGGTCCGGCCACCCACAACAAGCCGTCCTGCTCGGCGACCCGGTAGGTGCGGCGCAGGCCGTCCAGGGTGAGGGCGAGTTCGCCCGCGCATCGATCGCCGGAGGCGGTGAATACCGCCGTCAGCGCGCGGCTTTCGCCCTCGTCGACCCGCACCGTGCCGTCGTCCGGCGTGCCGGACAGGTAGACGTGCTCGACCCGCTCGCCGCCCGCGAGCCGGATCGGCGTCGGCGCGTCGGCCCCGATCCGCCAGCCGGAGGGCACCTCCCAGGGGTCGCGCGGCGCGGCGGGCCAGCGGCGCACCCAGTGCCAGGCCGCCGCGGCGACGAACTCGTCGTCGCCCACGGCGGCGGGCCGGAAGTCGGCGACCCGCCGGTCCAGCAGGGCGGTGTCCAGCCGTCCTTCGGCCACGTCCGGGTCGGCGAGCAGGAAGCGCAGGAATTCGATATTGCTGGTCACGCCGAGCAGCACGGTGTCGGCCAGCGCGCGATCCAGTTTCGCGAGCGCGGCGGCGCGATCACCGGCGTGCGCGATGACCTTCGACAGCATCGGGTCGTAATCGCTGCCGACGCGCGTGCCGATCCGCAGGCCCGAGTCGACCCGGACGCCGGGACCTTCCGGCTCGTCGAGGTCGAGCACCGTGCCGCCGGTGGGCAGGAACCCGCGCCCCGGATCCTCGGCGTACACCCTGGCCTCGATCGCGTGCCCGACCATGCGGATGTCGTCCTGCGCCACCGCAAGCTTCTGCCCGGCCGCCACCCGGACCTGGCATTCCACCAAGTCGACGCCGGTGACCAGCTCGGTGACCGGATGCTCTACCTGCAGGCGGGTGTTCATCTCCATGAAGAAGAACTCGTCCGGCTGGTCGGCGGAGACGATGAACTCCACGGTGCCCGCGCCCACGTAGTCCACGCTGCGCGCGGTGTTGCAGGCCGCCGCGCCGATCCTGGCCCTGGTGGCCGCGTCCAGCAGCGGCGAGGGAGCCTCCTCGATCACCTTCTGGTGGCGGCGCTGCAAGCTGCATTCGCGCTCGCCCAGATGCAGCACGTTCCCGAACTGGTCGGCGAGAATCTGCACCTCGATGTGCCGCGGCCGGGTGACGAACCGTTCCAGGAACAGCGTGTCGTCGCCGAACGCGGCGGCGGCCTCGCGCCGGGCGCTGCGCAGCGCCTCCGGCAGGCGGGCCGGATCGTCCACCCGGCGCATGCCCTTGCCTCCACCGCCCGCGGACGGCTTGACCAGCACCGGATAGCCGACTTCGGCGGCCGCGGCGATCAGCTCGTCATCGGTCAGGCCCGGGGTGGCGATGCCGGGCACCACGGGGACGCCGAACGCGGCCACGGTGTTCTTCGCGGTGATCTTGTCGCCCATCACCTCGATGGCGCGGGCCGGCGGTCCGAGGAAGACGATGTCCGCCTCCGCCAGCGCGGCGGCGAAAGCGGCGTTCTCCGAGAGGAACCCGTAGCCGGGGTGGACCGCTTGCGCGCCGGTGCGCACGGCGGCGGCCACCACCCGGTCGATGGCGAGGTAGCTCTCCCGGGCGGGGGCCGGGCCGAGACGCACCGCCGTGTCGGCTTCGTGGACGTGGCGGGCGTCGGCGTCGGCGTCGCTGTAGACGGCCACCGAGCGAATCCCCAAGCCGCGCAGAGTGCGGATCACCCGCACCGCGATCTCGCCGCGGTTGGCGACGAGCACGGTGTCGAATCCGACGGGAACGGATCTGTTCAGCATCGTCATCACATCCGGAAAACGCCGTAGGAGACGGGTTCGAGCGGGGCCTGCGCGCACACCGACAGCGCGAGCCCGAGCACGGTTCTGGTGTCGGCGGGATCGATCACGCCGTCGTCCCACAACCTGGCCGTCGAGTAATAGGGGTTGCCCTGGCTCTCGTACTGGTCCCGGATCGGGGCCTTGAACGCCTCCTCGTCCGCGGCCGACCAGGGCTGCCCGCTGCTGTCGAGCTGGTCGCCGCGCACCGTCGCCAGCACCGACGCCGCCTGCTCGCCACCCATCACCGAGATCCGGGCGTTCGGCCACATCCACAGGAACCGCGGCGAATACGCGCGCCCGCACATCGAGTAGTTGCCCGCGCCGTAGGAGCCGCCGATGACGACGGTGAGCTTCGGCACGCGGGCGCAGGCCACCGCGGTGACCATCTTCGCGCCGTGCTTGGCGATGCCGCCTGCCTCGTAGTCGCGGCCGACCATGAAGCCGGTGATGTTCTGCAGGAACAGCAGCGGGATACTGCGCTTGTCGCACAGCTCGATGAAATGCGCGCCCTTCATGGCGGATTCGCTGAACAGCACGCCGTTGTTGGCGACGATGCCCACCGGATGTCCGTGGATGTGCGCGAACCCGGTGACCAAGGTCTTGCCGTATTCGGCCTTGAACTCGTGGAACCCGCTCTCGCCCTCGACGGTCCCGTCGACCAGGCGATGGATCACCTCGCGCACGTCGTAGGGAGTGCGCAGGTCGGTCGGCACCACGTCGTAGAGCTCGGATTCCGGCGCGGCGGGCGCGATGACGGGCCGCACCTCCCACGGGACCGGCGTGCGCGGGCCGAGCGTGGCCACGATGCGGCGCACGATGCGCAGCGCGTCCTGATCGTCCTCGGCCAGGTGGTCGGTGACGCCGGAGGTGCGCGAGTGCAGCTCGCCGCCGCCGAGTTCCTCGGCCGTGACCACCTCACCGGTCGCGGCCTTCACCAGCGGCGGGCCGCCGAGGAAGATTGTGCCCTGGTTGCGCACGATCACGGCCTCGTCGCTCATCGCGGGCACGTAGGCGCCGCCCGCGGTGCAGGAGCCGAGCACCGCGGCGATCTGCGGAATCCCTTTGGCGCTCATGGTCGCCTGGTTGTAGAAGATGCGCCCGAAGTGCTCCCGGTCGGGGAACACCTCGTCCTGGTGCGGCAGGTACGCGCCACCGGAGTCGACCAGGTAGACGCACGGCAGCTGGTTCTGCAACGCGATCTCCTGCGCGCGCAGATGCTTCTTCACCGTCATGGGGTAGTAGGTGCCGCCCTTGACCGTCGCGTCGTTGGCCACGATCACGCATTCCCGGCCGGACACCCGGCCGATCCCGGTGATGATCCCGGCGCCGGGGGAGTCGTCGCCGTACATTCCGGTCGCGGCCAGCGGGGACAGCTCGAGGAATGGGCTCCCCGGGTCCAGCAGCTGGTCCACGCGCTGCCTGGGCAGCAGTTTGCCCCGCGCGACGTGGCGATCGCGTGCCTTCTGGGGCCCGCCCAGCGCCGCGGCGGCCAGCCGGGCGCGCAGATCGTCGACCAACGCCGCGTGCGCGGCGCGGTTCCCGACGACCTCTTCGATAACGGTCATCACGTAGTCCTGTCGTCCAGTTAGTCGACGATAACTGAAATTCAGGTTAGTCTTGATTAACCGAGTTGTCCAGATCGGCCGAAAGGACCGCGTGTGACCAGTGCCGAATCCGTCGCGCCGACGCGTCGTGAGCAATTGAAGGCGCAACGCAGGATGCAACTGCTGGAAGCGGGAGCGCGGTTGATCGCCGATCGCGGCTTCCTCGGCATGCGCCTGGACGACCTGGGCGCCGCCGTCGGCATCAGCGGCCCCGCGGTCTACCGGCACTTCCCGAACAAGGAAGCGCTGCTGATCGAGTTGCTGGTCGGGGTGAGTCAGCGCCTGCTCGACGGCGGCAAGAAGGTGGTCGCGGGCACGAACTCCCCTGAGGAGGCACTCGCCGGGCTGGTCGATCACCATCTGGACTTCGCGCTCGGCGAGCCGGAGCTCATTCGCATCCAGGACCGCGACCTGGACAACGTGCCCGCTGCGGCCCGCCGCGAGATCCGCCGCACCCAGCGCCAGTACGTGGAGATCTGGGTGAGCGTGTTGCGCGAGCTGCATCCCGAACTACCCGAGGAGGCGGCGCGGGTGCAGGCCCACGCCGCCTTCGGCCTGATCAACTCCACCCCGCACAGTGCGAGCGAGGCGACCGCGGCACGCGCCCGGCCGGTGCTGCGCGGAATGGCGCTGACCGCGCTCGGGTGAGCGCGCCCTCATCGCGCGCTCCACCCGCCATCCATCGTGTAGGCCGCGCCGGTGACCATGCCCGCCTCCGGCGACACCAGCCAGGCCACCAGCGACGCGACCTCCTCCGGCTCGACGAGCCGTTTGATCGCGCTCTCGGTGAGCAGGATCTTCTCCACCACCTCCTGCTCGGGCACGCCGTGCGCCTTGGCCTGATCCGCGATCTGCTTGTCCACCAGCGGCGTCCGCACATAGCCTGGGTTCACGCAATTGCTGGTGACGCCGTGCGGGCCGCCCTCCAGCGCGGTGACCTTGGACAGCCCCTCCAGGCCGTGCTTGGCCGTCACGTACGCGACCTTGTATTCGGAGGCGCGCAGGCCGTGGACCGAGGAGATGTTGACGATCCGTCCCCAGCCCTGCCGGTACATGTGCGGCAGCGCCGCGCGCACCAGCAGGAACGGGGCCTCGACCATCAACGTGAGCAGGTCGCGGAAGCGCTGCGGCGCGAAGTCCCGGATCGGGCTGACGTGCTGCACCCCGGCGTTGTTGATCAGGATGTCGACGTCGAGTTCCAGCTCCTCCAGCGCCGCGACGTCGAGCAGGTCCACCGCCCACGACTTGCCGCCCAGCTCCCTGGCCACGGTCTTCGCGCCGACGTCGTCGACGTCGGCCACCGTGACCGTGGCCCCCCGCGCCGCGAGCGCGCGGGCGCACGCAGCGCCGATGCCGCTCGCGCCGCCGGTGACCAGGGCGCTGCGCCCCGCCAGATCGCTCATCGCACGGTCACTTCGGTGCGCGCGCCGAGGGTCTCGGCATCGGCGTGATCGATGCTCTCCAAGGTCAGTCCCTTCGTCTCTCGTGCGACGAGCACGGCGATCGCGCTCACCGCCGCCGCGCCCGCCAGGTACCAGGCGATCGGCACCGCGGAGTGGTAGGTGTTCAGCAGCCGGACGGCGATGATCGGCGCCAGCGAACCGGCCACGATCGAGGTCACCTGGTAGCCGAGGGACACACCGGAATAGCGCATCCGGGTGGGGAACATCTCGGCCATGATCGCGGGCTGCCCGGCGTACATGAAGGCGTGGAAGATCAAGCCGATGACGATGGCGGACATGATGACCACGTTGTGGCCGCTGTCCATCATCGGGAAGGCGAAGAAGCCCCAGGTGCCCGCGGTGAGCGCGCCGATCAGGTAGACCGGCCGCCTGCCGATGCGGTCGGACAGGTTGCCCACCAGCGGGATCGCCACGAAGTGGACCGCGTGCGCGGCCAGCAGCCACCACAGGATCACTTGGGTGTCGGCGTGCACCTGCGTCTTCAGATAGGTGATGGTGAACGTGACCACCAGGTAGTACATGACGTTCTCGCCGAAACGCAGCCCCATCGCGGTGAACACGCCGCGCGGGTAGCGGCGCAGCACCTCCACCACGCTCAGCGAGGTCGCCTTGATCTGCTCGGCTTCCCGCTGCGCCGCGACGAAAATGGGCGCGTCGGTGATCTTGGTGCGGATGTAGTAGCCGATCAGCACCACGACCGCCGACAACCAGAACGCGACCCGCCAGCCCCAGCCGAGGAACGCCTCGTCCGACAGCGTGGAGGTGAGCACCAGCAGCACCACCGTCGCCAGCAGGTTGCCCGCGGGTACGCCTGCCTGTGGCCAGCTCGCCCAGAATCCGCGGCTGCGGCTCGGGCTGTGCTCGGCGACCAGCAGCACCGCGCCGCCCCACTCTCCGCCGACCGCGAAGCCCTGGATGAAGCGCAGGGCCACCAGCAGCGCGGGCGCCCAGTAGCCGATCTGCCCGAAGGTCGGCAGGCAGCCCATCAGGAACGTCGCGCTGCCCACCAGCACCAGGCTGAACTGCAGCAGCTTCTTGCGGCCGTACTTGTCGCCGAAGTGCCCGAACACCACGCCGCCCAGCGGCCGCGCCGCGAAACCGACCGCGTAGGTGATGAACGCGGCGAGGATGGCGTCCAGGTCGCTGGTGCCCTTGGCGAAGAACACCTTGCTGAACACCAGCGTGGCGGCGGTGCCGTACAGGAAGAACTCGTACCACTCCACCACCGTGCCCGCCATCGACGCGGCCACCACGCGGCGCAGGCCGCTGGTCGTGCCGCCCGAATCCGCCGCTACGGCGTTGTGCTCCCTCATCGCACTTCTCCTTCGTGCCCGGGGCCACACTTCGTTCCCGATGTGACGGCCCCCACAATGCTTTGGCTGCACCGAGTATTGGTGCAGAGGAATTACGCCGCAATGACCATTTGTGCAGTGCGTCTCTGCAAAGATGCAGATATGCGCCCGGCCACTCCTGGTCGTCCCAGCGCGGACGACCTCCTCGTCCTCCTGGCCGTCGGGCGCTCCGGCCGATTCGTGACGGCGGCCGACGAACTCGGCATCAACCACACCACCATCTCCCGGCGCATCGCCGCGCTGGAGCACACCCTCGGCGGCCGGGTGCTCACCCGGGTGACCGGTGGCTGGGAGCTGACCGATCTCGGCAGGGAAGCCCTGGCCGCGGCCGAGGCGGTGGAGTCGGCGGTGAAGTCGCTGGCCGCGGACGCCGACGGCAACCGGGTGCTGGAGGGGGTGGTCCGGCTCTCGGCGACCGACGGCTTCAGCGCTTACATCGCCGCGCCCGCGGCGGCGGAGGTGCAGCGGCGGCACCCCAAGATCTCGGTGGAAATCGTGGCGATCACCCGGCGCGCCTCGCAACAGCGTTCGGGGCTGGATCTCGAGATCGTGGTGGGCGAGCCGCAAGTGCACCGCGCCACCGCCACGCATCTGGCCGACTACTGTCTCGGCCTCTACGGTTCCCGCGAATACCTGTACGAGAACGGCGCACCCGCGACGATCGACGACCTGTCCCGGTATCCGCTGGTCTACTTCATCGATTCCATGCTGCAAGTCGACGATCTCGACTTGGCCTCCAGCTTCGTACCCGCGATGCGCGAATCGGTCACGTCCACCAATGTTTTCGTGCACGTCGAGGCCACGCGCGCCTCCGCGGGCCTGGGCCTGCTGCCGTGCTTCATGGCCGATCGCCACGCGGACCTCGTTCGCGTGCTGGCCGATTCGGTGACCGTCACCCTCGGCTACTGGCTCGTCGCGCGCACCGAAACCCTTCGCCGCCCGGAAGTGGCCGCCGTCGTCGCCGCGATCCGCGCCGTGGTCGTCGATCAGCGCGACATCCTCCTCGGTCGTCGGCACTGACGGTCGACTCCGGCCCCGGGGGCGATGCGACTCGTCTTCGTCTCCTGGCGGCATCCTCGGCCTCACTCCTGCCCGTGCGGCTTCGGTGGCTCAGCGGGGCGAGGTGTCCGGCCTGGCGGCACTGTGATCCAAATTACTGGTTTCCGACCATCTGGACAGCGCACAGCTATCTCAAAGAAAACTCACAGCAATCGCTGAACAGATGTTTTCCAGCTGTCGCCGCCAGCGACGCCGGTGAGGTGAACAGGCCAGCGTACAACGTGGTCAGATACGCGGGCATTTCTCATTTCGGGGAAGAATTGCCAGTGTTGGGAAGGTGCATACTCAGCAGTATGAGGCATAGATCACGGGCTACGTGAACGCACAATCATTCTCCTGACCAGATGTTTCTCCGCCGCGCTGCCGGGCGTTGGCGGAGTCGTAACTCTGTCTTCGTCTCCGGCGCCTTATTTGAGTTCAGTGAGCCGACTTCAAACGGAGGAATCTGTGCTACCACACGTGACCGTGATCCACCGCGTACGTGGTGTCGATGTTCCGTATACCGAGCGTATCGATCACGTTCGCAATCTTGTCACCTATGTTTGCGCGAGCGGCTTGCCCGACGGCATACCCGAGCAGGCGGCGGCGGTCACGGTTCTCGACGGCGCGACTCCGGTGCACGGTGCCGTGCGCGATCTCGCGGCACGGTTCGGCACGCCGGAACGCATTGTCGCACTGCACGAGTTCGACCTACTCCCGGCGGCGGAACTGCGCGCGGAATTCGGCATCCCCGGTGACCGGGCGGAATACGTCACCCGGTTCCGCGACAAGCTGACGATGGCCCAGGCGGTCGCCGCGCGGAACGTCTCCGTTCCCGCATTCCGCGCCGCACCCGACCTGTCCTCGGTCGCCGAATTCGCCGCGGAGTCCGGTTTCCCGATCATCGTCAAGCCCAGATTCGGCGCCGGCAGCCGCGATGTGGTCAAGCTGAATTCGGAAGCGGATCTCGCCGCATTGCCGGACCTCGCGTCCGAACCATTTCTGGTCCAAGAATTCTGCCCGGACGAAGTCGGCGCCATCGACGGCGTGTGGACGGGTTCCCAACTCGGGCCGTGGCGCGCTTCGAAATATCTCGGAACATGCCTCGATTTCGCCAACGAAGCGGAAAGCCTGGGCTATATCGAGGTCGACGATCCCGCATTGACCGGTACATTGACCGAGTTCGCCGAATCGGTTCTTTCCGCACTCAGCCCTGGTGTCCCGACCGTATTCCATCTGGAATTCTTCGTCGGCGGAGACGGCGATTCTCCCCGCGTCCAGTTTCTGGAGGTCGCGGCGCGCGCGTGCGGCGGGCAAACCACCCACATGTGGCGCGAGGTGCACCGGTACGACCTGCTCGGCGCGGCGGTCGACATCCAGCTCGGCCGGACGCCCGCCACGGCGCCGCTCACCGACGGCGAGGTGGTCGCCGAACTGCTCATCCACCCGCCGGTGACGCCGCCGTGCCGGGTGGTGGACGTGCACTGGGCGGTCCCGGAGGCCTACGCCCCGTACCACTGCTCGATTCCGCAGGTGGGGTCGGTGATCACCGAAACGTTCGGCTATGCCGATATCGGTGCGGCATTCCGCATCCGCGGAAAGTCGACCGCGGAAGTACTGGAATCGGTGCGGCGCACCGTAGCCGGGTTCCGAATGATGTGCACGGCGCTCGATTCACCTGTCGCGGTGGCGGTCGCCTGATCTGCTCGGACTTCTCTCGTGTCTCGGCTCTCCGTAGCTCTGCCGCCGCCGGGTCCGCAGCGCATGCTGACCCTGATCACCGCGGCGTCCGCTGTCTCCAGCGGAATCTATTTGTCCACCGTGGTCCTGTATTTCACCAGGATCGTGCGCATTTCGCCGATACGCGTCGGTGTGGGGCTCAGCATCGCCGGCGCCGCCTGCGTTGTCGGCGGAGTACTCGTCGGCAAACTCTCGGATCGGCATGATCCGCTGCTGGTATTGCGTCGCAGTCTGATCGTCGCCGCTCTCGCCACGCTCGGATTTCTCGCGGTCGACGGATTCGCGATGTATTTGCTCGTCGTTCCCGCGGCGGCCGCGGGGCAGGCCTGCGTGCAATTGCTGACCACGGCGATCATCACCAAGATCGGCACCGACCGGGCCAACGAGTTCCGGGCGTACACGCGGTCGGTGCTCAACGTCGGCATCGCCGTCGGCATCGGGATGTCCGCGCTGGCGGTGCAATTCGACTCCGCCCTGCTCTACCGCGCGGCGATCGTCGTCGGAGCGATATTTCTCGCCCTGGCGGCGCTGCTGGTCGGCCGACTGCCCGCGCTGCGACCCGTCGATGCCGAGTCGCCCGGCGGCCGCAGCCGGTGGGCGGCATTACGCGACCGGCCGTATCTGGCATTGACGGCGCTCGACGGTGTGCTGTCGCTGCAGTACCGCGTCCAGTCGGTCGCCATTCCCTTGTGGATCATCGGCGCGACCACGGCGCCGCGCTGGTCGATCGCCACGCTCGACATGCTCAACATCGCCATCGTCGTGTTGTTCCAGGTCCGCGCCAGCAGGCGCGTCCTCGACGTCCCAGCGGCGGGCGCGGCGCTGCGGCGCTGCGGCTGGGCGTTCCTGATCGCCTGCGTCCTGTTCGCGTCCGCGCGCGGCCACGGGGGATGGATCGCGGTGCTCATCCTGGTCGCGGGCGGCGCGATCCTGAGCGTGGGGGAGCTGTGGCAGACGGCGGGCGGCTTCGAAGCGTCGAACCTGCTCGCCCCGCCGCAGGAAATCGGCGCGTACCTGGGTGTTTTCAGCATCGGCTTACGAATGGCCGACACCGTCGGCCCGGCGCTGCTCGCTTGGTTGTGCGTCGATGTCGGCGTCGTCGGCTGGTACATCACGGGATTCGTCCTGCTGGCCGCCGGGCTGCTGTCCCCCCTCGTCGTCGCTTGGGCCGAATCGACCCGCGACAGGTACGCGCTCGCTCCGGCGTCGTGAAGCCGGACGCGAAACCCCGGTACTGGCATTGGAAGGAACCATCCCGATGGAAGCGACGATCGACATCCGGATCACCGAGGCGGATCTGGCCGAAGCACTGCGCACGGATGTCATGACCGGACTGTCCGGACCGCGGAAATGGCTGCCGCCCAAGTGGTTCTACGACGCCCGTGGCAGCAAGCTGTTCGAGGCGATCACCGACCTGCCCGAGTACTATCCGACCCGCACCGAGCGCGCGCTGCTGCACGCTTGCGCTCAGGAGATCGCGGTCGGGGCCTCCGACGCGACGGAGCTGATCGAACTCGGTTCGGGATCCTCTGAGAAGACCGGTCTGCTGCTGCGTTCGTTCAGTGCACACGGCTCGTTGCGCTCGTATGTGCCCTTGGACGTCTCCGAGTCCGCTCTGCGGGACGCGGTCGGGTGGATCAACGCGGAGTTCCCCCGGATCGAGGTCCACGGCCTGGTCAGTGATTTCACCAACGGGCTCGACTGGCTGCCACGCCGTGGGCGGAGAATCGTCGCGCTGCTCGGCGGCACGCTGGGCAACCTCGTCCCGGCGGAGCGGGCCGAGTTCTTCGGGCGCCTGCACAACGTGCTCGAGCCGGGGGAACAGTTGCTGCTGGGCGTGGGCCTGGTGACCGATCCGGCCGTCATGGTGCCCGCCTACGACGACGCCGCGGGCGTGACCGCCGAGTTCAACCGGAACATCCTGCACGTGCTGAACAACCGGCTCGGCGCGAACTTCGACCCCTCGCGGTTCGCGCACGTCGCCGTGTGGGATCCCGGCAACCGGTGGATCGAGATGCGGTTGGAGGCCACCGCCGACATGACGGTGACCGTCGCGGACCTAGATCTGATGCTCGAGTTCGCCGCCGGTGAGCAGATGCGCACCGAGATCTCGGCGAAGTTCCGGCTGGCGGACTTCCACGCCGAGCTGGCCGCTGCCGGGCTCCCGGCGCAGCGATCCTGGACCGATCCCGCCGAGCGCTTCGCCGTGGTGCTCGCGGGCAGATGAGCGACGTCATCACGGCGGGCGGGGCGACGTTCGCCGAACGTCCCCGGCTGCGGTCCGGCACGGGCCGGTGGATCATGGCCGCCGCCGTGCTCGGCTCGGCGCTGGTCTCCCTCGACACCACCGTGGTCAATCTCGTCGTGCCGCGGATCGGGGCGGACCTCGACGCCGACATGGTGGATCTCCAATGGGTGGTGAGCGGCTACACCCTCGCCTTGGCGTCGCTGATCCTGGTGGGCGGGGCGTTGGGTGACAGGTACGGCCGTCGCGCGGTATTCGTCTGGGGCAGTGTGGTCTTCGCGCTGTCCTCGGCGTGGTGCGGAGTCGCGCCGGACGTCGCGACGCTGGTGGCGGCGCGGGTGGTGCAGGGGGTCGCGGGTGCGCTGATCACGCCCGGCAGTCTCGCGCTGATCGCGGCGTCGCTGGATCCGCGTGATCAAGGCGCGGCGATCGGCATGTGGTCCGGTCTCGGGGGCGTGGCGGGTGCGGTGGGGCCGATCGTCGGCGGCTGGCTGGTGGAACTGGCCGGATGGCGCTCGGTGTTCCTGATCAATGTCCCGTTGGCCGTGGCCGTGGCCGTGGCCGTCGTGTCGATGCGTCGCGTCCCGGAGTCCCGAGATCCGTACGCGCCGCCACGGCCGGATCTGCTCGGTACGGCGGTGATTGTCACCGGCCTGGTGGTGCTGACCTACGGCTTCATCGCGGGGAAGGTGGGGATCCAGGCCGTTGGTGCGGTGTTGGTGGCCGTCTTCGTGATCGTGCAGACCCGCGTTCGCAACCCGCTGGTGCCGCCCGCGCTGTTCCGATCGCGGCAATTCACCGCGGTCAATCTGGTGACGTTGCCGGTGTACGCCGCTCTGGGATGTGTGCTGTTCCTGCTGCTGCTCCAGTTGCAGATCGTCGCCGGGTATTCGCCTCTCGTCGCCGGAACCGCGATGATCCCGATCACCGCGATCATGCTGCTGTCGTCGGGCTGGATCGGGCGGTGGACGCAGCGGCACGGCGCGCGCCTGCCGATGACCATCGGGCTCCTGTTGTCCGCCGCCGGATCGATGTCGCTGGCCGGGATCGGCGCGGACGGTTCGTATGCCACCGCGGTGCTGCCCGGTGTCCTCCTGCTCGGCGCGGGCATGGCGATGTTCGTGGCTCCGTTGACCGAATCCGTGTTCGCGTCGGTGCCGACCGAGGAGGCGGGCATCGCCTCCGGGGTCAACAACGCGATCGCCCGCATCGCCCAGTTACTCGCCATCGCCGCGATCCCCGGCCTGGTCGGCATCTCCCGTACGCCGCTCACCGATGGCGTCGCGTTCGGCGCGGGCTACCGCGCGGCCATGTGGATCTGCTCGGCCCTGTTCGCCTCGGGCGCCACACTCGCCGCGACCCTCATGCCTCGACCGGCAAGGGCCACGGTGGCCGCCCCACCTGCGGCGCGATGGCCGAGCGACATGCTTCCCTTTTCGGCGGACGCGGTGGACATCGGCGAGTCGCGGACGACCCCGTCGCGAGGTCGTCGGCTGGGCCGCGGCCGGGGTCCGCGTCGGCAACCGGGCGGCGGCCCGTCGGGCCACGACGTTCGCCGCCCGCGACCTACCCACTCGACCGCGCGGCCGGAAAACCGCTCCGGTCGACGTATGCGGAACGAGTGAGTGCGGGTCGGCCGCTTACGCCGTGCGTGCGGGTCGGCACGCGTTCGCGCCACTCGGACGGTGCAGCGCAGCCGGAACGGAAGTCCGTTCAAATAGCAAGCGGGGGTGACACCGCGACGGGCTGGTCAGGTGGTTCGTAGGTCCGCCATGCCTCGGCCAATCGGCGTGCGGCTTCGCGCAGGTCGTGGGGTTCGGCGACGAAACTGATCCGTATGCGGTCGATGCTGCCGCCGGAGGCATCCAGCCCGGCGCCGGGCAAGATCGCGACCCCGTGTCGCAGTGCGCGCTGAGCGAAGGAGGCGCCATCCCCATGGGGCAGTCGGATCCACAGCGTCTGGCCACCGGACACCGTGGGGATGTCCCATTTCGGCAGACGCGCGGCCAGTTCGGCCACCAGCAGGTCGTGACCTTCTCTGCGCTGCTGCGAGATTCGTTCCCGCAATCGGTCGAGATCGCGGAGCAGCCAGGTGGCGGCTAACTGTGCTGGGATGTTGCCGCCGAGATCGTGCACCGCGCGCAGCCGAGACAACCGGGCGATCACCGGGACCGGTGCCCGCACCCAACCGACACGCAACCCGCCCCAGACGACCTTGCTGAGCGAACCGATGGATATCACCGATTCGTCATAGTGGGCCAACGGCGGTGGTGGCGGATCGGTGCCAGGGAATCCGAGATCGGCCAGCACCTCGTCATCGACCAAAGGCACCGCGGCCCTTCTCGCCGACTCGACCAGGGCCCGCCGTCCCGACGCGGGAAGCACCGTCCCTGTGGGGTTGTGGCATGTCGCAACGACATACGCGAGCGCCGCCGAGGTTACCGTGCCCAAGCCGACCGGGCCTGTCCGCAGTACCGTCGCGGCCTCGCGAAACGCCTCGAGCGCGCCCGGGTACGTCGGCGCCTCGACCAGGACGTGGTCACCGGGCCGGAGCAGTGCGCGGGCGAGTAGCGACAGCGCGTGTTGTCCGCCGCCGGTGACGAGAATCTGCTCCGGATCGGTCGGCACGCCACGCGCTCGATATCGGTCGGCAATCGCCCTGCGCAACAGCGGATGTCCGGTTGGGTGGTACCCGATGTCGCCCTCGACCGCGGCGAGCTCGGGCGCGATGCGCCGATATGCCTGGGCCAACTCGGGCGGCGGTTTCCCCGGAGCGGCACAAGCGAGCGCGATGACATCGGCGCTCGGCTCGAGCAGTTGCAAAAAGGCCGGGGAATGGGTGGTCTCGCGAGCCGGGACCGTCTCGGGTCCCGCGACCCGGGTGCCACTGCCCTGTCGGCGCACCACGCGACCATCCGCGCCGAGCAGATCGTATGCCGCTACCACCGTACTGCGCCCGACCGCGAGAGCCTTCGCCAGTTTGCGCTCGGGCGGCAGCCGCATGCCCGACCGCAGCTCACCGTCATCGATCAACGCCCGCAGTCGCCGCGCCAGCAGGACATAGAGCGGACCTCGGTCGGTCGACCAGCGACCGAGCCGATCAGCAAGTTCCATTGGCTCCATATGCAAACCAATTCTGCCTGATTGGCTCTAGGGTCCCGACCTCGCCACGGCGACGATGAACCCATGAGCAAGATCTCCATTACCGATGTCGTCGACGACCTGAGCGGTCCTTGGCAGCCGCGCGACCTGGCCACCGCCAACGACGCCGTGGTGCGCATCGCTCGCCTGCACGGCGCATTCCCCTGGCATCACCACGACGAAGACGAGCTGTTCCTCTGCTGGAACGGCACCTTCCGCATCGAAATGCAGGACCATGCGGCGGTAACACTTGGTCCCGGCGAGATCTTCGTGGTTCCTCGCGGAGTCGAACACCGACCGGTGGCCGAGGAACCAGCTCACGCGATCATGATCGAACGGCCGGAAACCAAGCAATACGGCAATTAGCCGAGGACGCACGCGACAGCGGTAGAAGCTGCGACGCGCTGAGTGAACTGTCAGTGCGGCTCCCTATGCCGCGGCAGCCTGGTCAGCTCCTCGTGGTACCGGGGCGGCGTAGTAGGCGCGACAGGAATGAGTCAGGGAAGTAGCCACAGTCGTTCACAAGGCAGCCGATCATATTCAATGCTTTGATCGCCGACTTCGAATGCCGATACTTCCGGACAGTGACTCTCGGGCCACTTTCGCAACAGGTTTCGGACTGCTGTTCGACAAGCTACGTAGTCGAATACGCCGGCAGGTCCGGTAAACCTGATGTGAACGTCGGGTTCGCGGGGAAGCGGGGATTCCGCTGAAGAGGTGTACACCTGTCGTCACGCAGCTTCCGGTAGCCTACTCCGCATCCGGACCGCTGGTCTTCTCGCAGGGTAGGAGTGCGTTGACAACCCTGGCGGAACGATCATGGTCGGGCTGCTGGCCGGTGATGAGCCCGAGGTAGGTATAGGACTCCATGACGCGGACCAGTACGTACGGCAGATCTTCGGAAGGAATCGACGACTGCAGGCGACCGGCGGCGGTCTCCTCGCGGACGATCTCGGCGATCAGCTCGATCAGTCGAGCCTCGAAACCGGACGCCTTGGTTGTCAGCAGGCGCAGGGCCAGTTCGCCCTCGCGATCGATGAAGCGCTGCATGCCCGGATTCGTGTTGACGGCGCGCATGGCCTCGTTCATGACGGCTGCGGCGGGGGACTGACCGGGCGCGGCGGGAGGTCCGGAGTGGCAGTGGGTCTTCCGCGAGCGGGTGAGGGTCGGTTCGATCAGTGACCAGAGGATCTCGGTGAGCAATTGGTCGCGGGAGCCGACCCAGCGATACAGGGTGGCGCGGTCAACGGCGAGCTCCTTGGCCAGCGCTTGCATGTCCACACGGTCGCCGGCGAGGAAGGTTTTGCGGGCTTCGCGGAAGGCGTCGAGAGCGGTCGGACGCGACGTCGCGGTGCCGTCGAGATGGCGCCGCAACGGTGTGTCGGCGGAGCGGGGGTCCTGCCTTGGCATCCTGCGCACCTCCCTGCGGTTGTCTCGGAATGCATGCCGACTGGCACAGTATGCTACATTTCGGAGAAACATTGCAAGAAAGCTACGGATTATTATTCTGGTGCAACACTGAACTATCCGCCACTTCGGCCTCCTGACCCGAACCCGGTGTCATGAGCCGTCTTTGAGCACAATCGTGCAGGTTTGAAGGGACAACCGCCGATCTGACGCATTTGGTCTCGGCGGCTACGCTGCGCAGTTACATGTCTTGTCGAGCCAGGTCACGCCGTGCGGGCGAGTGTGTCGAAGCGGTGGCGGAGGTGTTCGGCGTCCTCGCCCTGGGTGCGGGTCGCGGCGGCGCGGACGGGGCGTAGTTCGGCCAGGAGGCGTGGGGAGTTGACGGGGCCTTCGAGGAGGGTGAGGGCGGTGTGTGCTTCGGTGATGGCGGAGGTGGTGTCGCCGAGGCCCGCGAGGGCTGCGGCGTAGTAGGCGCGGTACGAGGCTTCGTCGCGGGGGAAACAGCTCTCATGGCCGACGCTCTCGCGGTACAGCTGCACCGCCCGGCTGTGGTGTCCGAGCATGCCGAGTCCTCGCGCCTCGTGGGCGCGCAGTTCGGCCTCGGTGACGTGCTCCAGCCATGCCGGGTCGTCCGGGCTGTCGAGCCCGCGATCGGCTTCGCGCCAGACTCGCACCATCGCGCGGCTGAACTCCTGCTCGTCGCCGACGGCCGCGTAGGCCGCTGCCTCCTCGGCGGCCTTCAGTGCGTTCATACGAGCCGACGGGATGCCTCTGACGAGTTCTGTCGAACGTCGTGCGAGGCGCACGGGCTCGGCGAATGAAGCGGGCGAGGACGCGGCGAGATTCGCGAGATCGCCGAGGGCGGCGGCCAATAAGGCATTGTCACCGCACTGTTCGGCGAGCAAGACCGATTCCGTGAGGTGCCGCCGGGCCGTGCCGGGGCGATTACTGTCGCGAGCCAACCATGCAACGGTATTCGACAGCCATCCCGTCGCACTGACCAATTCGGCACCTATGCGGTGGCCGTAGGACCTCGAGTCCAGTAGCCGCCGTACGGAGGCGTATTGCCCTGCCGCGTAGTGGAATATCGCGCCGCCACCGCGATGATGGTCGTGCTCCCAGAGTCGTTCGGTGAGCATGCGGATATACGTGATATGCCCGGTGCCGACCCGAATCGGTTCCGCGTTCCTGCTCGGCGGTATGGAGACACCCGCCACCGCCGTCATTGTCGCTGCCAGGCCGAATTGTCTGCGGTCCACGTCATCGACTCCTTCGCAGGCCCCGTTGTCGATGGTCCCCGTATCGGGGGTAGCGAGCAAGAGGGGCAGCAACGCGGTGCGCGGCACGCCCAGCGCGTCGGCGGCGCGGACCAGTTCGCGAATGTCGAAGATGGTTCCTACTTCTCCGCGCTCGACTCGTCCAGCGTGGGTGCGGTCCCAGTGCAGCAGTGCTCCGAAATCGGCTTGGGACAGGCCCATTTCTTTGCGGACGAGGGCGAGGGCCTGACCGGGCCGTCCTTCGGCGAGCAATTTGCGGAATCGCGGCGACTCCCATACGCCGTCGATCTCTTTGTCCGTCACCTTCGATCCCCCTGACTCGAAATTCGATGTCCTGAGCGGACTTTAAGCACGGTCGGGCAGGCGAGGAGGGGCAACCGCAGATATCGCGCACTTGGTCTCGTGCGCTTGACAGCGTGGCGGTGTCCCTTTCGTTCTTCGAGGCTCGAGGTGCGCGCGCCGCCGGGGTGATGCCGTGCGGGGCACGGCACTCCGGACGCGGTGAGCCGCGAGCGGTGGCGAAAGCCCCCGGCGGCGGGCGCTCCCATCGAACGAGAGGTGATCATGAAGCCGAAAGTGGTCGGGTACCTGCGCCGCGACATCTCCGGCCAGCGCACGCGCAGGCACGAAATGGAAATCCGGGCGCTGGCGAAGGCGTCGGGCTTCGACCTGGCACGAACGCTGGTCGCGGGCCCGACCGCACCCGCTTCGCTCGCTGCGCTGCTCACCGTGGTCGGCCGCGTCGGTGCGTTCGCGGTGATCACTCCCGCGCTCGACCATGTGGAATTCCGCGCGGACGAGATCATGGCGGTGTGCGCGCTGATCACTCTCGAATCGCGGCACGCCCCGCCGCGTGGTTTCGCTCGGCGTCCGCCCTCCGCGCCGCACCGTGGCTTCCCGGGCCGCGCGTAGTCGATCGAAAGCACTTCCGCTCTCGCTTCGTCGCGCGGTCGCTGATACCCGAATCTCACGGCCCGCGCGGGCGCGAGCCCTCGCCGCGAGAAACAGACCGTTCGGTAGTAGGTTGCCCTTCATGGGCCGCTGCCGGGCGGTTCGTGGCAGGTGAAGGTGAGGGTTCATGGCCGAGTGCACGCCGACTCTGGTCGCGATCTATGACGTCGGTTTTTCGCCGGAACGCCGAGTAGCCGAATTCAGGTTGGTTCCTGGCGGTGGCGTGACGCTCACGGTGACCGATCGTGACGGATGCCCGATCGCCGAAAGGTTGTACGAGCGCGGTGTCAAGGTTTTCGACCCGCCCGGGCGAATAACGCCGGACGAAGGTCCGTCCTTCCTGCGTGCGCTGCTCGACGCGCCGGAGATGAGCTATTACCGCGTCGTCGATGAAACCCCGGTCGAGCCGAAGCGGCCCGGCGTCCACACGCCTTGGTCCGCGCTGCTCGCGCCGGGTTCGGATGGCGCGGCCCCGCCGCCCTCTCGGTGAGAGACGCTGTCACCCCTCTACTTCGCAACATCACCCGGCGCTTGACCAGAACTCTCGATCTGGGCACCCAGAGCGCGGCGGGCACCTACCGGCGCACCAGCCGCACGCTGGACCTCGGCGCTCGCGAGTTCCGGGACGTCGACGAGCGGTCCTCGCACCTGGTGCAAGAGGCGCGCACCCAGCTGCGGCCGCATCCGGCGCAGGTGGCTCGGCAGCGAACGTGGGACTACCAGCCGAGCGCGACCGAATCGGCGATGAGCGCGCGTCGGCTGACCACCGACGTCGGGTTCGACGGTGACATGCGGGACAAAGCGCTGAGAAGCTCCACGACAGTGCAGAAGATGCTTTCCGACGACGGTGAACTCAACGTCTACAAACCGATCCACGGTGAGCAATACGACGCGGGATTGCCCTTCGTGCACGCTCCCGGCGCGCTGACGAGCCGGGAGATCGCGGCATATCGCGTCGATGAACTACTGGGCTTCGGTCGGGTGCCTCCGACGGCTCGGACGGACGGTGTGATCGGACCCGACGGCAGAGCGTCCGGCCCCGGCATGATCCAGCAGTTCGTCAAGTCCGAGCCTGCCAAGCCGGTGGGCGAATATCCGAAAGCGCAGCAACAGCAGGTCGCGGTGCTCGACTACATCATCGGCGCCATGGACCGGCATCCCGGCAACTACCGCACCGTGGAACGTAACGGGCAGCTGGAAGTGGTCGCTATCGACCACGGTCGATCGTTTCCCCTGTCGACCCAACCGCTGGAGATCAATATCGATTCCGATTTCGTCATGGCGCAGAAGGGTAAGCGCCTCGAAGGAGACGTGCTCCGCGCGGTCGAGGGCGTGGATATGGACCGATTTCGAGCGGCGCTCGGAGACGCCGGTCTGCACGAGAATGCCGTCAACGGTGCGGTGACCCGGCTGGAGAAGATACGCGAGCTGGGCATGATCCCGGCCGACGCCAGGGTCTTGCCACCCTGATCCGCTGGATCATCCGGCCTGTGGGTGCGGGCGCCGTTCGATCGTGTTCCGCGCCCGTGCCCACACTTCCTCCGCTTCGAATTCCGCGGCCTGCCAGGAGTCGGTGGCCAGACCGACTCGGCCGCGCCACTTCCGCATGATGTCGGCGTGCACCGGCCAGCGCACGAACCGCCGCATGTCCTGCTCGGTTTCCCACACCGAGATCGAGCCGCCGCGCGACTCCGACGGCCGGGCCCACAACCACAGGCCGACCGCGCCGTGCATCACCGGCCAGTTCCGGCCCAGCCGCATTCCCGTCTTGTAGATCGCCTGGACGTCCTCTTCGGAGGCGGCCAGAAAGTCGGTCACGCTGACGAACACCGGGCCCCGGCTGTCGTGCAGCGGCCCGGCCTGCCAGGGCATCAGCACGGTTCCGTCGGAAAACGGCTGTTCGTCCGTGCCGCTGTGCCGGTCGCCGGAACGGTTCTCGCTAGAGTTAGTAAGCATAAGTAGATGATATGCACACGCTTATTGAATTGCCAACCCTTACCTCCTGGTCTTCGCGGCCGGCGGTAATCGAACCCGCACCGTCCCGCGCCTACCACCGGCAGTGCTCCGGTTTGTCTATCGATCGACTGGATCCGAGTGGTCGCACAGCGGGCGTCTTGCTGTAGTCGGTCAGAGTCGGCACTATTGCTTCCGTATGCCCCTGACTCCTGATATCGCCCTCGACAGCCTCGACGGTCTATCCGTTGGCGACGCATTGGGCGCCCAGTTCTTCGTGCCCGACCGCTCCCTATCCGACCTTCTCGCCGGGCGCCCGCCGACGGCCCCGTGGCAATGGACCGACGACACCGAGATGGCCTGCTCGGTCTATTCGGAAATCCGCAACCGCAGCTACATAGACCGCGATGCGCTCGCGGCCGTATTCGCCGACCGCTGCGAGCCCTATCGCGGCTACGGTGGCGGCACAGTCGTCGTGCTGCACCAGATACGTGACGGACGCCCCTGGGCCGAGGCCGCAGGCTCATCGTTCGACGGTCGTGGTTCGTGGGGAAACGGAGCCGCGATGCGGGTCGCCCCACTTGGGGCGTACTTCGCCGGGAACCCGGACCGGGCCGCAGCGCAGGCCGCGTTGTCCGCCGAAGTCACCCATCGGCATCCCGAAGCGATCATCGGCGCCATGGCGATCGCCGTCGCGGCGAGCCATGCCGCGGCCACTCGCGAAACTGGCTGTACACCAATGGAGTTGCTATCCGCCGTCGAGCCATACCTGGTCGACGGACTGACCGCGACAGGTGTCCGCCGAGCTCGAAAACTATTGGGCAAGACGGTAGCCGAAGCGGCTTACGAACTCGGCAACGGCGCCCAGGTCAGCGCTCAGGACACGGTGCCGTTCACCTTGTGGGCGGCAGCAACCTATCTCGCCGACTATCCGGCCGCCATCACCGCATGTGTCGAGGCTGGTGGAGATGTGGACACCACAGCAGCGATCGTCGGTGGCATCGTGGCAGCCCACACGGGAATAGGGAATCGAGATCATGTCCGCGGAATACCACAACAGTGGCTGCTCGCGCGTGAGCCTCTTCCTCTGTGGGCGACAAGATAGCCCAGTCCGCGGGCTGAGCACTAATGTCATTCGCCCGCAGGTGCACGCCGCTTGTCCTCGGTCAGCTCAGCCAGTATCCCGAGTCCGCAGCTGCCCTCAGCGCGCCGATATCTACCGGCAAGGCGAGGCGTAGGTCGTAGGTGGGCCATGTCAGCGTCAGCTTGTCATCCCATCGTTCTCGTGGCCACCAGTATTCGAGAGTCCACATGTACTCCCATGGCTCGCTGGTTTGCGGCTCGCCACCTCGCGTTGGAAGTCGACCGGAACTGAGCTGAATCTCACCGTGACCTGACTCGACCGAGATGAACTCGCGCTCATGCCCTTTCGTAGGCTGGATCGTGGCGAACAGGGACTTGGAGTCCTGATACTCAGGCCTTTCGCCGTCAGGCGCTAGGCGTATACGCAAGAGACAGCCGACGGGATAAACCTCGGCTGGCCATAGCGCCCAAGAGACCCTTGCAGTTCGGCCTGCCGTCAGCCGGCCCACCAGTACCGGAATCGCCGTGTTCGTCATCGCGGGTAGCTTACAATAAACGGATTGGCCGAATTGTCCTGAACTCCATGTGAAGTCAAGAACTTGACGTGCACGCCCACGCTCACCTGCTCGCCCGTGGTGTAGGGATATATGACAGTTTTCGAGGCCCTGCTACCGCCGAAGGACGATGTCGTCGACTTGGAGTTCAATCCGACTGGAGTCAGCGTGACCTCCATTCCTGTGGCCCCCTGCGTATTGACGAGGTCATACGTCAGGGCGATGCGCCCTTGGTCGAACGGTCGCAGCGTGATGTTGACCGAGCCTGCCGGCCCCTGCTGGTAGTACTCCGGAGCGGCCGATGCGGCCGGAGCAACAAAAAGTGATCCCAGCATTGCGAGAGCTGTTGCTATGGCGAGAAAGAATATCCGAACACTTCTTGGGCTGGAAGCCCCGCCTACAGCGGGCCTCGATATGGCCGCCTCGCTTACCGCCTGAGACGCCGGTCGGTGAAAACCCGCCTCGCGCAACGCCGCCGAACCTTGAACAGTGAACATCATGACGACCCTCCGTCAGCATGATGGGGATCGTTGACCGCACCGTCTCGGCTCCCCCACAAACTTGGTTGTACGGGTTTAGACGCCGACCATCGCGTATTGGTTCCATCGAATGTTCGATGAATATTTCTGTGTCTCTTGGGTGGGTGCGCCGAGAGACCACTGCGTTCTGTTGTCGACCCGGGCGGTCCGTCGGCTGTCGACCTATGGCGTCACTGGGGCCGCGGCCGCTGCGGTCTCCGGAGTGAGGCGTCCGTCGACCATGCGGTAGACGGCGTTCATGCGGTGTAGGTGGGTGCGGTCGTGGGTGACCAGGAGGGTGGCGGCCTCGTGTTCGTGGGCGACGGACAGGATCAGGTCGATCACCGCGGCGCCGCGTTCGGTGTCCAGTGCGCTGGTGGGTTCGTCGATCACCAGGAGGGACGGTGCGTTCATCAGGGCGCGGGCGATATTCACTCGTTGCCGTTGACCGCCGGACAGTTGCGCGGGGCGCTTGTCTCGCTGGTCGGCGAGCCCGACCGAGTCCAGTAGTGCCAGTGCGCGGTCGCGGGTCGTTCGGCGGTGTCGGCGTGACGTGATGATCCGCTGCCCGAGATGCGCCATCGCCTCGAGTTGCTCGACGGCGGTGAGTGCCGGGATCAGGTTCGGTTGTTGGAAGACGATGCCGATCGACGAGCGACGCAGTGCGGCGGCTTCGCGACGGGTCACGTCAGCGAGATCGATTGTGTCCCGGAGTGTTACGAGACGGACGCGCCCGGATTCCGGGCGGATCAGAGTGGCTGTCACGGCCAGCAGGCTGGACTTGCCGGAGCCGGACGGGCCGGTGATGGCGGCGATCTCGCCGCCGCGGACCCGCAGGTTCACTCGGTCCAGGGCGGTGAGCCGGCCGGTGCCGTCGGGGTAGGTGAGCGTCACGTCCGCGAGGGTGAGCGTGGTGGTGGGTGTCATCGGAACTCCGTGCTGAGGGCGGTCGGGCGGTTCGGGTGCGCTGATGAGGCGATCCGGGTGCGGCGGTTGGCGATCGTGCCGTGCGCAGGCCTGCGGTTCAGCGGCCCGCGCCGAGCGCGGTGAGCGGGTCGGCGGTGAACAGGAAGCGCAGGGCGAACGCCGCGCCGAGCAAGCCGAGCAGGATCAGCGCGAGCGAGGGAAGCAGCGTGGTGGCCGGGCTCAGCACGAACGGCACCGCGTCGCCGAGCAAAGCCGCCGCGGCGACGGTGGTCCCGAGGCCGGTCGCGATACCGGCCGTGAGCACGGTGGCGGCTTGGACGAGTGCGTCGCGGACGAGCGACCCCGAAGTCGCCCCCAGCGCTTTCAGCGTGGCGATGTCGGGCATTCGCTGAATCGTCCACACGGTGAAGAACGCGCCGATCACCAGCGCGGAGATGGCGAACAGCAGGGCGGTCATCAGGGTGAGCGAGCCGTTTTCGGCCTGGTAGGAGCCGATCGCTGAGCGCGCTCCCGACAAGTCGGTGGTCCGGGTGTGCGCGGTGGCGTTCACCGCTTCCGGATCGGTCGCCCCCGACACCGCGAGCACGGTGGCCGCGCCGGAACGAGGGTTGAGCGCCTGCCAGTCGGCGAGCGTCATCCAGACCACGGGCGTATGGCTGTACCAGTCGTCGCCACGCACGGCGGACACGACGAACGCGCGTCCGCCGATCACCACGGAACCGCCGGGCGCGGCACCGAGATCGGCGGCCGCGCCGGTACTGAGCAGCACCGTGCCCGCATCGGTCGCCGGGCGGTTGCCGAATGCCGTGTCCGTGCCGAACAGGGCGACCTGCGCGGGGGCAGAGCCGTCACCGTTCGCTTTGCCGCGGGCGATGCCCACCGGTGTCACGCCGCGGGCGGCGGCGCGCCAAGTCGCGATCTGCTCTCCGGTCAGCATGGACCCGTCGAACGAGGGAGCGCCGCCGGTGTCGGCGAAGACGACGGTATCGCCGGGCAACGACTCGACGGCCGAGACGTTCTGGTGCGCGAGCCCGGCCGTGAGCCCGCTGAGGAAGCTCACCAGCACCGCCACCAGCGTGACGACGAGTGTGATCAGTGCGAACCGGCCGCGGGCGGCGCGGAGGTCTCGGAGTGCGACGAACATGTCTCCACCCTCACGCCGCGCCGGGCCGTTTCCATCGCGCCGGGGGAGGAAGCGCGGATGAGCGAAAGTCGGCGGCGGTTTTCCACCTTTCGATGGATGCCCCGGCGATAGCCGTACATAAGCTGACACCGTGCACTCGTCCCCGTTGACCCCGGTTTTCACCACCTTGCGGCTCGGCCTGCACGTGCTGATGACCGGTTTGGCGGTAGTGGTCGCCGTGCGCGCGGCGCTGCCCGGCGCGGCACATCCGGCCGCGACCGTCGGTCTCGCCGCGGCCTTCCTCGTGACCTATTTCGCGGGTGCGGGGTTCGCGGGGAAACGGCGCGCGATTCCGGTGTGGCTCGGTGCGCTGACGGCCCTGTGGCTCGGGCTGGCCGTACTCGCGCCGGACGCGGGTTATCTCGCGTTCGGCCTGTTCTTCCTGTACCTGCACCTGCTGCCGCGCCCATGGAATCTCTGCGCCGTGGCCGCCGCGACCGCCGTGGCGGTAGTCGGCTTCGGCCTGCATCGGGGCTGGTCGGTGGCCGGTGTGGTCGGCCCGGTCATCGGAGCCGCCGTCGCGGTCGGGATCGGGCTCGGTTATCAGGCGTTGTTCCGCGAGGCCGCGGAACGACAGCGACTGATCGACGAATTGCTCAGCACGAGAGCGATACTGGCCGAACGGGAACGCACGGCGGGCAAGCTCGCCGAGCGGGAGCGGCTGGCCGCCGAGATCCACGACACGGTCGCGCAGGGGCTGAGTTCCATTCAACTGCTGCTGCACGCGGCCGAGCGGGAAGCGCCGGATCACCCCGCGCTGCAACGGATCCGGCTGGCCAGGGAGGCGGCCGCGGAAAACCTCGCCGAGACAAGGCGACTCATCGCCGAACTGGCTCCCGCCGCGCTGGAGGGACAGTCACTGGCCGAGGCGCTGGAGCGGATCACTCAGCGCGCCGCCGCGCCCGGGTTGAATACCAGGTTCGTTGTGGAGGGTCCGCCGGAGCGACTGCCCATGCCGATCGAGGCCGCGCTGGTCCGGATCGCGCAAGGCGCGGTCTCGAACGTGATCCGGCACGCCGGTGCGGGCCGGATGCGCGTGACGCTCACGTATGCGGACGACGCGATTCATCTCGACGTGGTCGACGACGGTGTCGGCATCGCTCCCGAAGTACTCGAGCGCAGCCCGTCGGGATCGTTCGGGCTGGCCGCCATGCGATCGCGGGTACACGAGCAGGGCGGAGTCATGGCGGTCGAGTCCGAGCCGGGGCACACGGCAGTCACCGTGTCCTTTCCGCTCGACACTGTCTCGGGTTGCGCCGAACTCGAAGCGGGCGAACACGGCGCGGTGCCGCTCGCCATGGCACATCGGCCGCGCACGGAACCGGCCCGGACGGAATCAACTGCCTCGGACCCGGTCGGGCCGGTGTCCGGCAGTCAAGGCGGGCCCGAGACCGGTCCACCCGGCCAGGGCGGAACGGACACCCGAGGCGCGGACTCGCGCGACCTCGGCGCGGAGGGTTCCGAGTGATCCGCCTGCTGCTCGCCGATGACCACGCGATCGTCCGCGCCGGATTGCGCGCGCTGCTGGACGTCGCCGACGACATCACCGTCGTCGGCGAGGCGGCCACCGCGGAGGCCGCCGTCGCGTTCTGCGCGACCACGCCGGTCGACCTCGTGCTGATGGACCTGAGTTTCGGGTCCGGCCGGTCGGGAGTCGAGGCGACCGCGCGGCTGCGTGAGTTGCCGAGCCCGCCGAACGTCCTCGTGGTCACCAACTACGACACCGACGCCGACATCCTCGGCGCGGTCGAGGCCGGCGCGTGCGGCTACATCCTCAAGGACACACCGCCCGGCGAATTGCTCTCCGCGGTGCGGTCGGCCGCGGCGGGCGACAGCGTGCTCTCGCCCGCGGTCGCGTCCAAGTTGATGACCAGGGTGCGCCGCGCCGACACCACGCTGAGCAGGCGCGAGATCGAGGTATTGCGGCTGGTGTCCGACGGCCGGTCCAACCGCGAGATCGCCAAACAGTTGTTCCTCAGCGAGACCACCGTCAAGTCCCACTTGGTGCATATCTACGGAAAACTCGGCGTGCGCTCGCGAACCTCCGCGGTGGCGCGGGCCCGCGAGCGCGGAATGCTGTGACGCGGACGCGCGCAGGAACGGCCGTTCTTCACTGGAGCCGAAGCTCCGCTCTTCACCGGAGCCGAAGCTCCGCCGATCGACTACTGTGACCGACATCGGATTTTCTATCTTCGGGGGTTTCACATGCTGATCTGGGGCTGGCAGAAGCGTATCCACACGCTCGCCATGATCACCTTGATCTGCGGCCGCTGCGGCAATCCCGCCGCGCACGCGCTGCGCAAGCTCGTCACGAAGTTCACGCTCTTCTTCATTCCGCTCTTCCCGCTCAGCACCAAGCATCACCTGGAGTGCACGTGGTGCGGCGCATCGTCACCGGTCGCCGGACCGCAGGTGCCCGACCTCCTCGCCCGCGCGAACGCCGAGAGCATGGGCCCCGCCCAGTACCAGCAGCCCGCCGCGGGCGGCCCCAACGCCCAGTGGCCCCAGCAGCCCGCTCCCAACTCCAACTGGCAGCGCTGACGAAAGTCCACCGGAGACAGCCAGTGGGTCGGCAGTCCGGCACGGTGCGCGCTGATCGCCTTCCACCGCGGTCGATACCGACGCAACGAGTGAATCGCGCGACCGAACTCAGCCGAACGGAGCCGATCGAACCAACCGAGCCGAGCTGTCGGGAGTCACCACCTAGGGTGAGCGGATGGCCTCTCTTTCCGATCCCGAAGTGCGCGAGTTTCTGACCCATGGCACCCGCACCGGCAAGGTGGCGTTCGTGACGGCTGACGGCAGGCCGATGGTGACGCCGGTGTGGTTCATCGTCGACGGCGACGAACTGGTGTTCAACACCGGCAAGTCCACCGCGAAGGGCAAGGCGTTCGCCCGGGACGGCCGCGTCTCGGTGTGCGTCGACCTGGAGGAACCGCCCTACGCGTCGGTCCAGTTGCGGGGCACGGTGACGCTCTCGGAAGACCCGGACGAACTGCTGCGCACCGCCACCGAGATCGGCGGCCGTTACATGGGCGCCGACCGTGCCGAGGAATTCGGCAAGCGCAACGGCGTCCCCGGCGAACTCGTCGTCCGCCTTCGCCCCGAGAAGGTGATCGCCCACTTCGACGCCACCGCCTGAGCGGGGGTCAATACACTCGCGCGCATGACCGTGCACTTCATCGGGGCCGGGCCGGGCGCGGCCGATTTGTTGACGGTGCGCGCGGTCGAGTTGCTCCGCGCGTCGCCGGTGTGCCTGTACGCGGGGACCTATCTGGATCCCGGCGTGCTGGCGTACTGCGCGCCCGACGCCGAGCTGGTCGATACCCAGCGCTTGGACCTCGACCAGATCACCGAGCGTCTGGTGCGCGCGGACCGGGCCGGACAGGACGTGGCCCGCCTGTGCTCGGGCGACCCGTCGCTGTATTCGGCGCTGACCGAGCAGACCCGCAGGTTGGACGCGCACGGGGTGCCGTGGGATGTCACACCGGGCGTGCCCGCCTATGCCGCCGCGGCGGCGGTGCTCGGTGCGGAGTTGACCGTGCCGGAGCTGGTCCAGTCGGTCGTGCTGACCCGGGCGCAGGCCCGCTCCACCGCGATGCCCGAGTCCGAAGCGCTGGCGAATTTCGCCGCCACCGGCGCGACCCTCGCGCTGCACCTGGCCGTCACTCGCACCCGCGCGACGGCCGCCGAACTGGCCGCCGAGTACGGCCCGGACTGCCCGGTCGCTGTCGTCTACCGCGCCAGCCAGCCCGAGCAATTGATCCTGCGTGGGACCCTGGCCGACATCGCCGACCAGGTCGAGGCCGCCGGACTGCGGCAGGCCGCGGTGATCCTGGTTGGCCGCGCGCTCACGCCGGCGGTGTCGTGCGCGGAATCCCACCTCTATGACCCGGCGCGGGTGCGCGGGTCGTGACGGCGGGTGCCATAGGCGGCCGCCTCCCGCGGCGCGAAAGCGCCGGTTTGGGGCGGGGGTGACGCATGTGAGAACCGCAACATCCCCCTGGCAAACCTCTTACGACCTACCTACCTGCTTTGATGTGCAGTGGCTATGACGATTGGTTGGTCGGCTGCCGGGGGCGACGGTAGATTGATCCGGTGATTCGCAAAGAAGGTCCCGGCGGAGCCGGTCGGTGGGTGCTGGGCACGGGCGAGCCCATGTAACGAGCCCGGCCGGTTGGACAGATAGTTCAATTGAACATTTTTGCCTGATTTGATGTGAGAACTGAACCTGGAGACGCAGGCGCCACGCTCGGATAGGTGGAGCGCCCTCTCCGGGTGTGGTCGGGGAGCGCTTGCGTGGTGTTCCGGAAGCGAGGTTACGGTTGGACCGGCTGGATTTCGGCGGAAACGGCGAAACTGGTGGCGAACGGGCACACGCTGCGTCTGGGGTAGCACCCGACCTGTCGGGTGCGTTCCCGTTGTCTCCCGCTCAGCTGGGCATCTGGTACGCGCAGCACGTCGACCCGCAGGTGCCGGTCACGATCGCGCAGTACGTCGACCTGCACGGTGAGCTGGATGTCGATGTGCTCGAGCGGGCCAGCATCGACGCGTCGCACGAGTTGGGTTCCGGGTTCCTGCGGATCGTCGAGCGCGATGGCGAGCCGCTGCAGTTCGTCGACCACTCGATCGCCGATTACGACAAGGTCGTGTACGTCGATCTGCGCGGCGAGGCCGATCCGGCCGCCGCCGCGATGGCGTGGATGCGCGCGGAGTACAGCCGTCCGTTCGACCTGCTGAACGACCGGTTGATCAAGGTCGCGGCGCTGCAGCTGGCCGACGATCATTGGTACTGGTATTCCCGCTCGCATCACGTCGCGCTCGATGGCTTCGGCGCGATGACCTATGTGAATCGCATCGCTGAGCTCTACACCGCCTATGTCGACGGGGTCGAACCGGCTGTTTCCAAGGCGACCGACCTGCACACGCTGTATGAGCAGGAGATCGCCTATCGGGAGAGTTCCCGCTTCGCCTCCGACAAGGAGTATTGGGCGCAGCGGGTGGCGGGGCTGGAGGAAGGCACCAGCCTGACCGGCCGTTCCGCGCCGCCCGCCGCGATCAACGGCATCGCCAGCGCCGCGCTGTCGGACGAGCAGAATACCCTGCTGGACGCGGCGGTCGCGCGGCACGATTCCTCGCCCGCCGGTCTGCTGCTGGCCGGTTTCGCCGCGTATCTGGCGCAGTGGAACGGCGTCGAGGACGTCATTCTCAGCCTGCCGGTGACCGCGCGCACCACCGCGGCGATGCGCCGCTCGGGCGGCGTGTCGTCGAACATCGTGCCGCTGCGGCTGCACGTGGGCCACGACACGACGGTGTCGGGGCTGCTCAAGCAGGTGGCGGTCGAGGTGTCCGGCGCGTTGCGGCACCAGCGGTACCGGCACGAGGACATCCGCCGCGACGCGGCCGGTGACGGTGTGGTGACCACGGAGTTCTTCGGGCCGTGGGTCAACATCATGCTGTTCGGTGACGAGATCGCGCTCGGCCCGATGGTCGGGCAGCTCAGCGTGCTGTCGACCGGCAGCATCGAGGATCTCGGCGTCAACTTCTACCAGTCGGTCGCGGGCACGCGATCGCACATCGACTTCGAGACCAACCCCAACCTCTACACCGAGGACGAGGCGCGCCGCCACCACGGCCGGTTCCTGGAGTTCTTCGATCGCTTCCTCGCCGCCGAGGCGGACGCCGGCGTGTGGGGGCTTCCGGTCGCCACCGCCGAGGAGCGTGAGCGGACGCTGCTGGAGTGGAACGACTCCGAGCAGGACGTTCCGGCCACCACGCTCGCGGCGCTGCTGGACGCGCAGATGTCGCGGACCCCGGACAACATCGCCCTCGACTTCGAGGGCGCGACGCTGGCCCACCCGTCGCCCGACCACCACCCCTCATCGAGTCGCTCCGCGACGCTGACGTATCGGGAGTTCGACGCGCGGGTCAACCGGCTGGCTCGTTTCCTGATCGCCGACGGCGTGGGCCCGGAGTCGCTGGTCGCGCTGGGCATGCGCCGCTCGCTGGAGCTGGTGATCGGCATGCACGCGGTGCTGAAGGCCGGTGGCGCGTACGTGCCGATCGATCCGGATCATCCGGCCGAGCGCACCGCCTACATCCTCGACAGCGCCGCGCCGGTGTGCGTGCTGACGCACTCGGCCGACGAGCTGGAGCTGCCGCAGGCGGTGCGGCGGGTGGAGATCGACACCCTGGATACCTCGGCGTACTCCGCCGACCCGGTGACCGACGCCGACCGCCTGGCCCCGCTGCGTCCGGACAACACCGCCTACGTCATCTACACCTCGGGTTCGACCGGCCGCCCCAAGGGCGTCGCGGTCACCCACCACGCGATCGTCAATCAGCAGCTGTGGATGCTCGACGAGTACCGGCTGACCGCGCAAGACGTGTACCTGCAGAAGACGGCGACCACGTTCGACGTGTCGCTGTGGGGTTACTTCCTGCCGCTGATGGTGGGCGCGAAGCTGGTCATCGCGTCGCCGGACGGGCACCGCGACCCGCTGTACGTGGCGGAGATGATCGCCCGGCACGGGGTCACCGTGACCGACTTCGTCCCGTCCATGCTGACAGTCTTCGTCGCGCACGCTACGCAGGCCCAATGCGCGACGCTGCGGGCGGTTTTCGTGATCGGCGAGGCGTTGCCGCCGGAGACCGCGGCCGGCTTCCGCGCCATCACCGACGCGGGGCTGCACAACCTGTACGGCCCGACCGAGGCCGCGGTCTCGGTGACCTACTGGGAGGCGACGGCCGCCGACACGGTGACCGTGCCGATCGGTATCCCGGAGTGGAACGTCCAGGTCTACGTGCTGGATTCGCGGTTGCGCCCGGCCGCGATCGGCGCGCCCGGTGAGCTGTACCTGGGCGGGCGTCAGCTCGCCCGCGGCTACCGCGGCCGTCCCGACTTGACCTCGGATCGCTTCGTCGCGAACCCGCTGTCGAGCACGGGCGAGCGGATGTACCGCACCGGCGACCTGGTGCGCTGGAACGAAGCGGGCACGCTGGAATACATCGGCCGCACCGACTTCCAGGTGAAGTTCCGCGGCCAGCGCATCGAGCTGGGGGAGATCGAGACCGATCTGCTCGCCCACCCCGCGGTCAGCCAGGCCGTCGTGCTGGTGGTGGACACCGCGACCGGTCAGCAGCTGGTGGCCTACGTCGTGCCCGCTCCCGGTCACAGCGTGGAACCGGTGGAGCTGACCAGGTTCGCCGCCGAGCAGCTGCCCAGCTACATGGTGCCCGCGTCGATCATGGTGCTGGACGCCTTCCCGCTCAACACCAGCGGCAAGCTGGACCGCAAGGCGCTGCCGGAGCCGGTGTTCAGCGCCGACGCCGGCGACTTCCGCGCGCCGCGCACCCAGGCCGAGCAGATCGTGGCGGGCATCTTCGCCGACGTGCTCAGCCAGGACCGCGTCGGCATCGACGACAACTTCTTCGACCTGGGCGGCAACTCGCTGGTCGCCACCCAGGTGGTGGCGCGCATCGGCGCCGCGTTCGGCACCCAGATCGGGGTGCGCGCGCTGTTCGAGACCCCGACCGTCGCCGGTATCGCCGCGCGCGCGGAAAACGCCGCGCCCGTGGGCGAATCGCGCCCGCCGCTGGTGGCCCAGCAGCTGCCGGAGCGGGTGCCGCTGTCGCTGGCACAGCAGCGTATGTGGTTCATCAACCAGTTCGACCCGACCGTGCCGACCTACAACCTGCCGTTCGTGGTGCGGTTGCGCGGCCAGGTGGACCTGGAAGCGTTGCAGTCGGCGCTGCTGGACGTGGTCGAGCGGCAGCAGTCGCTGCGCACGATCTTCCCCGAGTCCGGCGACGGCGGCTACCAGCAGGTGCTCCCGGTCGACCAGGTCGACCTCGGCATCGAGGTGCAGCCGATCGACGAGGCCGAACTGCACGGCGCGCTGGCCGAATTCGCCGCGCGCGGCTTCGACGTCTCGACCGAGCTGCCGATCCGGGTGCGGGTCTTCGCGGTCACCGGCGGGCGTGGCAACGGCGCGGCGGACTACGCGCTGGCGTTCGTCGTGCACCACATCGCGGCCGACGGCTTCTCCTTCGGCCCGCTGGCGCGCGACGTGGCCGCCGCCTACCTGTCCCGCAGCGCGGGCGAGGCGCCGAGCTGGGCGCCGCTGCCGGTGCAGTACCAGGACTTCAGCGTGTGGCAGCGCGAGCTGCTCGGCGCGGAATCCGATCCCGCGTCCATGGCGGCGCGCGAGATCGCCTATTGGCGCAGGGCATTGGCGGGCCTGCCGGATCAGCTCGACCTGCCCGCGGACCGCCCGCGCCCGCCGGTGCAGAGCTTCCACGGCAGCCGGGTGAGTTTCGACATCGACGCCGAGTTGCACCGGCGGCTGGTCGCGCTGGCCCGCGCGCAGGGCGTCAGCCTTTTCATGGTCATGCACGCCTCGCTGGCCGTGCTGCTGGCCCGGTTGTCCGGCACCAGCGACATCGCGATCGGCACCCCGGTGGCCGGGCGCGGCGAGCAAGCGCTCGACGACCTGATCGGCATGTTCGTCAACACCCTCGTGCTGCGTTCGGAAGTGGACGGCAGCGAGTCGTTCGCCGAATTCCTCGGCCGCACCAGGGAAACCGATCTCGCCGCGTTCGCGTTCGCGGACGTGCCGTTCGAGCGGCTGGTCGAGGTGCTCAACCCGACCCGCTCGCAGGCGCGGCATCCGCTGTTCCAGGTGATGCTGTCGTTCCAGGAGATGTCGCACGCGACCCTGGAACTGCCCGGGCTCTCGGTCACCGCCGACGAGCTCGAGGTCGACATCGCCAAGTTCGACCTGCAATGGACGGTCACCGAGGAACGCGGCGCGAACGGTGAGCCCGCAGGCATGGGCGCGGTCATCTCCTTCGCCACCGACCTGTTCGACGCGCCCACCGTCGCCGAGTTCGGCCGCCGCTACCTGCGCGTGCTGGAAGCCGCCGTCGCCGCGCCGGGAACCACGGTGCGCGACATCGAGATCCTCGACGAGGCCGAGCGCGCCCGGGTGCTGACCGAGTGGAACCACACCGGGCACGACGTGCCCGCCGCCACCGTGCTCGAGCTGTTCGAAGAGCAGGTGCGGGGCAGGCCGGACGACCCGGCCGTCCTGTTCGACGGCGGCACGCGCGGCGCGGAGGAGTTCGGCGCGCCGATCGAGCTGACCTACGCCGAGTTCGCCGCGCGGGTGAACCGCTTGGCGCGCAAGCTGATCGACGCGGGCGTCGGCCCGGAGACGTTGGTCGCGGTCGGCATCCGCCGCTCGGTGGACATGCTGGTGGCGATCTACGCCACGCTGACCGCCGGTGGCGGCTACGTGCCGATCGACCCCGACCACCCGGCCGAGCGCACCGAATACGTACTCGACAGCTCGTCTCCGGTGTGCGTGCTCACCACCACCGGCGACAACGTCACCGCCGCCGACATCCCGGTGCTGACGCTGGACACCCTGGACCTGAGCGGATTCGGCGACGAGCCCGTCACCGACGCCGAGCGCCGCGCCCCGCTGCGCGCCGCGAACACCGCATACGTGCTCTACACCTCCGGCTCCACCGGCCGCCCCAAGGGCGTCGCGGTCAGCCACGCGTCGGTGGTCAACCAGATCGCCTGGATCACCGCCGAATACCGGATCGGCCCGGCCGACGTGATCCTGCAGAAGACGCCGGTCACCTTCGACGTGTCGGTGTGGGAGCTGTTCGGCACGCTGGCCGTCGGCGCCCGCATGCTGATCGCCGCGCCGGACGGCCACCGCGATCCGATCTACTTGTCGGAGATCATCGGACGGCACCGGGTCACCATGACCTCGTTCGTGCCGTCCATGCTGTCGGTGTTCGCCGGGTCCGCCGACACCGCCGAATGCGCCTCGCTGCGCGCGGTTCTGGTCGCCGGTGAGGCGCTGCCGCCCGCGACCGTCACCGCGTTCCGGCAGTTCTCCACCGCCGCGGTGCACAACCTTTACGGCCCGACCGAGTTCACCGTGCACGCCACCGCCTGGCAGCTCAACGAGGTCGCGCCCACGTCGGTGCCGATCGGCCGCCCGGTGTGGAACGCGCAGACCTACGTGCTGGACGAGGGCCTCGCCCCGGTTCCGGTCGGCGTGCCCGGCGAGCTGTACCTGGGCGGCGTGCAGACCGCCCGCGGCTACCACGGCCGTCCCGACCTGTCCGCCGAGCGCTTCGTCGCCGACCCGTTCGGCCCGCCCGGCTCCCGCCTGTACCGCACCGGCGACCTGGTGCGCTGGGTGCGTCCGCGCGATCCGGAGGTGGGCAGCGCCGGCCTGCTGGAGTACATCGGCCGCACCGACTTCCAGGTGAAGTTCCGCGGTCAGCGCATCGAGCTCGGCGAGATCGAGACCGCCCTGCTCGACCATCCGGCCGTCACCCAGGCCGTGGTGCTGGTCATGGACACCGTCGCGGGCGACCAGCTGGTCGCCTACGTGGTCACCGGCGGCGGTCCCGTCGACCTGGACAGCATCAAGAACGCGCTGCACCGCACGCTGCCCGCGTACATGGTGCCCTCGGCGATCGTGGTGCTCGAGGCGTTCCCGCTGAACGCCTCCGGCAAGCTGGACCGCAAGGCGCTGCCTGCGCCGGTGTTCGAGGTGCGCGAATTCCGCGCCCCGACCACGCCGATCGAGGAGATCGTCGCGCAGATCTTCGGTGAGGTACTCGGTATCTCCCGCGTCGGCGTGGACGACGACTTCTTCGAGCTGGGCGGCAACTCGCTGATCGCCACCCAGGTGGCCTCCCGCCTCGGCATCGCGCTGGACACCAGGGTGCCGGTGCGCATGCTGTTCGAGGCGTCCACGGTCGCGGCGCTGGCCGCGCGGGTGGAGTCGCACGCCGGGGACGGCGCGCGCAAGGCGCTGGTGGCCCGGCACCGTCCGGAGCAGGTGCCGTTGTCGCTGGCGCAGCAGCGCATGTGGTTCCTCAACCGTTTCGACACCTCCTCGGCGGTCAACAACATCCCGGTCGCGATCCGGTTGTCCGGCGATCTGGACATCGCCGCGTTGCAGGTCGCGGTCATCGACGTGATCGATCGGCACGAGTCGCTGCGGACGGTGTTCCCGGAGACCAAAACCGGCCCCGTGCAGGTGGTGCTGGACGCGGCGCAGATCGTGCCGGACCTGACCCCGGTGCGGGTGACCGAGCACAACCTGATCGATCACCTGGTCGAGCTGGCGTCGATGGCGTTCGACGTGACCAGCGAAGTGCCGCTGCACGCCCGGCTGTTCGAGATCAGCGAGACCGAGTACGTGCTGGGCATGGTGGTGCACCACATCTCGGCCGACGGCTGGTCGATGGGCCCGCTGGCCCGTGACGTGATGGTGGCCTACGCCGCCCGCACGTCGTGGGAGGCGCCCGCGTGGTCGGCGCTGCCGGTGCAGTACGCCGACTACGCGCTGTGGCAGCGCGAGGTGCTCGGCTCCGAGGACGACCCGAGTTCGCTGATCGCCAACCAGATCCGGTACTGGACGCGCGAACTGGCCGATCTGCCCGACGAATTGACGCTGCCGTCGGACCGGCCGCGCCCGGCCGTCGCCTCCTACCGCGGCGGCACCTATCCGTTCGTGATCTCCGGCGAGACCCAGCGCGCCCTGATCGAGCTGGGCCGCAGGCACAACGCATCGCTGTTCATGGTGCTGCACAGCGCGCTGGCGGTCCTGCTCGCCCGCGCCAGCGGCACCAGCGACATCGCCATCGGCACCCCGGTCGCCGGTCGCGGTGAAGCCGCGCTGGACGACCTGATCGGCATGTTCGTCAACACCCTGGTGCTGCGCACCGAGGTGGACGGCGCAATGAGCTTCGCCGACCTGCTCGCCCGCTCCCGCGAGACCGACCTGCACGCCTTCGCGCACGCGGACGTACCGTTCGAGCGCCTGGTCGAGGTGCTCAACCCGGCGCGTTCGCAGGCGCGGCATCCGCTGTTCCAGGTGATGCTGACCTTCCAGAACACCCGGCAGGCCAGCTTGGAACTGCCCGGTCTCTCGGTCAACGGCATCGACTACGACGCCCGGCTGGCCAAGTTCGACCTGCAGCTGACCCTGTCGGAGACGCAGGACGACCACGGCGATTCGGCGGGCATGTCGGCCGAATTCTCCTACGCCCTGGATCTTTTCGACGAGCCGACGGTCGCGGCGTTCGCCCGGCGCCTGGACCGCATCCTCGCGGCCGTGACCGCCGACCCGGACGTCCCGATCGGCGACATCGACCTGCTCGCGTCCGAGGAACGCGCGCGGGTGCTGATCGACTGGAACGACACCGGGCACCCGGTGGACCAGGTCGCGACGCTGGTCTCGCTGTTCGACGCGCAGGCGGCGGCGACGCCGGACGCGATCGCGCTGGACTTCGAAGGCGAGCGGCTGACCTACCGCCAGTTCCAGGAGCGGGCCAACCGCATCGCCCGCCAGCTCATCGGCGCGGGCGTGGGCCCGGAATCGCTGGTGGCGCTGGCGCTGCGGCGTTCCACCGAACTGGTCGTCGCGATGTACGCGGTGGTGCAGACCGGCGCGGCTTACGTGCCGCTGGACCCGGATCAGCCCGCCGACCGGATCAACTACATCATCGAGACCGCCCGCCCGCGGATGATCCTGTACCGCTCGGCGGACGGATTCGGCCTGGACCCGCAGCCCGCGGTGACCGCGCTGTCGGTGGAAGGCATCGAGGGCGTGCCCGGTTTCGCCGAGACCAGCGGCGCGCCGATCACGGATGCCGAGCGCACGCGCCCGCTGCGGCCGGAGAACACCGCGTACGTCATCTTCACGTCCGGTTCGACCGGACGCCCGAAGGGTGTTGCGGTCAGCCACGAAGCGATCGTGAACCGGTTGCTGTGGATGCAGCACGAGTACCCGATCGGTCGCGATGACGCGGTGTTGCAGAAGACGCCCGCCACGTTCGACGTGTCGGTGTGGGAGTTCTTCTGGCCGTTGCAGACCGGGGCCAGGCTGGTCGTGGCGCGCCCGGAGGGGCACCGCGACCCGGTGTACCTGTCCCAGATCATCGCCGAGAAGCAGATCACCACGGCGCATTTCGTGCCGTCGATGCTCTCGGTCTTCGTCTCCACGCTCGGCAACGAGAACGGCGACGGACTGCCCGCGCCGCGGCTGCGGCAGGTCTTCGCCTCCGGTGAGGCGCTGCCCGCGCAGACGGCGCAGCGTCTGCGCGAGCTGACCGGCGCGCGGCTGCACAACTTGTACGGCCCGACCGAGGCCGCCGTCGACGTGACCTACCACGAGGCGACCGAGGCCGATACGGTGTCGGTGCCGATCGGACGCCCGGTGTGGAACACCCGCGTCTTCGTGTTGGACAGCCGCCTGCACCCGGTCGCGCCGGGTGTCGCGGGTGAGCTGTATCTCGCGGGCGATCAGCTGGCGCTCGGCTACCTGGGCCGCTCGGACCTGACCGCCGACCGGTTCGTGGCCAACCCGTACGGCGCGCCGGGGGAGCGGATGTACCGCACCGGTGACTTGGTGGCCTGGACTCCGGACGGCGAGCTGGAGTACCTGGGCCGCACCGACTTCCAGGTGAAGCTGCGCGGTCTGCGTATCGAGCTGGGCGAGATCGAGGCCGCACTGCTGGCGCAGCCGGGTATCGCGCAATCGGTGGTCGTGCTGCGCTCCGACGCGCACGCGGGCGATCAGCTGGTGGGCTACCTGGTCTGCGAACCGTATGTGGCTGTGGACATCGACGAGGTGAAGTCCGCGCTGGCCGCGGCGCTGCCGGGCTACATGGTCCCGGCCGCGCTGGTCGTGCTGGACGCCTTCCCGGTGAACGCCTCCGGCAAGCTGGACCGCAGGGCGCTGCCTGCTCCGGTGTTCGAGGCCAGGGTGTTCCGCGCGCCCTCGACTCCGATCGAGGAGATCGTCGCGGAGATCTTCGCCGACCTGCTCGGCGTGCCGCGCGTCGGCGTGGACGACGACTTCTTCGAGCTCGGCGGCAACTCGCTGGTCGCCACCCAGGTGACCGCCCGCGTCAGCGCCGCGCTGAACACCGAGGTCGGCGTGCGCGTGCTGTTCGAGGCCCCGACCGTGGGCGCGCTCGCCGCGCGGATCGAGTCACACGCGGGAAGCGGTGCGCGCCAGGCGCTCACGGCACAGGTGCGTCCCGAGCACCCGCCGCTGTCGCTGGCGCAGCAGCGCATGTGGTTCCTCAACCGCTTCGACATCGGGAGCGCAGCGACCACATCAGGCGCGGCCTCCGCCACCTACAACATCCCGGCCGCGGTGCGGCTGGAAGGCGCGCTGGATCTGGACGCGCTGCGCGGCGCGGTCGCCGACGTGGTCGGGCGCCACGAATCGCTGCGCACCATCTACCCGTCGCGCGACGGCGTGGCCTACCAGCGGGTGTTGAACGCCACCAGGGCGATTCCCGAGCTGGACGTGGTCGAGGTGGCCGAGGGGCAATTGCTCGGCGTCCTCTACGAGTTCGTCGAGCGCGGCTTCGACGTGACCACCCAGCCGCCGGTGCGCCTGCGCGCCTACCGGCTCGCCCCGGACGACTACGTGCTGGTCGTGGTGGTGCACCACATCGCCGCGGATGGCTTCTCCATGCGTCCGCTGGTGCGCGACCTGATGACCGCTTACGTGGCGCGCACCTCGGCGGCTGAGCCGGGCTGGCCGCCGCTGGCGGTGCAGTACGTGGACTTCGCGCTGTGGCAGCGCGACACGCTCGGCTCCGAGGACGACCCGACCTCGCTGATCTCCGAGCAGCTCGACTACTGGCGCGAGACGCTGGCCGGGCTGCCCGATGAACTGCGCCTGGCCGGTCGTCCGCGGCCCGCGGTCGCCTCCTACGGCGCGGGCACCTATCGGTTCCGGGTGCCGGGCGAGCTGATCGAAGACCTGAACCGGGTCGCGCAGACGCACGGCAGCACGCTGTTCATGGTGGTGCACGGCGCCTTCGCCGCGCTGCTGGCGCGGTTGAGCGGCTCCGAGGACATCGCCATCGGCATCCCGGTCGCCGGTCGTGGCGAGCAGGCGCTCGACGATCTGGTCGGCATGTTCGTCAACACCTTGGTGTTGCGCGCCGAGGTGGACACCGCCGAGCCGTTCGCCGATCTGCTCGCCCGGGTCCGCGAACGCGACCTGCAGGCGTTCGCGCACGCGGACGTGCCGTTCGAGCGGCTGGTCGAGGTGCTCAACCCGGCGCGTTCGCAGGCGCGGCATCCGCTGTTCCAGGTGATGCTGTCGTTCCAGAACCTCGGCCGCACCGCGCTGGAACTGCCCGGTCTCACCGTCTCCGAGCTGGGCATCGACCAGCCGACGGCGAAGTTCGACCTGCAGCTCACACTCAGCGAGGTCCCCGGGGCCGAGACGGCGATGGACGCCGAACTCGTCTATGCCACCGACCTGTTCGACGGCGTTTTCGCCGGGACGTTCGCCGAGCGGTTCGTGCGCGTGCTGCACGGCATCGCCGCCGATCCGTCGGTCACCGTCGGCGACATCGACCTGCTCGACGACGCCGAGCGGGCCTTGGTGATCGAGCGCTGGAACGCCACCGAATTCCCGGTCGACGCCGCGCTCACCTCGCCGGTCGGCGACGCCGCCGCGACCCTGGTCTCGCTGTTCGAGGCGCAGGTCGCGCGCACTCCGGACAGTCCCGCGGTGACGTTCGAGGGGACGAGTCTGTCCTACGCCGAGTTCGCCCGCCGGGTGCACCAACTGGCGCGCTGGCTCAAGGTCAACGGCGTCGGCCCGGAATCGTATGTGGCACTGGGCATGCGCCGCTCGATCGACCTGGTGGTCGGCATGTACGCGGTGAACGCCGCGGGCGGCGCGTACGTGCCGCTGGATCCGGACCATCCGGCCGAGCGCATCGACTACATCCTGGAGACCGCGCGCCCGGTGTGCGTGCTGACCTCCGGTTCGGACCTGGAGACCACGGTTTCCCGGCAGGTACGCATCGATCAGCTCGACCTGTCGGAGTTCTCCGACGGGCCGCTGACCGACGCCGACCGGCACAAGCCGCTGCGTCCGGCCAACACCGCGTACGTGATCTTCACGTCCGGTTCGACCGGCCGCCCGAAGGGTGTGGCGGTCTCGCACGCCGCGATCGTCAACCGTCTGGTGTGGATGCACGCCGAATACGGCTTGGCGGCCTACGACGTGGTGTTGCAGAAGACGCCCGCGACGTTCGACGTGTCGGTGTGGGAGTTCTTCTGGCCGTTGCAGGTCGGCGCGCGCCTGGTGGTGGCGAAGCCGGACGGTCATCGCGATCCCGCGTACCTGGCGCGGTTGATCGTCGACGAGCAGGTCACCACGGTGCACTTCGTGCCGTCGATGCTGTCGGTGTTCGTCGCCGAGGAGCGCGCGGCCGAATGCACGAGCCTGCGCAACGTTTTCGCGTCCGGTGAGGCGCTGCCCGCGGTGACCGCGCAGAAGTTGCGCGAGCTGACCGGCGCGCGGCTGCACAACCTGTACGGCCCGACCGAGGCCGCGGTCGACGTCACCTTCCACGAGGTGACCGAGGCCGACACGGTGTCGGTGCCGATCGGCGCTCCGGTGTTCAACACGCAGGTGTACGTGCTGGATTCGCGGCTGCGGCCGGTTCCGGTCGGCGTGCCCGGCGAGCTGTACCTCGCGGGCGCGCAGCTGGCGCACGGCTATGTGGGCCGCCCCGATCTGACCACCGAGCGCTTCGTGGCCAACCCGTTCGGCACTGCCGAGCGGATGTACCGCACCGGCGACCTGGTGGCCTGGACCGACAAGGGCGAGCTGGAGTACTTGGGCCGCACCGACTTCCAGGTGAAGGTGCGCGGTCTGCGCATCGAGCTGGGCGAGATCGAGTCGGCGCTGACGGCGCTGGAGTCGGTGGCGCAGGCGGTGGTCGTGGTGCGCACCGACGAGCGGACCGGTGACCAGCTGGTCGCGTACCTGGTGACGGACCCGGACCGGGTGGTGGACGTCGAGTCGGTCAAGGCCGAACTCGGCGCGCGGCTGCCGGGGTACATGGTGCCCGCGGCCTATGTGGTGCTGGACGAGTTCCCGCTCAACGCCTCCGGCAAGCTCGATCGCAGGGCGCTGCCGGAGCCGGTGTTCGAGGCCAAGGTGTTCCGTGCGCCCGCCACGCCGGTGCAGGAGATCGTGGCCGCGACCTTCGCCGAGGTGCTCGGCGTGGAGCGGGTCGGCCTGGACGACGACTTCTTCGAGCTGGGCGGTAACTCGCTGGTCGCCACGCAGGTGGCGGCGCGGCTGGGTGAGGCGCTGAACACGCAGGTGCCGGTGCGCACGCTGTTCGAGGCGTCGACCGTGGTCGCGCTGGCGGCGAAGGTGGAATCGGCCGCGGGCGAGGGTGGCCGGACGCCGCTGGTGGCGCGGGAGCGTCCCGAGCTGGTGCCGCTGTCGTTGGCTCAGCAGCGGATGTGGTTCCTCAACCGGTTCGACAACCGCACCGCGGTGAACAACATTCCGGTGGCGCTGCGGCTGAGCGGTGCGCTGGACGTCGACGCGCTGGGTGCGGCCATCGGCGACGTGCTCGCGCGCCACGAGGCGCTGCGCACGATCTACCCCGAGGTGGAGGGCACCGGCTACCAGCGCGTGCTGCCGGTCGGTGAGGTCGCCTTCGAACTGGTCGCCGAGCCCGTCGCCGCGGACGCGCTGCCCGCGCGGATCGTCGAGCTGGCGAGCGTCGGCTTCGACGTGACCGCCGAGATCCCGTTCCGGGCGAGCCTGTTGTCGCTGTCGGCGACCGAGCACGTCGCGGTGCTGGTGCTGCATCACATCAGCGCGGACGGTTTCTCGCTGCGGCCGTTGCTGCGCGATGTCGTGCTCGCCTACACCGAGCGCGCTCGCGGCGAGGTGCCGTCCTGGGCTCCGCTCGAGGTGCAGTACGCCGACTACGCGCTGTGGCAGCGTGAGGTGCTCGGCGCCGAGGACGACGCGGACTCCGTCGCGGCCCGGCAGATCGCCTACTGGACCGAGCAGTTGCGTGACCTGCCCGATCAGATCGAGCTGCCCGCCGACCGGCCGCGGCCGGAGAGCGCCTCCAATGCCGGTGGCACGCATGATTTCTCGGTCGACGCGCAGGTGCACGAGGCGCTGTCGGAGCTGGCGCGCGCCCGCGGCGTGACGCTGTTCATGGTGGTGCACGCCGTGCTGGCGGTGTGGGCGGGCCGGTTGTCGGGCAGCACCGACGTCGCGATCGGCACGCCGATCGCGGGCCGTGGTGAACGCGCGCTCGACGACGTGGTCGGCATGTTCGTCAACACGCTCGTGCTGCGCAGCGAGGTCGAGCCGGGCGCAGGCTTCGACGAGCTGCTCGAGCAGGTGCGCCGCACGGATCTGGCCGCCTTCGCCAACGCCGACGTGCCGTTCGAGCGGCTGGTGGACGTGCTCAGCCCGGCGCGATCGCAGGCGCATCACCCGCTGTTCCAGGTCGCGCTGACCTTCGAGGCGGCCTCGGCGGCCGCTCTCGGTGCGGTCGCGCTGCCCGGTGGCGTCGAGGTCGCCGCGGTCGAGTTCGATCCGGGCACCGCGAAATTCGACGTGCAGCTCACCGTGGGCGAGGCCGCCGACGGCGGGTTGACGCTGTCGTGGAACTACGCCACCGAGCTGTTCGATCCCGAGACGGTGGCCGCGTTCGCGGATCGTTTCGTGCGCATCCTGCGCGGGGTCGCCGAGGATCCTCGGGCGGCGATCGGCGATATCGATCTGCTCGGCGAGGGCGAGCGGCTGGACGTCTCGCAGCGCTGGGTGTCGTCGGGTTCCGAAAGCGTCGCAGGGCTTTTCGCCGATCCGAACATCACCTTGGTGGGGCTGTTCGACGCGGCTGTGGCCGCGCATCCGCACCGTGTCGCGGCCCGCTTCGGCGTGGAGACGCTGACCTACGCGGAGCTGGACCGGCGCGCGAATGTGCTGGCGCGCAGGCTGATCAGCGATGGCGCGGGGCCGGAGACGCTGGTCGCGGTGATCCTGCCGCGGTCGCTGGATTTGGTGGTGGCGCTGCTGGCGGTGGTGAAGACCGGCGCGGGTTACGTGCCGGTGGACCCGACCTATCCGGCCGAGCGCATCGCCTACGTGCTCGCCGATTCGCGGCCGACCAGCGTGGTGCTCGACTCCACGGTGCAGGTCGAGGTGCCCGCCGGGCTGCCGTCGGTCGTGCTCGACGGGTTCGCGGTGGAGACCGGCAACGTCGAGGACGCCGACGACGCCCCGATCACCAACGCCGACCGCAACGCCGCGCTCACGCCGGACAACGTGGCGTACGTGATCTACACCTCCGGCTCGACCGGCCGCCCGAAGGGCGTCGCGGTGGCGCACCGCAACGTGGTGCGGCTGTTCGCGAATACCGACCGCGACTTCGGTTTCGGACCCGGCGACGTGTGGACGCTGTTCCACAGCTACGCCTTCGACTTCTCGGTGTGGGAGCTGTGGGGTCCGCTGCTGTTCGGCGGCACCCTCGTGGTGGTCGACTACTACACCTCGCGCTCGCCGGAGCAGTTCCTGGAACTGCTGCGCGCCGAGCGGGTCACGGTGCTCAACCAGACCCCGTCGGCGTTCTACCAGCTGGCCGAGGCCGACCGGAACGCCGCGCCCGACGCCGCCGCTCTGGCGCTGCGGTATGTGGTGTTCGGCGGTGAGGCGCTGGAACTGCGCAGGCTGTCGGATTGGGTGGCGCGCCACGGCGACGGCACCGGCGCGACGGCTGGCACCGCGCCGCTGCTGGTCAACATGTACGGCATCACCGAGACCACGGTGCACGTGTCCTATCGCGCGCTGGACGCCGCGACCGTCGCCGCCGCCTCCGGCAGCGTGGTCGGCCGCGCCATCGCCGGTCTGCGGGTGTACGTTCTCGACAGCAGGCTGCGCCCGGTGCCGGTCGGCGTCGCGGGCGAGATGTACGTGGCGGGCCCGCAATTGGCGCGCGGCTACCTCGGACGCCCGGATCTGTCGGCGACCCGTTTCGTCGCCGACCCGATGGGCGGCACGCCGGGTGGGCGGCTGTATCGCTCCGGCGACCTCGCCCGCTGGAACCGCTTCGGTGAACTCGAGTACCTGGGCCGCGCCGACGACCAGGTGAAGGTGCGCGGCTTCCGCATCGAACTCGGCGAGATCGAGTCCGCGATCCTCGCCCAGCCCGGTATCGCGCAGGCCGCGGTCATCGTGCGTGAGGACCAGCCCGGCGATCAGCGGATCGTCGCCTACGTGGTGTCCGAGCCGGATGCCGAGCCCGTGCTGGACGCGGTGCGCGACGGCGCGGCCGCGCAACTGCCCGCCTACATGGTGCCCTCGGCCGTGGTGCGGCTGGAATGGATCCCGCTGACCGTCAACGGGAAGCTGGACCGTCGCGCGCTGCCCGCCCCGACGGCGACCTCGCGCGCGTTCCGCGCGCCGGTCACGCCGGTGCAGGAGACCGTGGCGGCGGTGTTCGCCGACGTGCTCGGCCTGGAGCGGGTCGGCGTGGACGACGACTTCTTCGACCTCGGCGGCAACTCGCTGATCGCGACCAGGGTGGTCGCCCGCATCGGCGCGGCGCTGGGGACGACGGTCGCGGTGCGCACCCTGTTCGAGGCCTCGACGGTGGAAGCGCTCGCCGCTCGGGTGGAATCGCACGCCGACGGCGCGGCCCGCGCCCGGCTCGTCGCCCGCGAGCGCGCGGCGGGCGAACTGGTGCCGCTGTCGTTCGCGCAGCAGCGCATGTGGTTCCTGAACAAGTACGACACCTCCTCGGCGGCCTATAACCTGCCGATCGCCATCAGGCTCACCGGCGCGCTGGACGTCGAAGCGCTGCGGCTGGCGGTGGCCGATGTGGTGCGCAGGCACGAATCGCTGCGTACCCGTTACCCCGAGCACGGCGGCACCCCGGTCCAGGTGATCGTGCCCGCCGAGGACATCGCCCTGGATCTGCGTCCCGTGGCGGTGGACCCGGCGCGGTTGATCGAGACGGTGACCGAGTTCGTCACCACCGGATTCGACGTGGCCGAACAGGTTCCGCTGCGCACCCGGCTGTACGCGGCCGGGCCGGACGAGCATGTGCTCGTCGTGGTGGTGCACCACATCGCGGCCGACGGTTTCTCGATGGGACCGTTGACCCGCGACGTGATGGCCGCCTACACCGCGCGCAGCACCGGCAGCGCACCCGGCTGGGCGCCGCTGGCGGTGCAGTACGCCGACTTCGCGGTGTGGCAACGCGAGATCCTCGGGTCCGAGGACGATTCCGACTCCCTGCTGGCGAAGCAGGTCGCCTACTGGCGGCACGCGCTCGACGACATCCCCGACGAACTGGCCCTGCCCACCGACCGCCCGCGTCCGGCCGTCGCCTCGCACCGCGGCGCGACGTTGCACCGCGAGCTGTCCGGTGAATTGATCGCCGCGCTCGAGGAGATCGCGCGGCAACGCGGCGCGTCGCTGTTCATGGTGATGCACGGCGCGCTGGCGGTGCTGCTGGCGCGCCTGTCCGGCAGCGACGACGTCGCGGTCGGCACCCCGATCGCGGGCCGCGGCGAGGCCGCGCTCGACGACCTGGTCGGCATGTTCGTCAACACCCTGGTGCTGCGGACCGGTATCGAGCCCGGCGAGTCGTTCGCCGACCTGCTCGGCCGCGTGCGCCGCACCGACCTGGACGCCTACGGCAACGCCGACGTGCCGTTCGAGCGGCTGGTGGAACTGCTCGCGCCGGAGCGCTCGCAGGCCCGCAACCCGCTGTTCCAGGTGATGCTGGCGTTCCAGAACCTGGAGCGCACCACCCTGGAACTGCCGGGGCTTTCGGTATCCGCGCTGGACCTGGAAGAGAACGTCGCGCGCTTCGACCTGCAGTTCACCCTCGCCGAGCGCGGCGAAACCGGTTCCGGCGCCATGGCTTTGGCGCTCACCTACGCCACCGAGCTGTTCGACGAGTCGACCGCCGCGGCCATCGTGGATCGCTGGGAGCGTGTGCTCGCCGCGGTGGCGGCCGATCCGTCGGTCGCCGTCGGCGCGATCGACGTGCTCGACGCCGCCGAGCGCGCCGACCTGGTCGCGCGCACCGGCGCGCCCGCCACGCCCGCGCGGACGCTGCCGGACCTGATCGCCGAGGCCGCCGCCATCGATCCCGAGGCGCCCGCCGTGGTGTTCCAGGGGAGAAGTGTCTCTTATGGCGAGCTGGACGCGCGATCGAACCGCCTGGCCCGCTTGCTGATCGAACGCGGCATCGGCACCGAGGATCTGGTGGCCGTCGCCGTGCCGCGCTCGGACGAGTCGTACTTCGCCGAGTGGGCGGTGTCGAAGTCCGGTGGCGCGTTCGTGCCGATCGACCCGACCTATCCGGCCGACCGCATCGCGCACATGGTCACCGACTCCGGTTCCCCGATCGGCCTGACCGTGGCGTCGGTGCGCGCCGAACTGCCGGAATCGGTCGAGTGGCTGGTACTCGACGAGCTGGAGCTCGACGGGTTCGACAGCGCCCCGGTGACCGACGCCGACCGGGTGCGCCCGGTGCGGCCGGAGCACCCGGCCTACGTCATCTACACCTCCGGTTCCACCGGCGTGCCCAAGGGCGTCGTGGTCACCCACGCCGGTCTCGCGAACTTCCGCGACGAGCAGAACGCCCGCTACGACGTCGACTCCGACACGCGCGCACTGCATTTCGCCTCGCCCAGCTTCGACGCCTCGATCCTGGAGTTCCTGCTCGCGATCGGCCGCGGCGGCGCCCTGGTGGTCTGCCCGCCCGGCGTGTACGGCGGCGAGGAACTGTCCGAGCTGATCCGCGCCGAGCGGGTCACGCACGCCTTCATCACCCCGTCGGTGCTCGCGTCGCTGGATTCGGCCGCGCTGGCAGGCATGCGGGTGATCGTGGCGGGCGGCGAGGCCGTGCCGGCCGATCTGGTCACCAAGTGGGGTGGCGCGCCGGACGGTTCGGGCCGCCGCTTCCACAACGGTTACGGCCCGACCGAGACCACGATCATGACCAACATCAGCGACGCGCTCGCGCCCGGCGACCGGGTCACCATCGGTGGCCCGACCCGCGGCATGCAGTCGCTGATCCTGGACGCCCAGCTGCGGCCCGTTCCGGTGGGTGTCGCGGGTGAGCTGTATCTGTCGGGCGTCCAGCTGGCGCGTGGCTACCACGCCCGCCCCGGCCTGTCGGCGGAACGGTTCGTCGCCAACCCGTACGTGCCCGGCGCGCGGATGTACCGCACCGGCGACGTGGTGCGCTGGATCCGGATCGGGCACTCCGCGGGCTCCGCGCCCGCTGGAGGAGTCGAATCGCTTGTTGTCGAATACGTAGGCCGCTCCGACTTCCAGGTGAAGGTGCGCGGTTTCCGCATCGAACTCGGCGAGATCGACGCCGCGCTCGCCTCGCACGAGACCGTCGACTTCGCCGTCACCGTGGGCCACAAGAGCGCCGCGGGCGCCGTGTCGCTGGTGTCGTACGTCGTTGCCGCGCAAGGTCATTCGATCGACGTCGCGGCGCTGACCGCGCACGTCGAGGAGCGCCTGCCCGCCTACATGGTGCCCTCGTCGATCATGGTGATCGACCATGTGCCGCTCACCCCGGTGGGCAAGCTGGACCGTAAGGCGCTGCCGGAGCCCGTGTTCGCGACCGAGGTCGTGTTCCGTGCGGCGCGCACGCCGGTCGAGCAGACCATCGCGGAAGTGTTCGCCGAGGTGCTCGGCGTGGAGCGGGTCGGCGTGGACGACTCCTTCTTCGCGCTCGGCGGCGACAGCATCGTCTCCATCCAGTTGGTGTCGCGGGCCAAGGCGCGCGGCGTGGTGTTCACGCCGCGGCACGTGTTCGAGCAGCGCACCGTGGCCGGGCTGGCCTCGGTCGCGGAGACCACCGAGGCGGCCGAGGCGTCGGCGACGACGCTGGCTGAGCCGCCCGGCGGCGGCATCGGCGCTATGCCGTTGACGCCGGTGGTGCGGTTCATGGCCGAGCGGCGCGGCTCGTTCGGCCGGTTCAACCAGACGCTGGCGCTGGAACTGCCGATCGGCATCGACCGGGCGGGCATCGCCGCGACGGTCGGCGCGGTCATCGATCGCCACGACATGCTGCGCGCGAGCCTGCGCCGCGACGGCGACGACTGGGTGGTCGAGACCGCCGCGCCGGGCACGGTCGCGGTGGACGCGCTGATCGATCGCACCGAGTTCGACGCGAACGTCACCGACGCCGACCTGGTCGAGATCGCCGCGGCGGCACTGGACGAGTCGCTGGACCGGCTCGATCCGGCCGCGGGCGTGGTCATCCGGTTCGTCTGGCTCGAGCCGGATTCCGCCGAGCGCGCCGGACGCCTGATCGTCGTCGCCCACCACTTGGTGGTGGACGGCGTCTCCTGGCGCATCCTGGTGCCCGACTTCGTCGCCGCGTGGGGGCAGCGCACCGCCGGGCAGACGCCCGAGCTGGTCGCCCCGGCCACGTCGATGCGCGCGTGGGCGCACGCGCTGGAACGCGAAGCGGTCAGCCCGGAGCGGGTGGCCGAACTGGACTACTGGCGTTCGGTGGTCGGTACGGCCGATCCGCTGCTGACCGAGCGTGCGATGGATCCGGCTCTCGACACCTCGGGCGTCATCGAGAAGCATCAGGTCGAGGTGTCCGCCGAGGTCACCAAGGCCCTGCTCACCACGGTTCCGGCGCTGTTCCACGGCGGTGTGAACGACGGCCTGCTGACCGCGCTGGCGCTGGCCACCGCCAAGTGGCGGGCGCGGCGGGTGGCCGCTCGCGGCGAGGATTCGCTGCTGATCCGCTTGGAGGGTCACGGCCGCGAGGAAGACGTGGTGCCGGGTGCGGATCTGTCGCGCACCGTCGGCTGGTTCACCGCGATCTACCCGGTCGCCTTCGACCTGTCCGGCATCGACGTCGATGCCGCGTTCACCGGCGGTCCCGCGCTGGGCGCGGCCGTGAAGGCGGTCAAGGAGCAGTTGCTGTCGGTGCCCGACAAGGGCATCGGCTACGGCCTGCTGCGGTACCTGAACACCGAGACCGCGGCCGAGTTGCCGCGTGAGCTGCCCGGCCAGGTGAGTTTCAACTACCTCGGCCGCGTCTCCGAGGGTGACGTGCCGGAGTCGCTGCGCGGCTTCGGCTGGATCCCCGCGCCGGAACTCGGCGCGCTGGGCGGGGCCTACGACGCGGACATGCCCGCGATGGCGCCGCTGGACGTGAACGCGATCGTGGTCGGCGACAAGCTGACCGCCAACATCGGCTACCCGTCGACCCTGCTGTCGGCCGCCGAGGTGCGCGAGTTCGGCGAATTGTGGACCGCGGCGCTGGAAGCTGTCGCGCGGCACGCCAATTCGGCGGGCGCGGGCGGGCATACACCGTCGGACTTCGCGCTGGTGCGCAGCACGCAACGCGATATCGACGTCTGGGAGCGGCGCTTCCCGGCGCTGGCCGACGTGTGGCCGCTGTCGGCGTTGCAGGCCGGTCTGTTGTTCCACGCCCGCCTCGCGGCGACCTCGGTGGACGTGTACACCGCCCAGGCGGTGCTGACGCTCACCGGCCGGGTGGACGCCGCCCGGTTGCGCTCGGCCGCACAGGCTCTGGTGGACCGCTACGAGAACCTGCGCACCGCGTTCGTCAGCGACCACGACGGCAACCCGGTGCAGATCGTGCTGGACAGCGTCCGGGTGGCGTGGGCCGAGCACGACCGGATCGAATCCGGTGCGGCCGACGACCTGATCGAGGCCGATCGCATGAGCCGGTTCGACCTGGCCGCGCCGCCGCTGATCCGGTTCACGCTGATCCAGGTGGCGGCCGACCGCTGGCAGTTCGTGGTGTCCAACCACCACATCCTGCTCGACGGCTGGTCCATGCCGCTGCTCATGCGGGATCTGCTGGTGCTCTACGCCGCGCACGCGGACGTCTCCGCGCTGCCCGCGGTGCGGTCCTACCGGCACTTCCTGGACTGGACCCGGCGGCAGGATCAGGCGGCGTCGCTGGCCGCGTGGGCGCACGCGCTGCGCGGCGTCGGCGAGCCGACGCTGCTGGCGCGGCCGGACGCCGGTCGCGAGATCACTTCGCTGTCCGGCGAGTACTTCTTCGACCTTGACGAGGCGACCACCGCGCGGCTGACCGCGCTGGCCGGCTCGCTGGGCGTCACCCCGAACACCGTGTTGCAGACGGCGTGGGGCATTCTCGTCGGCCGCATGACCAGCCGCGACGACGTGCTGTTCGGCACCACCGTCTCCGGTCGTCCCGCGCAGCTGTCCGGCGTGGAGGCGATGGTCGGCCTGTTCATCAACACCGTGCCGGTGCGGGTGCGTTTCGATCCGTCGGAGTCCGTGCGCGACCTGCTGGTCCGCACTCAGGGCGAGCAGGCCGATCTGCTCGACCACCACTACGTTGGCCTGGCCGACATCCAGGCCGTCGCGGGCGTCGGCGGGCTGTTCGACACCCTGGTGGTGTTCGAGTCCTACCCGGTCGACGCCGCGGGCTTGCAAGCGCAGGCGGCGAACATCGACGGCATGGCCGTGGTCGGCCTGGACGCGGCCGACGCCACGCACTACCCGCTGACCCTGATCGCGCAGCTGGATTCGCGGCTGCGGGTGCGCGCGGGCTACCTGCGCGACCTGTTCGACGAGCAGACGGTGCGCCGCATCGCCGACCGCTTGGTCCGGGTGCTCACCGCGATCACCGCCGAACCCGATGCGGTGGTCGGCGACATCGAGTTGCTGGATGCCGCCGAGCGCGAGCTCGTGGTGTCCGGGTGGAACGACACCGCGCATCCGGTGGACACCGGCGCGACGTTGGTGTCGATGTTCTACGACCAGGTCGAACGCACTCCGGACGCGACGGCGGTCACGTTCGAGGGGACAAGTCTGTCCTACGCCGAGTTCTCTTGGCGGGTGAACCAGCTGGCGCGCTGGCTGATCGCGCGCGGTGTGGGCGCGGAATCGTTTGTGGCGCTGGGTATGCGGCGCTCGATCGATTTGGTGGTCGGCATGTACGCCGTCGCCGTGGCCGGTGGTTCCTACGTGCCGCTGGACCCGGATCACCCGGCCGAGCGCACCGAATACATCCTCGGCACCGCCGACCCGGTGTGCGTGCTGACCTCCGGCAGCGATCTGGACATCGACACCGCGCAGGTGCGCATCGACCTGCTCGACCTGAAGGGCCTGTCGGAGGCTCCGGTCACCGACGCGGATCGTCGTGCGCCGCTGCGTCCTTCGAATACCGCGTATGTGATCTTCACGTCGGGTTCGACGGGTCGCCCGAAGGGTGTCGCTGTCTCGCATGCGGCGATCGTCAACCGGCTGGTCTGGATGCAGACCGCTTACCAGCTGACCGGCGCTGATGTGGTGTTGCAGAAGACGCCTGCGACGTTCGATGTGTCGGTGTGGGAGTTCTTCTGGCCGTTGCAGGTCGGTGCGCGCCTGGTGGTGGCGAAGCCGGATGGGCATCGTGACCCGGCCTATCTGGCGGAGGTCATCAGCGCTGAGCGGGTGACGGTTACTCACTTCGTGCCGTCGATGCTGGCGGTGTTCGTGGCGGATGCCGCTGCCGCGCGGTGCGATTCGCTGCGGCTGGTGTTCGCTTCGGGTGAGGCGTTGCCGCCCAAGCCCGCGCATCGGTTGCGGGAGTTGACCGGCGCGTCCCTGCACAACCTGTACGGCCCCACCGAAGCGGCGGTCGACGTCACTTTCCACGAGGTCGTCGATGCTGACATCGAGTCGGTGCCGATCGGTGCTCCGGTGTTCAACACGCAGGTGTTCGTGCTGGATGCGCGCCTGCGGCCGGTTCCCGTCGGTGTCGCGGGTGAGTTGTATCTCGCGGGCGCCCAGCTCGCGCGTGGCTACGTCGCGCGCCCGGATCTGACCAGCGACCGGTTCGTCGCCAACCCCTACGGGGAGCCCGGCGCGCGGATGTACCGCACCGGTGACTTGGTGGCGTGGACCGAGCACGGTGAGCTCGAGTACCTGGGCCGCACCGACTTCCAGGTGAAGTTGCGTGGTCTGCGTATCGAACTCGGTGAGATCGAGCAGGCGCTGACCGGCCTCGAGGAAGTCGCACAGGCGGTCGTCGTGGTGCGCTCCGACGCGCACGCGGGCGATCAGCTCGTCGCGTACGTCATCCCCGCGCCGGATGCCGCGCTGGACACCGACCTCGTCCGCGAGGACCTGGGACGGCAGTTGCCCGCGTACATGGTGCCGTCGGTCGTGATCGTGCTGGAGGAGTTCCCGCTCAACGCCTCCGGCAAGCTGGACCGCAAGGCGTTGCCCGCGCCGGTGTTCGAGGCCGCGGTGTTCCGCGCCCCCACCACGCCGGTCGAGGAAATCGTCGCCGCGACCTTCGCCGACGTGCTCGGCTTGGAGCGGGTCGGCCTGGACGACGACTTCTTCGCCCTCGGCGGCAACTCGCTGTCGGCCACCCAGGTCGCCGCGAGGCTGTCGGCCGCGCTGGACACCGACCTCGGTGTGCGTGAGCTGTTCGAGGCGTCCACCGTGGTCGCTTTGGCGGCGCGCGCGGAGACCAAGGCGGGTGTGGGCGGTCGTGCGCCGCTGGCGCCGCAGCAGCGGCCGGAGCTGGTGCCGCTGTCGCTGGCCCAGCAGCGTATGTGGTTCCTCAACCGCTTCGATCCCGACTCGGCGGTGGACAACATCCCGGCCGCGGTGCGGCTGTCGGGCCTGCTGGACCGGCAGGCGTTGCAGATCGCCGTCGCCGACGTGCTGGCCCGCCACGAGTCGCTGCGCACCTTCTACCCCGAGGTGGACGGCGCCGCGCGGCAGCAGATCGTGGCCACGGCCAAGGTCATCCCGGACCTGACGCCGGTCGACGTCACCGAAGCCGAACTGCCCGAGCGGCTTTCGCAGCTGATCGGCACGGCCTTCGACGTCACCGCCGAGGTGCCCTTCCGCGCCAGGCTGTTCGAGATCAGCCCCACCGAGCACGTGCTCGCCCTGGTGGTGCACCACATCTCGGCCGACGGTTTCTCCATGGGCCCGCTGACCCGCGACGTGATGACCGCCTACGGCGCCCGCGTCGACGGCGGCGAGCCCGCCTGGCGTCCGCTGGAGGTCCAGTACGCCGACTTCGCGCTGTGGCAGCGTCAGGTGCTCGGCGCCGAGGACGATCCGGCTTCGGTGATCGCCGAGCAGATCTCGTTCTGGTCGGACTCGCTGCGCGGGCTGCCCGAGCAGCTGGATCTGCCGTCGGATCGGCCGCGTCCCGCGGTCGCCTCCGGTCGCGGCGCCACGCACGTCTTCGAGATCGACGCGCAGACCCACGCTCAGCTGACCGAACTGGCCCGCACCAGGGGCGCGACGCTGTTCATGGTCGCGCACACCGCGCTGGCCGTGCTGCTGTCGCGGCTGTCCGGCGAGGACGACATCGCGATCGGCACTCCGGTCGCCGGACGTGGCGAGCGCGCGCTCGATGACCTGATCGGCATGTTCGTCAACACTCTCGTGTTGCGGACCCCGGTCCAGTCCGGTGCGACGTTCACCGAGTTGCTGCGTGCGGTGCGCGCCACCGACATCGCCGCGTTCGGGCACGCGGACCTGCCGTTCGAGCGGCTGGTGGAGATCCTGAACCCGGCGCGCTCGCAGGCGCGGCACCCGTTGTTCCAGGTGATGCTGTCGTTCCAGAACACCGGCCAGAACAGCCTGGAGCTGCCCGGTCTGACGGTGAGCGGTGTCGAATTGCCGATCGACGTCGCCAAGTTCGACCTGCAACTGGTGCTGTCCGAACGCGACGCCGAGAATTCCGCGGGCGCGAACCCCGCGGGCATCGCGGCCGAGCTGATCTACGCCACCGACCTGTTCGACCCGGCCACCATGGCCGAGTTCGGGCGGCGCTTCGGCCGGTTGCTGAAGGCCGTCGCCGCCGAGCCGGACCGCCCCATCGGCGATCTCACACTGCTGGACGAGCCGGAGACCGAACAGGCGCTGCGCGGCTGGAACGACACCGCCCGCGACCTCGGCCCGGCGAGCACGCTGGTCGAGGAGTTCGCCGCGCAGGCCGCGGCGACGCCGGACGCGGTCGCGGTGATCGATCCGGCCACCGGGACGCAGCTCACTTACGCCGAATTCGCCGCGCGCGTGCGGCGATTGGCGCGTCGACTCATCGAAGCCGCTGTGGGTCCTGAGACGCTGGTCGCCCTGGGCCTGCGCCGCTCGGTGGACCTGGTCGTGGCCGCTTACGCGGTGCAGGCGGCGGGTGGCGGCTACGTGCCGCTGGATCTCGACCAGCCCGCCGACCGCGTGCACTACGTGCTCGACTCGGCCGACCCGGTCTGCGTGCTGACCACCGCGCGCGACGCGTTCGACGGCGCGGGCCGCGCGACGCTGCGCATCGACGAGCTGGAGTTGTCCGGTTACGCGGACGACCCGGTCACCGACGCCGAGCGCATCGCGCCGCTGCGCCCGCAGCACCCGGCGTACGTGATCTTCACCTCCGGCTCCACCGGCCGCCCCAAGGGCGTCGCCGTGCCGCACGCCGCGGTCGTCAACCAGATCCGCTGGATCACCGGCGAATACGGCATCGACGCCGACGACGTGGTGCTGTTCAAGACCCCCGCCACCTTCGACGTGTCGGTGTGGGAGCTGTTCGGCCCGCTGAGCACCGGCGGCCGGATCGTGGTGGCGAGCCCGGACGGGCACCGCGACCCGCAGTACCTGGCCGAGGTGATCGCGGCCGAGCGGGTCACGATGACCTCGTTCGTGCCGTCGATGCTGAGCGTCTTCGCGGCCTGGATCGACCCGGCCGACGCCGACGCGCTCGCCTCGCTGCGCACGCTGTTCGTCGCCGGTGAGGCGTTCACAGCCGACGCGGTGGTGGCGATCCGCCGCGTCAGCGACGCCGCGCTGTACAACCTGTACGGACCTACCGAGTTCACCGTGCACGCCACGCACGCACCTGTAGCCGAGCAGGTGGACGGGGCGGTGCCGATCGGCCTGCCGGTGTGGAACGCGCAGGCGTACGTGCTGGATTCGCGTCTGCACCCGGTGCCTTCGAACGTCGCGGGTGAGCTGTACCTCGCGGGCGATCAGTTGGCGCGCGGCTACTTCGGTCGCACGGACCTGACCGCCGATCGCTTCGTGGCCAACCCGTACGGGGCGCCCGGTGCTCGGATGTACCGCACCGGCGACTTGGTGCGCCGGGACGACACCGGCGCCATCGAGTACCTGGGCCGCACCGACTTCCAGGTGAAGCTGCGTGGTCTGCGCATCGAGCTCGGCGAGATCGAGACCGCGTTGACGGCGCATGAGTCGGTCGCGCAGTCGGTCGCGCTGGTGCGCTCCGACGCGCGCACCGGCGACCAGCTGGTGGGTTATGTGGTGCCGGCGAACGGCGCGACGGTGGACGTCGAGGCGCTGCGCGCGCATCTGGCCGCGCAGCTGCCGTCCTACATGGTGCCCGCCGCGATCGTGGTGCTCGACGCCATGCCGTTGAACCCGAACGGCAAGCTGGATCGCCGCGCGCTGCCCGAGCCGGTCTTCGAGGCGCGGCAGTTCCGCGCGCCGTCGACGCCGGTGGAGGAGATCGTCGCCGATGTCTTCGCCGAGGTGCTCGGCTTGGCACAGGCGGAACGCGCGGTCGGCTTGGACGACGACTTCTTCGACCTGGGCGGCAACTCGCTGATCGCCACCCAGGTGGTGGCCCGGCTCGGCGCCGCGCTGGACACCAGGATCCCGGTCCGCACGCTGTTCGAGGCGCCGACCGTGGCGGCGCTGGCCGTGCGGGTGGAGGCGCACCAGGGCACCGGCCGCCGCCGGGAGCTCGCCGCGGGCCCGCGCCCGTCGAAGATCCCGCTGTCGCTGGCCCAGCAGCGCATGTGGTTCCTGAACCGGTTCGACAACCAGACCGCGGTGAACAACATCCCGCTCGCGGTCCGGCTCACCGGAACCCTGGACACCGAGGCGCTGCGCCAGGCCGTGGCCGACGTGGTCGACCGGCACGAGGTGTTGCGCACCGTCTACCCGGAGACCGCCGACGGCCAGGGCGTGCAGGTCGTGCTGCCCGCCGGGCACAGCGCGGTCGACCTCACCCCGATCGAGGTGTCCGAGGCCGAGATCTCCGAGCGGATCAGCGAACTGGTGCTGACCGGCTTCGACGTCACCGCCGAGGTGCCGGTGCGCGCCGCGCTGTTCCGCATCGCGGGCTCGATGGACGGCTCGCAGCCCGACACCCACGTGCTGGTGTTCGTGGTGCACCACATCTCCGGCGACGGCTGGTCGGTGCGCCCGCTGGCACGCGACGTGATGGTGGCCTACTCGGCGCGTTCGCGCGGCGAGGCGCCCGCGTGGGCGCCGCTGCCGGTGCAGTACGCCGATTACGCGCTGTGGCAGCGCGAGACGCTGGGCTCCGAGGGCGATCCCGCCTCGCTGATCGCCCAGCAGGTCGCGTTCTGGTCCGACTCCCTGGCCGGGCTGCCGGATCAGCTGGATCTGCCGTCGGACCGCTCGCGTCCGGCGGTGGCGTCCAACCGCGGCGGCGTGTACGAGTTCGCGCTCGACGCGCAGCTGCTGCGCGAGCTGAACGCGCTGGCCCGCGCGAACGGCGCCAGCCTGTTCATGGTGGTGCACGCGGCGTTCGCCGCCTTGCTGGCCCGGTTGTCCGGCAGCGACGACATCGCCATCGGCACCGCGGTCGCGGGCCGTGGTGAGGCGGTGCTCGACGACGCCATCGGCATGTTCGTCAACACGCTGGTGCTGCGCAGCGCGGTCGATCCCGCGATCGCGTTCACCGAATTGCTTGCGCGCACCAAGGACACCGACCTCGCGGCGTTCGCGCACGCGGACCTGCCGTTCGAGCGTCTGGTGGAGATCCTGAACCCGGCGCGTTCGCAGGCGCGGCATCCGCTGTTCCAGGTGATGCTGTCGTTCCAGAACACCGGTGAGGCCACCTTCGAGCTGCCCGGCCTGGAAGTGGCCGGGGTGCCGCTGGACGTGGTGACCGCCAAGTTCGACCTGCACCTCAACCTCGCCGACCGGTTCGACGCCTCGGGCTCGGCCGACGGCATGACCGCCGAATTCGCCTACGCCACCGACATGTTCGACCCCGACACCATCGCGGGCGTCGCGTCGCGGCTGGTGCGGATGCTGACGGCGATAGCCGCCGATCCGTCCGTGGCCGTCGGCGATGTCGAGTTGCTCGACAGCGTCGAGCGCACCGAGGTGCTCGAGCGGTGGAACGACACCGCGCACCCGGTCGACCCGGACGCCACCCTGGTGTCGATGTTCGCCGCGCAGCTGGCGCGGACCCCGGACGCGACCGCCGTGACGTTCGAGGGGACGAGTCTTTCCTACGCCGAGTTCGCCGCAAGGGTGAACCGCCTGGCCCGGCACCTCATCTCGCTGGGCGTCGGCCCGGACTCGATGGTCGCGCTGGGCATGCGCCGCTCGATCGACCTGGTGGTCGGCATGTACGCGGTGAGCGTCGCCGGTGGCGCGTACGTGCCGCTGGATCCGGACCATCCGGCCGACCGCACCCGCTACGTGCTCGACACCGCGCAGCCGGTGTGCGTGCTCACCACTTCGCGCGACGAGTTCGACGCGGGCGCTACCCCGGCGATCGAGATCGATGTTGTCTCGCTGGCCGGGTACTCCGACGAGCCGGTCACCGATGCGGATCGCCGTGCGCCGCTGCGCTCGTCGAACACCGCGTACGTGATCTTCACCTCCGGTTCGACCGGCCGCCCGAAGGGTGTGGCGGTCTCGCACGCGGCGATCGTCAACCGTCTGGTGTGGATGCAGGACGAGTACGGCCTCGACGACACCGACGTGGTGTTGCAGAAGACCCCGGCCACGTTCGACGTGTCGGTGTGGGAGTTCTTCTGGCCGTTGCAGGTCGGCGCGCGCCTGGTCGTCGCGAAGCCCGACGGCCACCGCGACCCGGCCTACCTCGTGCAGGTCATCACCGGCGAGCAGGTCACCACGGCGCACTTCGTGCCGTCGATGCTGTCGGTGTTCGTGGCCGAGGAACGCGCCGACGAATGCACCAGTCTGCGCAACGTCTTCGCCTCCGGTGAGGCGCTGCCCGCCGCCACCGCGCAGCGGATGCAGGAACTCACCGGCGCGCTGCTGCACAACCTGTACGGCCCGACGGAGGCCGCGGTCGACGTCACCTATCACGAGGTGACCGAGGCCGACACGGTGTCGGTGCCGATCGGCGCTCCCGTGTTCAACACCCAGGTGTACGTGCTGGATTCGCGCCTGCACCCGGTGCCGGTGGGTGTCGCGGGTGAGCTGTATCTCGCGGGCGTGCAATTGGCCCGCGGCTACGTCGCGCGTCCCGATCTGACCGCTGACCGGTTCGTGGCCAACCCGTACGGCGCGCCGGGCGAGCGGATGTACCGCACCGGCGACCTCGTCTCCTGGACCGACAAGGGCGAACTGGAGTACCTGGGCCGCACCGACTTCCAGGTGAAGCTGCGCGGTCTGCGCATCGAGCTGGGCGAGATCGAGTCGGCGCTCACCGCGCTGGACTCGATCGCCCAGGCCGTGGTCGTGGTGCGCTCGGACGAGCGGCTCGGCGACCAGTTGGTGGCGTACGTCATCGCGACCGCGGGCCGCTCGGTGGACATCGAGGGCGTGCGCTCCGAGCTCGGCGGCGAGCTGCCCGCCTACATGGTGCCGTCGGCGTTCGTCGTGCTGGAGGCGTTCCCGCTGAACGCCTCCGGCAAGCTGGACCGTAAGGCGCTGCCCGCGCCGGTGTTCGAGGCCAAGGTGTTCCGCGCGCCGTCCACCCCGATCGAGGAGATCGTGGCGGGCACCTTCGGCGACGTGCTCGGTGTCGCGCGGGTCGGCCTGGACGACGACTTCTTCGAACTCGGCGGCAACTCGCTGCTGGCCACCCAGGTGACCGCGCGGCTGGGCGCCGCGCTGGACACCAGGCTCGCGGTGCGCGACCTGTTCGAGGCCTCCACCGTGGTGGCGTTGGCCGCCAGGGTGGAGCGCAACGCCGGGTCCGGCCGGAACCGGCCACGCCTGGAGGCGGGGGAGCGCCCGGCGCGCATCCCGCTCTCGCCCGCGCAGCAGCGGTACTGGTTCCTCAACCAGTTCGACACGGCCACTTCGGCGGTGGACAACATCCCGCTGGCCGTCCGGCTGTCCGGCACGCTGGAGGTGGCCGCCCTGGAGCAGGCCATCGGCGACGTGTTCGCCCGCCACGAGGTGCTGCGCACCACCTACCCGCGCTCGGCGGAGGGCCCGCACCAGGTGATCCGCCCGGCCGACCGGTCCGCTGCGGCGCTCACCCCGATCGACGTGGCCGAGGACGACCTGCTCGGCGCCGTCATCGGGTTCGCGCTGACCACCTTCGACGTCACCGTGGAGGTGCCGTTGGCGGTGGCGCTGTTCCGCATCGCGGACAACGACCATGTGCTGGCGTTCACCGTCCATCACGTCGCGGCCGACGGCTCCTCGATGGGCCCGCTGGCGCGTGACGTGATGGCCGCCTACGTGGCCCGGGTCCAGGGCGAGGCGCCGCAGTGGCAGCCGCTGCCGGTGCAGTACGCCGACTACGCGCTGTGGCAGCGCGCGGTGCTCGGATCCGAGGACGATCCGGAATCGCTGGCCGCGCAGCAGGTGGCGTACTGGCGCCAGGCGCTGGCCGACCTGCCCGATCAGCTGGAACTGCCCGCCGACCGGCCGCGCCCGCCCGCGCAGTCGTTCCAGGGCAAGGCGATCCGCTTCGAGATCGACCCGCAGCGGCACGCCCGCCTGCACGAACTGGCGCGCGCGCACAACGCGTCGCTGTTCATGGTGGTGCACGCGGCGCTGGCGGTGCTGCTGTCGCGGTTGTCGGGCACCGACGACATCGCGGTCGGCACCCCGATCGCCGGTCGCGGCGAACGCGAACTCGACGACCTGATCGGCATGTTCGTCAACACCCTGGTGTTCCGCACCCGGGTGGCGTCCGGCGAGCGCTTCGCCGACCTGCTCGGCGACGTCAAGGAACGCGACCTGGAGGCGTTCGCCAACGCCGACGTGCCGTTCGAGCGCCTGGTCGAGGTGCTCAACCCGGTGCGCTCGACCGCGCGCAACCCGCTGTTCCAGGTGGGCCTGTCGTTCCAGAACCTGGCCGAGACCACCTTCGAGCTGCCCGGCCTGACGGTGAGCGCGGTCAACTTCGACTCGCAGCTGGCCAAGACCGACCTGCACGTCACGCTGTACGACCGGTACGCAGACGACGGCACGCCCGCCGAGATCATCACCGAATTCGGTTACGCCACCGACCTGTTCGACGAGGACACGGTGCAGGGCTTCGCCGACCGGTTCCTGCGGGTGCTCGACGCGGTGGCGGCCGACGCCACGGTGCGGGTGGGCGAGATCGACCTGCTCGCGGCCGAGGAGAGCGAGCGCATCCTCACCGCGTGGAACGCCACCGAGCACGAGGTCGACACGACCGCGACGCTGGTGTCCTTGCTGGATGCCACGGTGGCCGCGACCCCGGCGGCCGTGGCGCTGGTCGCCGACGAGCCGACCGGCCGTCGCGAGCTGACCTACGCCGGGCTGGACGCGCGGGTCAACCGACTGGCCCGGTACCTGATCGGCCGCGGCGTCGGCCCGGAGGACCGGGTCGCGCTGGCGATCCGCCGCAGCAGCGACCTCGTGATCGCCATGTACGCGGTCGCGAAGGCCGGTGCGGCGTACGTGCCGATCGATCCGGACCAGCCCGCCGAGCGGACCGACTACATCCTTGGCACCGCCGCGCCGGTGTGCGTGCTGACCACCGGCCGCGACGGGTTCCACACCGCGGCGGCCGATGTCGTGCAGATCGACGGGCTCGACCTCGCCGAGTACCCGACGGCTCCGGTGACCGCGGCCGAGCGCACGGGTGCGCTGACCCCGGCGAATACCGCGTACGTGATCTTCACGTCCGGTTCCACCGGTCAGCCGAAGGGCGTCGCGGTCCCGCACGCGGCGATCGCCAACCAGTTGCAGTGGGAGACATCTGTCTTCGAGCTGGGCGCGGACGACGCGGTGCTGCTGAAGACGGCGGCGACGTTCGACCTCTCGGTGTGGGAGTTCTGGTCGGCCGCGGTTTCCGGCGGCCGCCTGGTGATCTCGTCCGCCGACGGGCATCGCGACCCGGCGTACCTGAACGAGCTGATGCGCGCCACCGGCGTCACCACGCTGCACGTGGTGCCGTCCATGCTGGACGCGCTGCTCACCGAATCCGGTGGCCGCCTGTCGGACTCGCTGCGGCGGGTGCTGGCCATCGGTGAGGCGCTGCCCGCCGCGACCGCCCAGCGGTTGCGCCGCAACAACGCCGCCGAACTGCACAACCTCTACGGTCCGACCGAGGCGGCGGTGTCGATCACCAGCCACCTGGTCACCGATGCCGACGAGGCGTCGGTGTCGATCGGCGCGCCGGAGTGGAACAGCCGGGTCTATGTGCTCGACTCGCGACTGCGGCCGGTTCCGGTCGGCGTCTCCGGTGAGCTCTACCTGGCCGGTGCGCAGTTGGCGCGCGGGTACTTCGGTCGTGCGGACCTGACCGCGGACCGGTTCGTCGCCGACCCGTTCGGCGCGGCGGGCGACCGGATGTACCGCACCGGCGACCTGGTGGCCTGGAGCGCCACCGGCGAGCTGGACTACCGCGGCCGCACCGACTTCCAGGTGAAGATCCGCGGCTTCCGCATCGAGCTCGGCGAGATCGAGGCCGCGTTGCTGCGGCAGGACGCGGTGAGCGCCGCGGCCGTCGTCGCGCACACCGATCCGAGCATCGGCGATCGGCTGGTCGCCTACGTGGTGACCCGCACGGGCGCGCTGGACAAGCGGGCTCTGCAGTCCGCGCTGTCGGCCGAGCTGCCGTCGTACATGGTGCCGTCGATGCTGATCGGGCTGGAGGCGTTGCCGCTCAACGCCAACGGCAAGCTGGACCGCAAGGCGCTGCCGGAGCCCACCTTCGAGAAGGCGGTGTTCCGCGCGCCGGTCACGCCGATCGAGCAGATCGTGGCGAACACCTTCGCCGAGGTGCTGCGGCTGTCCGATCGCGAAGGCGGTGAGGCCAAGCGCCTCGGCCTGGACGACGACTTCTTCGCCTGGGGCGGTAACTCGCTGCTGGCCACGCAGGTCGCCGCCCGCCTGGGTGAGGCGCTCAACACGCGGGTGCCGGTGCGTCTGCTGTTCGAGGCGTCCACCGTCGCCGCGCTGGCGGTGCGGGTGGAGCAGCACGCCGACATGGGTGGCCGCCGTGCTCTGACGGCGGGCCCGCGGCCGGAGCACATCCCGCTGTCGCTGGCGCAGCAGCGCATGTGGTTCCTCAACCGGTTCGACACCCAGTCGGCGGCCTACAACGTGCCGATCGCGGTGCGGTTGTCCGGCGCGTTGGACGTGGCCGCGCTGCGTGCCGCGATCGCGGACCTGGTGAGCCGCCACGAGATCCTGCGGACGGTGTACCCGCAGACCGAGGCGGGCCCGGTGCAGGTCATCCTGCCGCCCGCCCAAGCCGTGCCGCGGTTGGAGGTGCGGGTGGTCGCGCCGTCGCAGATCGAGTCCGCCGTGGTGGCGCTGACCTCGACGATCTTCGATGTCACGACCGAGGTGCCGGTGAAGGTCGCGCTGTTCCAGATCGCCGGGGAGGGCGCGCAGACTCCGGCGGACGGGTCGGTGGACTACGTGCTGGCCATGGTCGTGCACCACATCTCCGGTGACGGCTCCTCGGTCGGCCCGCTGACCAGGGACCTGATGATCGCCTACGCCGCGCGGTCGGCGGGCGAGGCGCCGAACTGGGCGCCGCTTCAGGTCCAGTACGCGGACTACAGCATCTGGCAGCGCGAACTGCTCGGCGACGAGGAGGATTCGGAATCGCTGGCCGCCAAGCAGGTCGCCTACTGGCGCCAGGCGCTGGCCGAGCTGCCCGATCAGCTGGACCTGCCCTCGGACCGGCCGCGCCCCGCGGTGCAGTCCTTCGCGGGCGGCAAGGTCGAGCTGCGGGTGGACGCGCAAACCCATCAGGCGCTGATCGAGCTGGCGCGTGCGGAGGGCGCGACGCTGTTCATGGTCGTGCACACCGCGCTGGCGGTGCTGCTGGCCCGGTTGTCGGGCACCGACGACATCGCGATCGGCACGCCGATGGCGGGCCGTGGCGAAGCCGTTCTGGACGATCTGATCGGCATGTTCGTCAACACCCTGGTGTTCCGCACCCGGGTCGAGGCGGGCGAGGCGTTCACCGAGCTGCTGGCCCGCCAGCGCGAGACCGACATCCAGGCGTTCGCCAACGCCGACGTGCCGTTCGAGCGCCTGGTGGAGGTGCTCAACCCGGTGCGTTCGACCGCGCGGCACCCGCTGTTCCAGGTGGGTCTGTCGTTCCAGAACCTGGCGCAGTCCGCGCTGGAGTTGCCCGGCCTGAGCGTGTCCGGCCTGGACATCGACACCGAGCTGTCCCAGTTCGACCTGCACTTGATCGCGACCGACCGCTACGACGACGCCGGCGCGCCCGAGGGCATCACCGGCTTCTTCACCTACGCGACCGACATGTTCGACCGCGCGACGGTGCAGGGCTTCGTGGACCGGTTCGCGCGCCTGCTCGGCGAGATCATCGCCGCGCCGCGCACCCCGGTCGGCGACCTCGAACTGCTCGACGCCGCCGAACGGACCCAGCTGCTCACCGCGCGCAACGCGACCGACCAGCCGGTGGACACCTCCGCCACGCTGGTGTCGCTGCTGGACGCCACGGTGGCGGCCGGGCCGAAGGAAGTCGCGCTCGTCACCGAGGACGGCGAGTCGATCACCTATGGCGCACTCGATGTTCGGGTGAATCGTCTTGCGCGGCATCTGATTTCGTTGGGTGTCGGTCCGGAGTCGCGAGTGGCGCTGGCGTTGCGTCGGTCGGTCGATCTGATCGTGGCGATGTACGCGGTGGCGAAGTCCGGTGGCGCGTACGTGCCGGTGGATCCGGATCAGGCTGCCGAGCGCACGAGCTACATCCTCGAGACGGCGGCACCGGTGTGTGTGTTGAGCAACGCCGAGGCGGAGTTCAGTACCGATGTCGCGCCGGTGGTGCGCATTGATGAGCTCGACTTGTCGGGTGTGGATGCCACGCCGGTCACGGATGCGGATCGGGTCGCACCCCTGCGTCCGGAGAACACGGCCTACGTCATCTTCACGTCTGGTTCGACGGGTCGCCCGAAGGGTGTCGCGGTTCCGCACGGCGCTATCGCGAACCAGTTGCAGTGGAAGAACGTCGAATTCGGTTTGGACGCGGCGGATGCGATTCTGCTGAAGACGGCGGCGACGTTCGACTTGTCGGTGTGGGAGTTCTGGTCGGCCGCTGTCTGCGGTGGCCGTTTGGTGATCGCCTCCCCGGACGGCCACCGAGACCCGTCCTACCTCAACGAGTTGATGGCCCGCGAGTGGGTCACCACGCTGCACGTCGTCCCGTCGATGCTGGACGCGCTGCTGACCGCCGGTATGCCGAACTCGCTGTGGCGGGTGCTGGCCATCGGTGAAGCGTTGCCGGGTTCGGTCGCGCAGCGGTTCCTGCGGGAACACCCGCGCACCGAGCTGTTCAACCTCTACGGTCCGACCGAGGCGGCGGTGTCCATCACCAGCCACCGGGTCACTCTCGCCGACGAGACCTCCGTGTCGATCGGTGCGCCGGAATGGAACAGCCGGGTCTACGTCCTCGACTCCCGGCTGCGGCCGGTGCCCGACGGCGTCTCCGGCGAGCTGTACCTCGCCGGTGCGCAGTTGGCGCGTGGCTATTTCGGTCGTGCGGATCTGACCGCGGATCGGTTCGTGGCGAACCCGTTCGAGCCGGGCGCGCGGATGTATCGCACCGGCGACTTGGTCGCGTGGAACAGCACCGGCGAACTGGAATACCGGGGTCGTACGGACTTCCAGGTGAAGATCCGTGGCTTCCGTATCGAGCTCGGTGAGATCGAAGCCGCCCTGCTCGCGCTGCCGCAGATCGCGCAGACGGCGGTGATCGCGAAGTCGGATCCGAAGACCGGTGACCGTTTGGTGGCCTACCTGGTGCCTGCCGATGCCGAGGCCGGTGTGGATGTGGGGCAGGTGAAATCCGAACTCACTGCTGGGTTGCCGTCGTACATGGTGCCCGCGGCGTTCGTGGTCCTGGATGCGTTGCCGTTGAACGTCAACGGCAAGCTCGACCGTAAGGCGTTGCCGGAGCCGGAGTTCGAGATTCAAGCCTTCCGTGCACCGTCGACTCCGATCGAGGAGATCGTGGCGTCGGTGTTCGCCGAGGTGCTCGGGGTGGAGCGTGTCGGCGCGGATGACGATTTCTTCGCTTTGGGTGGTAATTCGCTGTTGGCGACGCAGGTCGCGGCGCGGATCGGCGCGGCACTGGATGCCCGTGTCCCGGTGCGTGTGTTGTTCGAAGCCTCCACCGTGGCCGGATTGGCCGCGAAGGTCGAGCAGCACGCGGGGGCCGGTGGCCGCCGCGAGCTGGTGGCCGGTCCGCGTCCGGAGCACATCCCGTTGTCGCTGGCGCAGCAGCGCATGTGGTTCCTCAACCAGTTCGACACCGCCTCGGCGGTGAACAACATCCCGGTGGCCGTGCGGCTCACCGGCGAGCTGGATGTCGAAGCGCTGCAAGCGGCGGTCGGGGACGTCATCGCCAGGCACGAGACCCTGCGCACCGTCTACCCCGAACAGGACGGCGCGGCGCACCAGGTCATCGTGCCCGTCGAGCGGGCACTGCCGGACCTGCGGCCGGAAGCGGTCGCGCCCGAGGACATCCGGCACCGGATCATCGAGGTGATCTCCGCCGGGTTCGACGTGACCACCGAGGTTCCGTTGCGGGCCAAGCTGTTCCGCGTCACGGATGCGAGCGGCGGGGCGGGAGCCGGCACAGCGTACGTGCTCGTGTTCGTCGCGCATCACATCAGCGCCGACGGCTGGTCGATGGGCCCGCTGACCCGCGACGTGATGCTGGCCTACGCGGCCCGTTCGGCCGGTGTGGAACCGGGTTGGGCGCCGCTGCCGGTGCAGTACGCCGACTTCAGCCTCTGGCAGCGTGACGTGCTCGGCTCCGAGGACGACGCGCAGAGCCTGATCTCCCTGCAGGCCGAATACTGGCGTGCCGCGCTGGCCGGGCTGCCCGACGAGCTGAACCTGCCCGCCGACCGGCCGCGTCCGACGACGCAGTCGTTCGCCGGTGGGCGCGTGGTGTTCCCGATTTCCGGCGAGTTGCACGGCAGGCTCACCGAGATCGCCAGGCAGCAGAACGCGACGCTGTTCATGGTGGTGCACGCCGCGCTGGCGCTGTTCCTGGCGCGTATGTCCGGCACCGACGACATCGCCGTCGGCACGCCCATCGCGGGCCGCGGCGAGGCCGAACTCGACGACGTGATCGGCATGTTCGTCAATACCCTGGTGCTGCGTTCGCACGTGGACGGCGACCTCACCTTCGACCAGTTCCTGGCCCGCACCAAGGACGCCGATCTGCAGGCGTTCGCGCACGCGGACCTGCCGTTCGAGCGGCTGGTGGAACTGCTCAACCCCGAGCGCTCCACCGCGCGGCACCCGCTGTTCCAGGTGGCGCTGTCGTTCGAGAACCTGCCCGAGAGCAGCTTCGAGCTGCCCGGACTGCACGTGGGCGCGGTCGATTTCGACGTCGACACCGCCAAGTTCGACCTGTCGCTGACCATCCGCGAGGCAGGGGAGAACCCCGACGACGCGGGCATGTACGCGGAGTTCTCCTTCGCGCGCGACCTGTTCGACGACGAGACGGTGCGGGTGTTCGCCGAGCGGTTCACCAGGCTGCTCACCGCGATCGCCACCGACCGGGAAACCCCGATCGGCGACCTGCCGCTGCTGGACGTGGCCGAGTACCACCTGCTCACGCACGTGGCGGGCGAGGACGTCATGGCCACCGGCCTGCTGCCGGACCTGCTGCAGCACGGCGCGCGGCTGGATCCGGACCAGATCGCGGTGCGCTACCAGGGCCGCTCGATCACCTACCGCGAACTGGACGAGTACTCCTCGCGCCTGGCGCGGGTGCTCATCGCGCGCGGTGTGGGACCGGAGCGCATCGTGGCGCTGTCGTTCCCGCGCTCCTACGAGATGGTCGCGGCGTTCTGGGCGGTGGCGAAGGCGGGCGGCGCGCACGTGCCGGTCGACCCGACCTACCCCGAAGATCGCATGCGGCACATGGTCAACGACTCCGGCGCGGTCATCGGCATCACCGCGAGCGAGTACGTCGACCGGCTGCCGCGCGACGTGGAGTGGCTGCGGATCGACGACCCGGCGCTGGGCGAGCTGATCGAGAGCCAGTCCGCCGAGCAGGTGACCGACACCGATCGGAACGCCGTGCTGGCGATGCGTCATCCGGCGTACGTCATCTACACCTCCGGCTCGACCGGTATGCCCAAGGGCGTCACCGTGACCCATGCGGGCATGGGCGGCCTGGTCGGCGTCGCGGCGGATCTCTACCAGCTGGAATCGCACCATCGGTTCCTGCACATCTGCTCGCCGAGCTTCGACCCGTCGGTGCTGGAGTGGCTGTGCGCCGCCTACACCGGCGCGACGCTGGTGGTCGTGCCATCGACCATCATCGGCGGCCCGGACCTGGCGGAGCTGCTGCGCACCGAGCGGGTGAGCCACACGATCATCACCCCCGCGGTGCTGGGCACAGTCGATCCGGAAGGCATGGAGGCGCTCGAGGTGGCCTCCGTCGGCGGTGACGTCACCACGCCGGAGCTGCTGGCCAAGTGGTGGCCGGGCCGCAAGTACTTCAACGCCTACGGCCCGACCGAGACGACGATCATCTCGTCCTACGCCCAGCTCACCCCGGGCAGGCACATCACCATCGGCCGCCCGGTGCGCGGCATGTCCGCGCTGGTGCTGGACAACCGCCTCAACCCGGTGCCGCCGGGCGTCGCGGGCGAGCTGTACCTGGCCGGTGGCGCGCTGGCGCGCGGCTACCACAACCGCCCCGACCTCACCGCGGAACGGTTCGTCGCCAACCCGTGGAGCGACGAGGGCGCGCGGATGTACCGCACCGGTGACGTGGTGCGCTGGTTCGCCGAACCCGGCGAGCGGGCCGGCAACGCCGCGCTGGCGTCGGTGCCGTGGCACCTCGATTACGTGGGCCGCTCGGACTTCCAGGTGAAGATCCGCGGCTTCCGCATCGAACTGGGCGAGATCGACACCGTGCTGGCGAGCCACGAGGACGTCGAGTACGCGATCACCATCGGCCGCAAGACCGAGGCGGGCGCGACGATCCTGGTGTCCTACGTGCTGGCCGCGCCGGGCCGGGAGATCGACACCGCACGGCTGACCGAGTACGCCTCGCGCACGCTGCCGCCGCATATGGTGCCGACGGCGATCGTGGTGATCGACGAGATCCCGCTGACGCCGGTCGGCAAGCTGGACCGCAAGGCGCTGCCCGAGCCCGAGCTGGCGCCGCGCGAGTTCCGCGCGCCTGCCAGCGAGGTCGAGGCCGTCATCGCCGAGGTGTTCGCCGAGGTGCTCGGCGTCGACCAGATCGGTTTGGACGACTCGTTCTTCGCGCTCGGCGGCGACTCCATCCTGTCGATCCAGCTGGTCTCGCGGGCCAAGGCGCGTGGCGTGCTGTTCACTCCGCGTGACGTGTTCGAGCGGCGCAGCGTGGCCTCGCTGGCCGAGATCGCCGCGCTGGGCGCGGGCACGGAGCAGGTGCGGCTGGAGGAACTGCCCGGCGGCGGTGTCGGCGAGATCCCGCTGACCCCGATCATGCGACAGATTCTCGCGAGCGGCTCGTCGTATCAGCGGTTCTCGCAGACCATGGCGCTGCGGCTGCCCGAAGGCATCGACCGGGAGACACTGGTCGCCACCATCGCCGCGGTCTTCGACCACCACGACGTGCTGCGGTCGCGGCTGCGCCGCACGGGCGGGGACTGGACGTTCGAGGCCCTGCCGCACGGCGCGGTGGACGTCGACGCGCTGGTGCGCCGCGTGGACCTGGCCGCCGACGCCGACGAGGCGGAGCTGGCGCGCGTGGCCACCGAAGCGCTCGACGGTGCGTTGGGCAGGTTGGATCCGGCCGAGGCCGCCATGGCGCAGTTCGTCTGGTTCGCCTTCTCGGCGGGAGCGACGGGCCCGGAGGAGGCAGCGCGCGTAACCACGGAGGGACCCGCGGACGCCGCGATCGGGCACCGCGAGCGGCGGGACGTGCTGTTGATCGTCGCGCACCACTTCGTGGTCGACGGCGTGTCCTGGCGGATCCTGATCCCGGATCTGGCGGTGGCCTGGTCGCAGCTGGTCGCCGGTCAGCCGGTGGCGCTGCCTGCCAACGGCACCTCCATGCGGCGCTGGGCGCACAGCCTGGTCCAGGCGGCGAGCGCGCCGGATCGGGTCGCGGAACTGCCGTTCTGGCAGCAGGTTTCGGCCACACCGGATCCGTTGCTCGGCGAGCGGGCGTTCGATCCGGCGGTGGACACGTTTGCCACCGTCGAGCGGGTGGAGGTCACCGTGCCCGCCGAGGTCACCGACGCGGTGCTCACCGCGATCCCGGGCCTGTACCGGGGCGGCGTGAACGACGGTCTGCTCTCGGCACTGGCCATGACGGTCGCCCGTTGGCGCGGCGACGGTTCGGACGCGGCGCTGGTGAAGCTGGAAGGCCACGGTCGTGAAGAGGACGTCGTGCCGGGCGCGGATCTGTCGCGCACGGTCGGCTGGTTCACTTCGGCCTACCCCGTCCGGCTGGACCTGGCCGGTGCGGATCTCACCGACGCGTTCGCCGGTGGCGCCGCGCTCGGCGAGATCGTGAAGTCGATCAAGGAGCAGCTGCTCGCGGTGCCCGACAAGGGCCTCGGCTACGGCCTGCTGCGGCAGCTGAATCCGGAGACCGCGCCCACCCTGGGTTCGTCCGGGCAGATCAGCTTCAACTACCTGGGCCGGATGTCGGCCGGGGAGATCCCCGAGCAGCTCGCCGAGATCGGCTGGGTGCCGGTGGCCGACCTGGGTCAGCTGGATGTCGACATGGACCTCGACATGCCCGCCAACGCGACGATCGACATCAACGCCATCGTCACCGACTCCGACGAAGGGCCGCGCCTGGGTGCGTCGTTCGCCTTCCCGACCGGTCTGCTGAGCAGGGAGCGGGTCCAGGAGTTCGCCGACCTGTGGGTCGAGGCGCTCACCGCGCTGGCGACCCACGCGCGGCGGCCGGACGCGGGCGGCTTCACGCCGTCGGACATGCCGCTGGTGCGGGTGCGGCAGCCCGACCTCGAGCAGTGGGAGCGCAGCTACCCGGCGCTGGCCGAGGTGTGGCCGCTGTCGCCGCTGCAGTCGGGTCTGCTGTTCCACGCGATGATGACCCAGTCCACCGTGGACGTCTACACCATGCAGGCCGTGGTGGACCTGGGCGGCACGCTGGACGTGGCGCGGCTGCGTGCGGCGGCTCAGGGCATCGTCGACCGGTACCCGAACCTGCGCACCGCGTTCGTCACCGACGCCGACGGCCAGGCCGTGCAGGTGGTGTTGGATCGGGTCGAGGCGCCGTGGCGCGAGGTGGATCTCACCGGGCTGCCCGCCGACGAGCGGACCGCGGAACTGCGCAGGCAGGTCGCGGCCGATCAGGCGACGCACTTCGACATGGCCACGCCGCCGCTGATGCGGTTCACGCTGTTCCGCAGCGACGCCGCGCAATGGCACCTGGCCATCACCACCCACCACATCCTGCTGGACGGTTGGTCGATGCCGCTGCTCATGCGGGATCTGCTGGTGCTGTACGCGGTGCGCGGCGACCAGACCGCCTTGCCGCGGGTGGCCTCCTACCGCAACTTCCTCGGCTGGCTGGCCGGGCGCGACCGGGACGCCTCGCTGCGCGCTTGGGCGACGGCGCTGGAAGGGGTCAACGAACCCACCCAGCTCGCGCCGCAGCCGCGCGGCGCCGAGAACTACGAGATCGGCAAGGTCGTCACCGAACTCGACGCCGACCGCACCCGCCGGATCACCAAGCACGCCGCCGAACTCGGCGTCACGGTGAACACGCTGGTGCAGGCCGCGTGGGGCATCCTGCTCGGACGCCTGACCGGCCGCGGCGACGTGGTGTTCGGCGCGACGGTGTCCGGCCGTCCGGCCGAGCTGCCCGGTGTCGAGTCGATGGTGGGTCTGTTCATCAACACGCTGCCGGTGCGGCTGCGCATCGATGACCGCCAGAGCATCGGCGAGCTGCTCGGGCGCTTGCAGGGCGACCAGGCGGGTCTGCTCGAGCACCACTATGTGGGGCTTACCGACATCCAGCGGGTGGCGGGCACCGGAGCGCTGTTCGACACGCTGCTGGTGTTCGAGTCGTATCCGATGGACAAGGAAGCGATCTCGGCCGCCAGCTCGATCGACGGCATGTCGGTGACCGGTGTCGGCGTCAACGACGCCACGCACTACCCGATGACCCTGCTGGTGATGTCGGAGGCCACGATCGAGCTGACCCTGAAGTACCTGGGCAGCCGGTTCACCGCCGAAGAGGTCGAGACACTCGCCGAACGGCTGGTGCGGGTGCTCGACGCGCTGCTGGGCGATCCGGACGCGCTGGTCGGGGACATCGACATCCTCGACGAGGGCGAACGGGCCCGGCTGCTGGTCGAATCCGGCGTCACGGCCGCGGCTTCCACGCCGGAGCCGGTGGGCCGGGTCGGCGCTCGCACGGTGTCCAAGGTGCTCGCCGAGGTCGTCGAAGAGGACCCGGACGCGCCCGCGCTGCTGGCAGGCGAGGACGAGGTCGCCTTCCACACGCTGGATCGGCGTTCCTCGCAGCTGGCCCGGGTGCTCATCGACCGCGGCGCCGGACCCGGCGACGTGGTCGCGGTGACGCTGCCGCGTTCGGTGGACGCGGTGGTCGCGGCCTGGGCGGTGCAGAAGGCCGGTGCGGCATGCCTGTTCGCGGGCGATCTCACCGCCGAGGAACTGACCGCTGCGGGCGCCGGGTTCGGCATCGGCTCGGAGTCGGTGGCCGACAGCGACATTCGCTGGCTGGCACTCGACGACGCCCAGGTGCGCGACGACATCGCCGCGGCGGCCGCGCATCCGGTGTCCTACGCCGACCGGGTCCGCCCGCTCGGCGAGGAACACCCGGCGTTCGTCGTCACCACGGCGAACGGAGTCGTCGCGATCACCCAGTCCGAGGCACTGGACGAGGCCGAACGCGTGCGTGATGAGCACGAGATCGACTACGAGTCGACCACGTACACCACCGCACTGTCCGGCCGCCCCGCGCTGCTGGAGTTCCTGACCTCCGCCACCGCGGGAGCCCTGTCCGTCGTCCCGACCGGCGACCTGGAAACCGACCTCACCGAGGGCGAGGTCACCCACTGGTTCGCGGGTCCGGGCGAATCGACCGACGCCGCGGGCGAGGAGATCACGATCGTGATCGCGGAGTAGGAGAACGGCAGTACTTGCTGGTGTAGGGCACGGTCGACCTGTGCCCTGCACCAGTGGCGTTGCTCCGCTCGATCGACTCGAATCAATTCGATCCACGCGATTACACTCGAGTCGATCGGCGGCGGCGATCGTCACCGTCCTACGAGGTTGGAGGTTGGTTTCATGGCGATGCCAGTTCCTCATGGCGACGGCTGGACGGCTGCCGACCTCGATCACATGCCCGAAGACGGATTGCGTTACGAGGTGTTGAATGGTCAGCTCGTCGTGAATGCCGCACCCAAGCCGCGCCATCAATTGCTGATCAGGTGGCTGGGACGTGCCCTCGACGCTGTGTTGCCTCCTGGCCGCTTGGTGCTCGAAGGCGTCGGCGTGCTGATCGGCGACGACGAGCCGATTCCCGATCTCATGGTGGTGGCCGACTCGATCGATGTCGACGCAAGAGGGGTTCCTGCTCACCAGGTGGAACTGGTGGTAGAAGTGGTGTCCAAATCCACCACCATGCAGGACCGCCTGGTCAAGCCCGTTGTCTATGCCGAAGCCGGGATCACGAACTACTGGCGCTTCGAGCCCAACGCCTTCAAGGGCCAATTACCGGGCGAGTCGCTCCCCGTTCTGTTCGCACACGAACTCGGTGCCGACGGTACCTACCAGCTGACCCACCGGGTGTCCGCCGGCGACACCGTCACCTTGCGCAGCCCCTTCGAATTCACGATCGACCCCGCCACCCTCCTGCCCTGACCTCGCCGTAGCGGAATCTTCCGCCGTGGTGATGGTTCCTCTCGCCGCCGGAGGTGATCGTCAGCCGAGTCCGTGGTCCGGTTCGGTTCGAACTGCAATGATCTCGCTATGAGCGCTCCCGACGAGCAACAGGTACTCCGTGTCACGGCCGAGCAGTTCGCCGAAGGGGTGACTGCCGGGCTCGGTGACATCGAGATCGTCGACGGGCGCGTAGTGCGACTGATGGCACAGAGCCCCGTGCACAGCCGTGTGGTCCGGCGGCTGGCCCGATTGGTCCGGCCGCCGCTACCTGGCCCACACAGTCCACCGACGCGTACTGCTGCTGGACGACCCGGTCGAGGCAACTATTCCCTTCGACGTACTGGAACAGCCCTAGCCCGCAACAGCCGCGAGTGGCACATGGCTGCGGCAAAGCGCGAGAGACCTCTCCACCATGTGCCACTCGTCGCTGCGCGAGATTGTTTGTCTTGATACGTCATTTACGGGGGTTGTGGGCGTAGATAGTGTCGGTGGCGCGGCTTCGGTCGCGCGTTTCCCGTCCTTTCGGTCCGTAATGGACTCGCCCGCACGCGATTCGCGGACGGTGCGCGAACTTCATAAGGAAGACATGTCCACGATCGCAACCTCGTCCGGCAGCAAGCCGGACGACTCTTCCGCAAGTCCGCTACGCGCCGGGCTGGTGCTGGTCATGGTCAGCGGGGCCATCTTCATGATGATGCTCGACCTGACCGTGGTCTCCGCCGCGCTCGCCGATATCCGCGCCGACTTCGACACGTCCATCGACGGACTGCAGTGGGTCATCGACGCTTACGCCATCCCGATGGCGGGGTTGCTGCTGACCTTCGCCACGCTCGGCGACCGGTTCGGCCGGAAGCGCCTTTTCATCGCGGGCATGGTGGTGTTCACCGCGTCATCGCTGGCATTGGCGCTGGCCGGCAGCATCTTGCAGTTGAACGTCCTGCGCGCGGTCCAGAGCGTCGGCTCGGCGATGATCTTCGCGACGGCGTTGCCTCTGCTCGCGGTGGCCTACCCCGACGCGGGCAAGCGCGCGAAGGCCATCGGCGTCTACGGCGCCGTCATGGCGAGCGCGACCGTCGCGGGTCCGGTACTCGGCGGCGCGCTGGTCACCCAGTTCGGCTGGCGGTCGATCTTCATCATCAACGTCCCGATCGGCATCTTCATCGGGGTGCTCGCCGTGCTGCGGATGCCGGAGTCGGCGCGCATGGAAGGGCGCAAGGCCGACTGGCCGGGTTCGCTGATGCTCACCGGTGGCCTGGTGACGGGTGTGTTCGCGCTGACCCGCGGCAACTCGCTCGGCTGGACCTCGGCCACGGTGCTCGGGCTCGCCGCCGCCGCCACGGTGCTCCTGGCCGGGTTCGCGGCATGGCAGTTCAAGGCCGAGCACCCCCTGCTCGACGTGTCCATGATTCGCAAGCGCGGATTCACCGGCACGGCCGTCGTCTCGATCGGACACATGGCGACGCTGATGGCCGCGAGCAACTACCTGGCGGTGTTCCTGATCAACACACTCGGGTACACGCCGTTGCAGATGGGCCTGCGCTTGCTGCCCGTGAGCGTGGCCGCGCTGATCAGCGCGCCGCTGGCGATGGTCTTCGCTAAGCGGGTCCCGTTCGCGGTCTCGCTGCCGGTCACGATGGGCATGGTCGCGTTGGGCACATGGCTGATGGGCGACTTCGGTTCCGACGACTCTTGGACGCATTTCCTGCCCGGAATGGTGATCGGCGGCCTCGGGCTCGGCGCGATCACGGCCGTCAACCAGGCGGCCTCACTCACCTTCGCCTCCGACGAGAACGCGGGCATGGCCAGCGCGACGTTCGGCACCCTTCGGCAGGTCGGCCTCGCGGTGGGCGTGGCCGGGCTCGGCGCCATGTTCAATCACTCCGCGCGCGGTTCCGCTGCCGACGGGCTCGACGCGCTGCCCGGAGCCGTCCCGCCGGTGTTGCGTGAGCAGTTCCTGGAAGCGGCGGGCTCCGGCGCCGGCCGCTCGGTGGCCGACGAGCTGCCCACGCGGTTCCAGCCGATCGCGTCGGACCTGTCGCACATCGCGGCCTCCGCGTCGATCGATGGACTCAACTCCATGATCGCCCTGGCCGCGGTGATCGGATGCGTCGCGGTACTCACCTCCATGCTCGCTTTCGGCGTGAACCACCTGCGCAGCAGACGCACCTGTTCGGACTAGCCGGAAACACCACCGCGAGTGGCACATGGTGCGGCGAATCGCGAGAAGACCTCGCCACCATGTGCCACTCGTGGTCATGATTTCGCGGGGAGGAGAGTCGTAGAGGCGATGAGGAGGAAGGCCAGGACGGCGCAGGCGGTGCGGGCGACGTGGAAGGTTTCCCAGCGGGTGAGGATTTCGGCGTAGTCGGCGGGTGGGCCGCTGATCGCCCATATCTTGATCTTCTGGTTGATCGGGACGTTGCCCAGGCGGGTGATCACGAACGCGGCGACGGCGAGCAGGCTCGCGCTCCCGGCGAGCAGGCGTGACCGCCCGGTGGAGCGGGCGGTCAGCACCAATGCGCTCAGAATGGTCAGACCCATCAGTGTTTGCATGACCACGCCGTTCACGCTCATCAGCGCGGTGTGGAAGGTGAAGCGCACATCCAAAGGGACTCTGCGGAACGCGTAGAGGACATTCACCGCGCCGTAACCGAACGCTCCGGCGAGCAGCCCGGCGGGAACCAGCGCGAACACACGTGCCACCAGGGGACTTTCGGCAATTCTCATGCGCGCCGCTCCGCTGGGACGAGCGCGAGGAGTTCGTCGACCGACCACTGGTCGTAGACGTGCGCGCCGTGCTTCGCGGCGAGCACCCGTCCGTCGGGTGCGATCAGGAAATCGGCGGGCAGTCCGAGACTGCCGCCCTCGGGCTTGCCGGGTGGGGCGGACTGCCTTCGGCGCAAGGTCGCGTAAGCGTCGTGGGCGACACCGCGCAGGATGGCGGGCCAGCCGCGCGGGTCGAGCAGCGCGCGAGGCGAGGTCTCGACGCCGAATTCGCGGTAGAGCTTCCGGTCCGGATCGGCGATGACGTCCAGCGGCAGTTCCGCGGTGTACTTGCGCAATTCCGCCGCGCTGGAATGGAAGACGATCACTTCCCGGACGCCTGCGGCGGCGATCTCCGCGTGGCGCGCGACGATCGAACGCAGGTGCAGGTTGCACACCGGGCATCCGGCGAAGCGCCGGAATTGCAGGTGGATCAGGCGATCCGGGTCCGGCACCAAGACCTGCGCACCGGAGACGGTGACCAGCTTTCGGTCCGGGACAGCGGTCGGCAGCGACATCAGGGGCTCCTCTCGTAGGTGTACTTTGTACGCCTACGACAAGTATGCGCGTAGCTTGTACGCTGTCAATCCGTGCCCCGCCCCCGCTCGCTGACCACCGCCGATCTCGCCACGGCGGCCCTCGCCGTGCTCGACCGCGAGGGTTCGTCGGCGCTGACCATGCGTGCGGTGGCCAAGGAACTGGGCATGGCCACCATGGCCCTGTACCGCTACGTGCGCGACCGCGACGAACTCGAGGTGCTGGTGGCCGACCAGGTCTTCGCCGCGATCGACACGTCGCTCCCTGCCGGAACCGACTGGCGGGAGCGCGTGACGATACTGCTCGAGAACATCCGTGACGGGTTCTCGGCCCATCCGGCCGCCGTGCCGATCGTGCTGCGGCGCAGGCAGTCGGCGGTCGAGTCGTTGCGCGTGATGGAGACACTGCTCGCCGTGCTCACCGAGGGTGGGTTCACCGGGCGCGCCCGCGTCATCGCCCAGCGCACCCTGATCGCCTTCCTGATCGGCTACCTCCAGAACAAGCACTATGCGCCGCTGCGGGGGCACGGGACGATCGTGCTGGCCGAACTGCCCCCGGAGAAATACCCGCACCTGGCGCAGACTGCGGGCCAGGCCAAGGGCATGTCGGCCGACGACGAATTCCGCGGTGGCATCGAGATCGTGCTGCGTGGTCTCGAGCCGTGACCTAGCCGAAAAGAACTGTGACGTCGACACTTTCCGCCATGGCGCGAGCGCCGGCGTCATTGAGGTGCATGCCGTCGCCGCTGTCGAATTCGGGCCGGATGAAGTCGGGCCGCTCCGGGTCCTCGACCGCTCGCGCCACATCGAACACCGAATCGAAAACATCGGTGCCGCGCAGCCATTCGTTCATGCGTCGACGGATCGGCAATGTCTCGACGACCGTCGGGCCCTCGTAGACGCAGCCTCCGTACGGCCCGATGGTCGCGGCGTGGATCGTGAGCCCCGCCGCGTGCGCGCGCCGCGCGAGCGTGGTGAAGCCCGTGATCAGTTCCTCGGCGGTCGCGGGCGGCTGCCCCGCCATCCCGCCCAGGATGAGGTCGTTGATGCCGAAGTTGATCAGCACGCTCGTCACGCCCGGCACGGCAAGCACGTCGCGGTCGAAACGAGCCAGGCCCGGCTCGCCGATTTCGTCGGTGAGCAGCCGATTTCCCGAGATGCCCTGGTTGACCACCCAGCCCCGCTCCAGTCGCGCGTTGAGGAAGTCCACCGACCTGCGGTTGGCGCCGATCGTGGTGCCGAAGCCTTCGAACCACGAATCGCCGAACGCGACGGCCACCGGCGTCGCCACGGGCGCGAGAACGTCGACACCGGCGACGAAGAACCGCGCGGGCACCTCGTCGACGGTGGTGAGCGCGGCTTCGTCGGCGACATTTCCGTCCGCTATGTAAGCGATTTCGCCGGGCAGGTGGGAGAAGGTGGCCAGCCCGGTCGGGCCGGGCAGATAGAGACTCAATGCCAGATCCGCGCCCGCTGAGACGGCCAGATCGACGGGGTCGCTGAGCACTTCGCCGCCTACCGGGACGACCACCTGTTCGGCGCCGTCGAACCGCAACGCGGCATCGGTCTCGGCGACGATCTCGCTGCCGGTCTTGCGCAGGGCGACCCGGGCGGCGCCGATCGCCAGCGGTGTTTTCCCATAGCGATTGGTCAGCCCGACCCGCACCCGCGCGCCGCCGCCCGCGAGATGCAGCACTTGGCGGACGGTCTGGTCGGTGAACGCGCGCGACTCCGCGAGCTTGATCTGTTCGTCCGGGCGGATCACTGCGGAGCGGAATCCGGCGATCCAGGCGGTCGGCGACATGGGAACCTCCATTAGTTGACGCGGGGAATATTGCGTATGCATATTTCTACAACGACCTATTCCTCGTGTCAACTATCCGCGCGGGGAAACATTCCGGTAGGTTGCCCGTATGGACGTGACGGAGCTGTTCGACGATCCGCGCCTGACCACGATGGGCCTGCTGTTCGAGGCCTACGGCGGTGTGGTCGCCAAGCTGGAGCAGGTCTGGAATGCGCACGGTCTGTCCGGACTGGATCTGAACGCCCTGATGCGGCTGAGCCGTTCGCCGGGGCGGCGGCTGCGGATGACGGAGCTCGCCGTGCAGACCGCGCTGTCCACCAGCGGCGTCACCCGGCTCGTCGATCGGCTGGCGCGCGCCGGGCTGGTGGAACGCGAGCTGGACCCGGGGGATCGGCGCAGCGCGTACGCGGTGCTCACCGAGGCGGGCGCGGCGCGGCTCGCGCAGGTGCTGCCGGACTATCTCGCCGCCGTCGACCGCTGGTTCGTCGGTTTGCTGACCCCCGAACAGCTCGCGGCGTTGTCCGAGGCGTTGCGGATCGTGCGGGACACCGCGAACCCGGAGGCCACGTTCCGCATGGACTGAGCGTCAGGCGCTCGCGGCGAGCAACCGTTCCAGGCCGTCCAGGATCAAGTAGAGGCCGAAATCGAAATCGGCGATGCCCGAATGCTTCCCGTCGATCACCAACTGGGCGAGTGCGTTCATGTGCGGATACTCCTCGGCTGGGATGCGCGGCAGGAACTGTTGTGCCGCAGCGACGTATGCGGCCGGTTCCGTGGAAAATTCAACTCCTGCAATGTGAAACCGTAGCGGTGGCCGTCCAGCGCGTTCCAGGCGCGATCGGCTTGCGGCAGGGAGAAACCCGCCGCGCGCAGGCAGCCCACGGTGGCGTCGATGTACCGCAGCATGGCGGGGCCGACGTTGATCCGGGTGCCGGTCAGACCGGTGGCCCACGGATGGCGCAACAAGACTTCGTGGGCGGACGCCGACCGGGCACGCAGCGCGGCCTTCCAATCGCCGCCGATGGCCGGTAGCGCCATCTCGGCCACCACCAGATCGGCGATGCCCGGCGGTGGCCGAGGCGTGGTCGCCACCGCCACCCGAGCCGGGTCGGCGGCCGTGACGGGTCATCCGGCCAGGACCGCGCCCCGGTGTTCCGCCAGGTAATCCGCCCAGGTCAGCTCGCCGACGTCGGCGCCGTCGGTCACCAGATTTCCGCCCGCGCGATAGACCCGGCCCGCCTTGCCCGGCACCCGCACGGTCAGCAACGCCCGCCGCTTGCCCAGCAGCGCCAAGTAGTCGCGGATCAGCTCGCGCATGCCGATCACCTCGGGCCCGACCAGATCCGGGACCCGTCCGGCGGGCGCGCCGAGCGTCAGCTCCGCCAGCCGGGCCGCCACCTCGCGCACGTGCACCGGCTGGAGGCGCACCCCACCGAGCACCGGGAGCACCGGCGATTTCAGCATCGTGTCCACCAGCTTCGGCACGAAATCGTGGAATTGCGCGGCACGCAGCGTGGTCCACGGGATACCCGACTCCGCGATGGCCTGCTCGGCGGCGAACTTCGCGCGGAAGTACGTCATCGGGAGCAGTTCGGCGGCGGTGACCGAGATGTAGACGATGTGCCCTGCGCCCGCGGCGGTGGCGGCCCGCAACAGATTCGCGGTGGCCACGTCGTCGCCCTTCGCGTCGCCCGCCAGATGCAAGATGGTGCCGACACCCGCCACCGCGGCATCGATGCCGGTGCCGCGCAGCAGGTCTCCCGCGACGAACTCGACTCCGCCGGCCGACGGACGTTCGGTGCGGCTCAACACGCGCACGTCGGCCCCGGTCGCGCGCAGCAGCGGGAGCACTTCGCGGCCGAGGGTGCCCGTGCCACCGGTGACCAGGATCTTCGCGGTCATGACTGTCTCCGATCTCGTCGGTGCCGATGGGACGTTCCCATCGCTTCACCGAGACGACGACGTGCGGGCGCGGACTGTGACACCTGTGCCGCGTCACTCCTGGCCGCGATACCGGCGGATCCCGCTGAGGTCGCCGCAGAGTTCCATCGAGCACCAGTGGCGGCCGGGATGCGGGGCGTCGACGAACAGCAGGCCACAGTGTGCACGATCTCGCACACCGCGAGTTCGCCTCGCCTCCGGTGTGTGTGCACGAGGTCGAGGGCGGCGCGCCGGTGCGGAAGCGGCGGCGCAGATCGGGCGGCAAGCTGGAGCCGAATCCGCCCCCGGGCACGGTCGCGCAGGCGGCGGGCTTCGCCGTGCCGGGCGCCGTGTGCGAGATCGAGGCCGTTGCGGCCGTGCGCGCCTGTGCCGTGCTTGCCAGTGGCGTGCTCGCCTGTGTCGGTCCAGTCGGCGCTGTGCCTGCCTGCGCCGGGCAAGTCGGCGCCGGGCCCGCCTGCACTGTGCCCGCCTGCGCTGTGGCCTGCCTGCGCCGTGCCAGTCGACACTGTGCCCACGTGCACTGTGCCCGCCTGCACTGTGCCTGGCTGTGCCGTACCTGCCTGTGCTGTGCCTGCCCGCGCCGTGCCAGTCGGCACTGTTCCGCCTGTGCCGTGCCAGTCGGCGCTGTGCCTGCCTGCCTGCCTGTGCTGTGCTGTGCTGTGCTGTGCCTGCCTGTGCTGTGCGCGCCTGTGCTGTCCCTGCCTGCGCCGGGCAATTCGGCACCGTGCCCGCCTGCGCCGGGTCAGTCGGCCGCCGCGCCGAGGCGCGCGGCGAGTTCGCGTAAGTGCGTGACGAGTTCCGGCGGTTCGTGCACCCGGAAGGGAAAGCCGAAGCCGGCGACGTAGATCGCCAATTCGTCCAGCGAATCGGAACCCGTTCGCAGCACACAATTTTCCGCGTCCACCGCCTCGATCACGCCGACGGTCGGGGCGATCCGCTCGGCGGCCACTTCGGCGGCGACGCGCAGGGTGATGCGGGCCGCGTAGCGGTAGGGCGCGGTCGACACGCCGCGGGAGAGATACCCGGGCAGGTCCGCATCGGGCGCTTCGCGCGGGGTGAAGCGGGGGCCGGTCGGGATGCGCGGCCGCAGGCGGTCGACGCGGTAGGTGCGCCAGTCCGCGCGGTCGACGTCCCAGCCGATCAGGTACCACCGCCTGCCCGTGTGGGCGAGGCGATGCGGTTCGGTGACGCGCAGCGAGGTGGCGCCGTCGTGGGCGCGATAGTCGAAGCGCAGGCGGTGGTGGTCGCGGATGGCCGCCGCGACAGCGGTCAGCACGTCCGGGTCGACGGTCGGGCCGCCCGCGGGCACTGCGACGGTGGCCTCATGGAGCATGCCGACACGATGGCGCAGCCGTGCGGGCAGCACCTGCTCGAGCTTGGCCAGCGCGCGTAGCGAACTGTCCTCGATGCCCGCGATGGTGCCGCCCGCCGCGGTGCGCAGGCCGAGGGCCACCGCCACCGCCTCGTCATCGTCCAGGAGCAGTGGCGGCAGCTTCGCTCCCGCGCCGAGCCGGTAACCCGCCACGCCCGGTGTCGCGTCCACCGGGTAGCCCAGCGCGCGCAGCTTGTCGATGTCCCGGCGGACGGTGCGCACGTCGACACCGAGTCGTTCAGCGAGTGCGGCGCCGGTCCAATCGCGCGGGGTCTGCAACAGCGACAGCAGACGAAGCAGGCGCGCCGAGGTTTCCAACATGGGAAAAGTCTGCCCGAAAGCTAGGGCGGAAGCTGTCCTAGGCAGGCCATACCGTCGATGACATGACCGACGAAATCACTCCGTTCCGCATCGAAATCCCGCAGCGGCAACTCGACGACCTGCGTACCCGTCTGGACGCGACCCGCTGGCCTGCCCCCCTGCCCGGGGACGACTGGGACACCGGTGTGCCGACCGCGTGGCTGCGCGAGCTGGTCGACCACTGGCGTACCGGATACGACTGGCGCGCGGCCGAAGCGCAACTCAACTCCTATCCGCAGTACACGACGGAGATCGACGGGCAGACCATCCACTTCCTGCACGTGCGCTCGCCCGAGTCCGGCGCGCTGCCGCTGCTGCTGACCCACGGATGGCCCGGCTCGGTGGCCGAATTCCTCGACGTCATCGGGCCTTTGAGCGATCCGAGGTCGCACGGCGGCGACCCGGCCGACGCGTTCCACCTCGTCATCCCGTCGCTGCCGGGATTCGGGTTCTCCGGCCCGGTCGCCGAGACGGGCTGGAGCGTCACGCGGATCGCCGCGGCGTGGGCCGAGCTCATGGGCAGGCTGGGGTATGAGCGATACGGCGTGCAAGGCGGCGACATAGGAGCGGCGGTGAGCCCGGAGGTGGGTCGAACGGTGCCCGATCGGGTCGTTGGCGTGCACGTCAACGGCGCGCCGGGTCTTCCGCCGCTGCCGCGCGCGGAGGCGGAGCTGGCGAGCCTGACCGAACTGGAGCGCGATCGCGTCCGGCGGATGCAGGCGTTCATGCGGGAGGAGTACGGCTACGTCGCCATCCAGTCCACCCGCCCGCAGGCCTTGGCCTACGGACTGACCGATTCTCCGGTGGGGCAACTGGCCTGGATCATCGACAAGTTCCGGGAGTGGACCCATCCACGGGCCGTCGAGCCGGACAAGATCCTCGACCGGGATCGGCTGCTGACCAACGTGATGATCTACTGGCTCACCGGCACCGCGGGCTCCTCGGCCTATGTCGGCTACGCCCAGGACGCCCCGTGGGGCGAGCCGAAGCGCAACTCCGGCGTGCCGACGGCCGTGCTGGTCTTCGCCCACGACGTCGGCATTCGTCGCTACGCCGAGGAAGCCAACACCATCACGCGCTGGAACGACGTCGATCGCGGCGGCCACTTCGCCGCCATGGAGGAACCCGCGCTGCTCACCGCCGACATCCGCGAGTTCTTCCGCGACCTGCGCTGACGAGTCAACCGGTGAGCTCCTGCGCAGATAGCACACAGTTCGCGACCCCTGCGCTCATAACTCAACCCGTGAGCTCCTGCGCAGATAGCACACATAGTTCGCGACCCTGCGCTCATAACTCAACCCGTGAGCTCACCAGCCGAGCGCCAGGAATTGCGTTCCGCGGTGAACGCTTCTGCCTGCTTCGCGCGGAAAGCATCGATGGATCGGGCGTTCTCGGCGAGGAACGCCCGATACTCCGCCAGGCGGAATTCGCCGTCCTCGGCTCGCACCCGCACGTCGCCCGCGGCGAAGTCGGCGCGCAGGTCGAGCAGTTCCTCCGCTTCGACGGGATACCAGCGGATCCGATCGAAATACCGCAGTAGCCAGGGTGTTTCGACCCCCGATGCGGCCCGGTCGGCGCCGGGAGGAACCGGGCCCGCACCGGCTCGGTGATTCCACACCTGCGTGGTGCGTCCGACGAACTGATATCCGCCCGGCCCTTCCATGCCGTAGATGCACAGATAGGCGCCGCCGATGCCGACCGCGTTCTCCGGCGTCCAGGTGCGGGCGGGGTTGTACTTGGTGGTGACCAGCCGGTGCCGGGGATCGGTGGGTGTGGCGACCGGCGCGCCGAGGTAGACGTCGCCGAGGCCGAGAACCAGGTACTCGGCTCCGAACACGGTGTCGTAGACGTCCGCGACGGAAGCCAAGCCGTTCATGCGGCGGATGAACTCGATGTTCCACGGGCACCACGGCGCATCGGCGCGCACACCGTGCATGTAGCGGGTGATCGCCTCGCGCGTGGACGGATCGTCCCAGGACAGCGGCAGATGAACGACCCGGCTGGGCACCACCAGCTGAGCGGAGGCGGGCAACTGCGCCTCCGTCTCGGCGAGCAGGTCGAGCAGCGCGGTCACGGACAGCACGTGCGGGTCGACCCGGATCTGCAACGAACGGATGCCGGGGGTCAGCTCGGTCACGCCGCGTACTCCGGCGGCGAGCAGGTGCTGGTGCAGCGCGTGCACGCGGGCGCGCAGGCCCAGATCCAAGGTCATGGCGCCGTATTCGACGAGTACGCCGTCGTCGCCCGCGCGACGGTAGGTCACCGCGGTCTCGTCGTCGGCTTCGCAACGGCGCAACACGCCGTCGTCGCCGTCGCCGCCCGACGAGAGCACCGTCGGCCACCCGGCCCGGCGCGCGAGCCCGAGTTCCCGGATCGAGGCCGCCCGGTCACCGCGGACCGGCACGAATCGCACGCGGTCGCCCGGCGAGAGCTGCCCGAGCTTCCAGCGGTCGGCCGCCACGACGGTGACCGGGCAGACGAAACCGCCGAGGCTGGGTCCGTCCGGACCGAGCAGAATGGGCGTGTCACCGGTGAAGTCCAGCGCGCCGACGGAATACGGGGTGTCGTGGATATTGGACGGGTGTAGTCCCGCCTCGCCGCCGTCGGTGCGGGCCCATTCCGGTTTCGGCCCGATCAACCGGACGCCGGTGCGGTCGGAGTTGAAGTGCACCTCGTAGTCGGTGCCGACGACGGTCTCGAAGTCGGCGCGGGTGAAGAACTCGGGCGCACCGTGCGGGCCCTCGGTGACCGCGAGTTCCCAGCGCCGGGTCAGCACGGGTTGCTCGTCCATCGGCACGGCCGCCGTGACGCGGCCGTGGTGGGTGCCGAGCGCGAGCGACTCTCCGGCGCGCAACGCGGCGCCGGTGCCGCCGCCGAAGCGGCCGAGCGTGAAGGTGGCTGCGCTGCCGAGGTATTCGGGCACGTCGATACCGCCGGCGATCAGCACGTAACAGCGCATCCCCGGTCCGCGCACCGCGCCCACGTCCAGCACACCGCCCGCGGGCACCCGCACCGTCCGCCACTGCGGCGCGGCGACGCCGTCCACGGTCACCTCCGCCGGAGCGCCGGTGACGCAGACCCAGCCCGGTGCGGTGAACCGCAGCGCGGGGCCGCCGAGGGTGCATTCCAGTCCGGCGGCGCCCTCGGCATTGCCGAGCGCGCGATTACCCAGACGGAAGGACAGATCGTCCATCGGCCCCGACGGCGGGACGCCGATGTGCCAATACCCGACCCGGCCCGGCCAGTCCTGCACGGTGGTGAGCATGCCGGGGCGAACGACCTCGATCCGGCCGGGTCGCGCGGACTCGTCCTGCGCGACCCGGGCCACCGGTAGCTCGGCGACGGTCATCGCGACACCACCATGCGCACCGGGGTCGGGTCGAAGCCGTTGCAGGGGTTGTTGATCTGCGGGCAGTTCGACACCAGCACCAGCGTGTCGATCTCGGCGCGCAACGTGACCCGTTTGCCCGGCGCGGACAATCCGTCCACGATGCCCAGCGTGCCGTCCGCCTCGACCGGAACGTTCATGAACCAGTTGATATTCGACACCAGGTCGCGTTTGCCCAGGCCCCAGCGCAAGGCCTCGGTGAGGAAGTTCTCCACGCAGGCGTGCTGGTGGCGGGTGTGGTGGCCGTAGCGCAGAGTGTTGGATTCCTGCGAGCACGCGCCCGCGATGGTGTCGTGGTTGCCGACCTCGTCGGCTACCACCGTCATCAGTGCCGTGCCCGTGTCGGTGCGCAGCACGCTGCCGGTGGTGAGGAAGATGTTGCGCTGGGCGGTGATCGTGGCCTGCGCGCTGTAGCGTTCGGTGTGATCGGCCGCCGAGTACAGCAGGCAGTCCACCGCCTGGTTGCCGTGCAGATCGATGATCTCCAGGTCTTCGCCCGCCCGGACCACCGCCGACCAGGGCGAGCGGGCGGGGACGGTCTCGTCGAGCACGATGGCGCGTGCCGTGGTCATGCGGTTGCCTCCAAGGTCAGCGCGGCGGTCCAGGCTTGTTCGGTGTTCTCCAGGGCCCGTCGGTATTCCGGGTCCTCGTTGCCGGGTGCGGCGAGGTCTTCCGGTGCGGCCCACGCGACGACGTCGAGGTCCGTCGCGGGCCGGTCGTCCAGCGGGTGTGCGGAATTGGCGACCAGCACGGTGACCGGCAGGTGCACGAGCAGATCGACGGAGGAGCCGGGGGCGGCGCTGCCGGTCGAGACCAGCGCGCCGTCCTGCCGCACGCGCACGCCACGGAAGAACGAGACCGTCGGGCCGATGTCGCGGGGCTCGAGGCCGTGTTTCGCGCCCGCGAGCCGCAGCGAGTGCCGGGCCTGGTCGGTGGGTCCGCAGAGCGTGTCGTGGTGGCCGGAGGTGTCGGCGAGCACGGTCGCCAGCACGCGACCCTGGTCCGACAGCAGCGGGTGACCGCTGCCCAGGTACGCCTGCCACGGCACCTTGACCGTGTCGGCGACGTTCAGGCGCTCCCACGGCGCTTCGGCGCGCACCAGCAGCAGGTGCGCGCAGGCCGCGCCGTCAGGGTCGGACAGGCGGACGCGGGTGCCGCGTCCGAGCGCGATGTTCGCGTAACCGCCCGCCGGAATCCGCTGTGCGAAGGTGATCTTCGAGGCGGGGATGTCGGCGGGGAGCGCGGGATTCGCGATCGTCGCCGCCGCGGCCTGCGCCCGTGCGTGCGCTCGCGCGCCGGAGGTGTCCGCAGTGCTTGTCACGATGATTCCTTTCGGATGCCGAATTGGGGGAATGCGGCGGTGCCTGGCAGCGCACCGCCGCATCGAAGGCGCTCAGGCCGGTTGCGGTGCGGGCTCGCCCGCGGTGACGCCGCGCGACCAGCCGACCACGAAGCGATGCACCACGACGCCGACGGCGAGCACCAGCAGCACGAAAAGCGGTGCGGCCCAGAGCATCCACCAGCCACCGCCGGCCGGGGTGTATACCTCGGCGCGCGGCCAGGCCAGGTTCACCACCATCGCGATGCCCCAGGCCACGGCGAGCGCGTTGACCGGAATGCCGAACCGGCCCAGGCCGAACAGCCGCGCGTCGGTGCCCGCGTCCGGCAGGCCGGTGAACCGGCGGATCAGCAGCGGCACCGTCACCAGCAGGTAGGCCAGGTACAGCGTGACGATGCAGACGCTGGCCAGCGTCGCGAAGATGGCGGCGTTGCCGAGATTCAGCACCAGCAGGCCGATGCCGAGCGCGCCGATCACGATCGCGGGCAGCACCGGCGTGCCGTAACGCGGGTGCACCGCGGCGAGCCTGCGGGCGAACGGCAGCTTCCCGTCCCGCGCCATGGAGAACATCAGCCGCGAGCCCGCGGTCTGGATAGCCAAGGTGCACACGGTGATCGCGACCGCCACGCACCCCAGCAGCACCTTGCCCGCCGGGCTGTCCAGCTTCGCGGTGAGCACGTAGGCCAGGCCGTCGGAGGCCAGCGCGCCGTCGGACAGGCTCGGCGCGGCCATCAGCGCGCCAAGCAGCATCAGCCCGCCGCCCAGCGCCGAGACCGACAGCGCGGTGAGAATGGTGCGCGGCGCGACCCGGCGCGGGTTCTTGGTCTCCTCGGAAAGCTCACCCGCGGAGTCGAATCCGACCATGACGTAAGCCGCCATCAATCCCGACACCAGGAACGCGGCCCAGTAGGGACCCGGCGCGGCTTGGTCGGTCTCCAGTACCACGCCGGGCCCGCGCTCGGTGTGGGTGAAGAACAGCGCGATGATCGCCAGCACGCCGACGATCTCGACTGTGACGCCGATCGAGTTGATCCGCGCCATCAGGTCGATGCCGATCACGTTGATCAGCGTGGTGACCACCAGCAGGATGCTGCCCAGCAGCACGGCGTTGGTCGCGCCGGACGGCGAGGTGAGCGCGGTGTCGGTGCCGACGAGCTGGAATCCGGTCCAGATCGATGGCAGCACCACCTGCAGGGCGATCGCCGCCGCGGCGGCGGTGACGATCTGCGCGATGATCATCATCCAGCCCGCGAACCAGCCGACGAGTTCGCCGCCGAGTCGCCGGGACCACTGGTAGATGCAGCCCGAGATCGGGTAGCGCGCGGCCAGTTCGGCGAAGTTGAGCGCGACGAGGAACTGTCCGGCGAACACGATCGGCCAGGTCCAGAAGAAGGCGGCTCCGCCGAACGAATAGCCGAAGCCGAAGAACTGGAAGATCGTGGTCAGGATGGAGACGAACGAGAAGCCTGCCGCGAAGGAGGCGTAGCGGCCGAGCTTGCGGTGCAGGACGGGCTGATAGCCGAACCGGGCGAGGTCGGCGCTGTCGCCGGTGAGATCGGGTGGCGGGGTCGGGGCGAGCGTGGTGGCCATGGGGTGGTCCTTCGGCGTGGCGGCCAATAACTATCAGACGACAGTTTTGCCGCCGCGATCGCGCTTTCGGTGACCTGCGTGTATCGCTTTCGAGACCTTCGGTAACTTCTGTGTTGCGGGGATTTCTATCAAATGACAGAAAACGCACCGCCCGCCGTCGGCGAGCTGTGCGCACGACCACCGCTGCGGAGCTTCCCCGCGCCGACCTGCCAGAATGAACCCGTGGCAAACCTCGGGCCCGGACGGCCGCGTCTCGAACAGCGACGCAGGCGCGGATCGACGCCGCGCGCCGAGATCCTCGACGCCGCAGGCGAACTGTTCACCACCAACGGGTACGCCAACACCTCCACCCGCGCTATCGCCGACGCCGTCGGCATCCGGCAGGCCTCGCTCTACCACCACTTCGCCGCCAAGGACGACATCCTCGACGCGCTGCTCGCCGAAACCGTCGCAGCCCCGATCGAACTGGCCGAGCGCCTGCGCGCGGCGTCCGAACCGGTACCGGTCCGGCTGTACGCGCTGGCCCTGTTCGACGTGCGGCAACTGTGCGCGTCGCGCTGGAATCTCGGTGCGCTGTACCTGCTTCCGGAACTGCGCACCGAGCGCTTCGCCGCATTCCGCCTGCGCCGCGACGAATTGCGCGGACATTACGAGACTTTGGCCGCCCAGGTGCTCGCCGAGGTAGGCGCGGTGAGCGTGCCGGGTACGCAGTTGCTGCCGTTCCGGTTGGTGGAGACGGTGATCAGCATCCGCTCCGACGAAGGAGCCGCGCCCAGGTACGCCGAGCGCACGATCCCCGGGGCGGTACTGCGCACGCTCGGCTGGCCCGGAGATCTCGACCCGATCCGGGCCGAGGCGATCGTGCTGCTGGACCGCCTGGCGATGCCCAACCCATGACACGGTACGGCTACCGATTGCGCTCGATCCCCCGGCTCCGATCCTGGCTGTGCAAATAACCCCGCACGACCGACGGAGCATGACCCGGCGACTCCCGCACCGCCGCCGACGGCGGTTCCGCTTGACCGAGCCCCAGAATCTTCACCACCTCCGGTGGTATTCCGCGCGCTTGCAGCCGCGCCAGGTGTTCCGCGCGTTCCTTCTCCGCTGCCGCGCGTTCCTTCTCGGCCGTCGCGCGTTGCTTGTCGGCTGCCGCACGTGCCTCGGCCGCCTCCCGGGCCGCCCGTTCTCCGGTGTCGGCGGTTGGTCGTTCCCGGTACTGCTCGGGTGCCGGGAATTCCCGCGCGACCCGCTCGGCTGCCGCACGTGCAACCCGTGCACTCTCGGTTTCCGGCGCTTGGGGTGCTTGCCTGGCTCGTTCGGCTTGCTCCTGGACCTGTCTGGCGTGTTGGGCTCGCCGCGGGGCTTCCGCCCGGCCACGCTCGGCGGCCTTGCGGAACTGCTGCACCTTCCGAAATCCCTCGGCTCGCTCTCGCGCCCGAATGATTTCACGTATCTTCGGTAGCCGTTGGCGGGCGCGGTTGGCACGGTTCAGCTCGTATCTTGTCTTCAATTCGAGCTGGCGAGCGTCCTTTTCGCGGCCCAACCCCTTGGCGAATGCCGCACGGGCCTGTTCCCGCGTCAACTCTTGGTGAATCACCCTGTTGCCGAATTCCTGCTTCAGCGCGATCAGCAACTTCTCGTATTTCGGCGACATCTGCTCACCCGCGACGGTCCGAATCAGGAGCGATTCGATCTCGCGTTTCGCGAGTAGCTCGCGATCCTTTTGCAGCTCCCGGAGGTCGTTTTTGCTACCGGTCCGACCCGATTTGTCTTCGATGGCGTGAACCCGGCCTTGCTCGTCGGCCTTGGCTTTGTCGTAATGTCGTGGACCCAGCGATGTGGTGTACCGGTCCGGTTGCTGCACATAACCGTTTTGACGGTCATGGAAGAGGTGCTCCAGGCCGTTCTCGAAAATCCGCCCGCGAGCCGGGTTATCGAAATGTTCTCGGATCCTGTCGTACTCATCAGGCATGACAGCACCCACCCCCGAATTCTTGAATTGGTCAGATAAGAGGTTTACGGCTACCTGTCGTTACGTGACGACGAGTATTCTTCGGCGAATTCGCGCAGCATCTCCGCCATACCGGAGAACATTCCTTCATCCGCCTGGTCGTAGTCCTCGATCATGAGTTTCATCAATCCGTATGCGGTGTCACCGTCGGTATCGAACCCGTATTCGAGCAGTGGATTGATGTGGTCGTAGAATGAATTTTCGCGCCCGAACCACTTATAAGACTCCCAGTGTGCGCCTGCGAACCTGATGAAAAGTTCGCCCAGGAAACATATGAAGGCGTCAGCCATGTCAGCGTTCTCGGGGGCCATCGCGGTAGCCAAGTCCGGGAAGAGCTCGGCAACGATCGAATCGAGCCGCTCAACCTCCGCTGAGTCTTCCGGCCACGGCTCCGAAGGAATCTCGCGTATGCCCGCATAGTCCATGAACTTCTGGACCTGCGCCGCGCGGCGGTCCGGGTCGACCCATTTACCCCATTCGGTCTGCTCGACGGGTACGCCGAGATCCATGGTCAACTGCTCGTCATTCCCCACGCCCAGCTCCTTCTCGTCATGGCCCGAACAGGTCAGTGTCGCGCGTACACCGGTCACGGGACAAGAACCTCATCGCTCCAAGTACAACTTCTCGTTCGGTAACCTAGGCCAGCCCTCGGCACTATCAGGGAGTATGTGCGCCGCGTCGACGTAGTGGCGTTTCCGGTGGTCTTCGATGAACGTCAACGCGGCAGTAAGGCAGGCCGTGAAGTCGAGCCGGACGCCGTGCAGGAACACGGACAGATGCACATCAGGATCGTTCGGCAGCGGAGAAGTCATCGCGTCTCGCTTCCGGTCATCGCCTACCCGGACCGACACACGCCCGAATGGACTCGACCACAACCATTCCGGACGGACGGTACCTGTCCCGGGGTGTCTCTATCCAATGCCTGACAGCGCCGGACTCAGCTGTGGGTGACGGCAGTGCCACAGTGCCGCCCTCCCGGACAATCGACACGTCGAGCCGGAACATCTCCGCGAAAAGCTTGGTGTCGTCTGGAAAATCGGGCCGTACAATGTAGGTCCACCTGTTCGAGCGAGGATGCGCCACAATCGGCCCCATGGCATCCCGGCGGCGCTGCATGACTTGCCTGACGGCTCGCCCTAACGGAGCGGGCATGGTCAACGCTCCAACGTACGACACGCGCATGATGATGCGCCCCAGCTCGGGTGGGTCGATTACAGCGGGCAAATCACACATGCGCCGGTAAAAGTGGCAGCGAGACCGGGGTGTGTCCCCGAAAGGTATGGTTTCCATCCGTTTCAGATCTCTTGGACAGGCTGGGCGGTGTGGATCTGCTCGGATTGCCACTCGTGTAGGGCGCTCAGAAACCGCTCGAGAACATCGGCAGGGACATCGACCAACGGCGTGGCAGGCCGACCGAGGAACGGGTTTCGATGTGGGAGCGCATTATTCGCCATGCGAACAGGATGTTGTGAAGGGTCGACGTTCGGTACGCGACTTGTTCGGTTCGCGAAACCCGCGCGAAAGCGCACCAAGTCTTCCGCTGATCGAGTTACCCTCCTTCCGTTGCGAAATGAAGCTGCATCGCAGAGCGGAAGGGGGTCGCAAGGGGTGAACGAAGAAGACGACGGGCCAGAGGACGCCGAAACCAGTCTGCCGCGTCGACAGTTGGGCCGTTTGCTTCGAGAGGCGCGGACGGCGGCGGGTCTGAGTCTGGAAGTGGCAGCGCGGACACTCGGCTGGGGTAACGCAACCATCAGCAGACTGGAGAACGGCCGCAACAAGAAGGTCAGGGCGACGGACCTCGACGCTCTGGGTGCGCTGTACGGGGTCGACGAGGAAGACCTTGTGGAGTGGAAGGAACTCGCGGGACAAGCCCCGGTCCGCTCCTGGCTGCGAACGTACAGTGATGTACTGGAGCCGAAGTTCAACACTTACGTCGTGCTGGAGTCTGCCGCAAGTGAATTGGCCATATTTCAGCCGCTCATCATCCCCGGACTGCTCCAGACTCGCGCCTACGCTGAGGCCATGAACCGCGCCAGGCAGCCTCGAGTTTCGGAGGCGGACTTGGAACGGTTGGCAGCAGTTCGGGCTCGGCGTCAGCATCTACTCACTCGGCCACGGAACCCGTGCAGACTCACAGCCGTAATACACGAGAACGCACTGCGGACGATCGTCGGCAACCGGCAGGTGATGGCTGATCAGTGCCGACACGCGGCGGACATGAGCACGCTCGACAACATCGAGGTCCGCATACTCAGGCAAGAAGTCGGCTTGCCAACTGGCAGGCTCGTCACCCCCTTCATTGTGATGACCTTTCCGAAGGACTCACAGGGCAAACCAGTTGAACCGTCTGTCATCTACGCGGAGAGCTACACGGGGGATGCGTATCTCGAGAAGCGTGAGGACGTCCAGCGCTGTAGGCACACGTTCCTTACGCTGGCCGAAGCGACTATGGATGCCCGCTCGAGCCGCACCCTGTTGAGAGAGATAGCAAGGAGTTACGACAGTGAACGTTGAACTCGACCTAGCGGGAGCGAAGTGGTTCAAGTCACGCCACAGTTCGGGGGGCAGCGGCGAATGTGTCGAGGTCGCACACCTCAGCGGAGGCATGGTTGGCGTTCGTGACTCCAAAAATCCGACCGGCCCGGCGCTGGTCTTCACCCCAGCAGAGTGGGACGCGTTCACCGCCGGGGTTGTCGATGGCGAGTTCCAGCGCCCATAGACGAAACGAAAAGCCCGCCTTTTGCTGCGACGCAGCCCGGCGAATGGCGAACTGCGGAACTAATGCGACTCGGTGAATCCCGGTCCAATCGATGGCCCGGCGAACCGGCAGGGCTCAGCCGGTCCCTGCGCTCCGGGTGCGGGGACGGCTGAGCTAGCGTCGGTGAAGCCGGTAGGCAACGAATTCCACCTGGGCGGTGGGGCGTGGAACGAGGCGGAGCGCCGGGATCTCGGATATCGACAGGCCGCCAACATCAGTGCGTCGGCGGCGCGATCTGCCAATGCTCCTGCAACGCCCCCGCGATCTGCGGCAACACGGTCACCGGAATCCGCTTGCGCCGCAGTATCGCCCGTATCTCCGTGACCTGGTCGCGTTTGCGCAGGTCGTACGCTCCCGCGACCGGGCGGACCACCGGGGGAATGGACAACAGCACCAGTTCGCCGTGGGGTTCGTCGCCGCCGATGAGGTCCAGCGCCAGCGACCATCGGGCGCGCTCGTCCAGGGTGAAGCGCCCGGCCACCACGCGGTCCCACGAGATGCGGGAGATCGTCCACGGCTTGCGCCGGTAGATGGCGTGATCGGTGAGCACGACGGCGTCCCGGGTGAACAGGGCGACCAGCACCGCGATACCGACGACGGCTCCGGCCAGCAGGCCGGTGAACACCCGATTCACCCCGAACGCGGCGACGAACGAACCGCAGATCGTGACGGTGGCAAGGATGCCGAGCACGCTGTAGAACACGGCGCGCTGCGTCGGAACGACACCCGCCCGCACCGTTGTCATCTCACCTACCTGTTCATGGCGCATATCCGGCCACCGTACCGTCTCGCGCTCCGGCCGCGCACCTGGCCGTTCCCAGATGTGACCGGCGCTCAGAGGGTCAGCGGGACCGCGGCCTCGGCCGTGAACACCAGGAACGTCAGGCTCTGCTGGAAGTACAGCTGCACCGACGTGCTGTCGTGCGTCAGGTAGCCGATGGACAGGTCCTGGCCGATGCGCAGATCGAAGTCGCCGCCGCGCGTGGTGAGCACGATCGCGCCGTCGATGGCGGGCGCCCAGATGATCTCCCCTTCCGGGATGAGGCGCTCGATATGCGTGCGGATCATGTGGCCGTGGTCGGAGGTCTCGCTGACCGCGGTGTACAGATCGGCGCTGAGCAGCACCGAGTACGGTCCGTCGACACCGGCAAGCCGCAGCGCGGTCAACGCCTGCGCGATCGACTCGGGGACCAGACGGGTGTCGCTGGGCAGCGTGATCGGATCGTTGGACGAGCTGGCGCGGATGCCGGTGATGTGCGCGGCCGGATAGCCCTCGAAGATCGCCCGGTCCTCGGCGAACGCCATCTTCTTCGCGGCGTCCTTCACCGGGTCCAGGTCGGCGTCCTGCGCGCCGCGCTCCACGTTGTCGAGTTCCTCGCGGGAGAGCGTGAACGGCACCCGCAGTTCGACCAGCGGCGCGACCACCCGCTGACGGGCGAACACCCCGGAGTCCGGCGAATCGATCGCCGTGGTGTGCCCGGTGCCCACCGCCGAGTAGTCGACGCCGTGCGGGCCGGACAGGTCGACGACGCGCCGGCCCGCGATGTGCCGCTTGAACGTGCGCGTCGCCTCCTCCTCGATGGCCGCCCACGCCTCGGAGGTGATCGGCGCTAGTTCGCGATGGAGGTTGTTCATGACCGGATGCTCCTTTTCAACGAGCCGATACCGAGGGCGCCGTCGCCCGCGGGCGCGGCGATGCCGGGCGGATCTGCGGGACCAGAGCCGTCGGTGTCCACGGACACCGCGGATTCCGCCGCCTCCCACGGCGCAGGCGGCAGATCGTCGAGGAAATCGACGGTGGGTGCGAAGAACGAGGTGCCGGTGTGGGCGACGGAGAAATCCAGGATGCGGTCGTAAGCGGCCTCGTCGGTGCCGAGGAACATCCGGGTGAGCATGCGTTCGGTGACGCTCGGCGTGGCCGCGTAGGCGATGTAGTAGGTGCCGAACACGCCCTCGCGCACGCTGCCGAAGGGCATGTTGCCGCGCAGGATCTGGCGTTCGGTGCCGTCCGGATCGATCAGCGTGTTGACCTCGACGTGCGAGTCGGCCGGCTTGATCTCGTCGGGGAGTTCGAAGTCGTCCAGTTTGGTGCGGCCGATGACGCGCTCTTGCTCTTCCACCGACAGCGCGCGCCAGTCCGCCAGCGGGTGCGTGTACTTCTGCACGATCACGTAGCTGCCGCCGGTGAAGTCCGGGTCCTCCTCGCCCACCAGCGCCGCCGCGTAGGCCGCGCGACCCTCCGGATTCTCCGTGCCGTCCACGAAACCGAGCAGATCGCGCTGCTCGAAGTAACGGAAGCCGACCGTCTCGTCCACGATCGTTCCCGCACCGGCCAGCCGATCGCCGATCGCCATGGCCAGCTCGAAACAGGCGTCCTGCACCTCGGACTTGATGTGGAACAGCAGGTCGCCCGGCGTCGCGGGCGCGGTGTGGCGTGCGCCGACGTAACCGGGGAACGGATGCAGCTCAGCCGGTTTCGGGCCGGCGAACAGGCGGTCCCATGCGTCGGAGCCGATCGAGGTGACGCAGGTGAGGTTCGCGCCCGGCAGGCGGAAGCCCACCGAGCGGCGCAGGCCGGTGATATCGGCGAGCAGGTCGCGGACCGTCGCTTCGCCACCCTCGTCGATCGTGGCGACCAAGAAGATCGCGGACGGTGTGAGCGGTTCGAGGATCGGCTGCGGCTCACCCATGATCGACACCCTAATGCCCGACCGGTCCGGCAGGGCTACGGACCCGCATCGTGGTGGCTACATCGCCACCGTCAGCAGGAACGCGACGTCGTCGATCGCCTTGACGCTGTGGCGCGCCTTGGGTATCACGATCAGGTCGCCCTCGGAGCCTTTCCATTCGTTGGCGCCGCTGAGCAGCACCAGGGTGCCGCTGAGCACCTGCAACGTGGCTTCGCCGGTGTTGTCGTGTTCGGCCAGGCTGTGCCCGGCCGTCAGGCCGACCACCGTTTGCCGCAGCGTATGCGTGTGGCCGCCATAGATTGTCTGTGAACTGCGCCCGCTCGTGGCGAGGGCGGCCAGCTTCAGTTGCTGGCGCGCTACCGCAGTCAGCGATTTCTTTTCCATGGACCGCCTTTCGCAGAGCACCACAGCCGGTGCCGGGCTGGTGGCAACGGCTCGAGGCGGGCGACCGGACGCGGGTCCGGCCGCCCGCATATCGAGGAGTATGCCCGAGTCCGTCGCGGCGCGGGCCGGGTTCGACCGTCCCCGCCCGTGGGGGCGGCGTTCGCGGAGCCTCTTGGCGTGGCGCGCTAGGCGGGCCGCCGGGTGTAGTGCCGGATGCGGTAGCGCAGGCCGGTGGCCGAGGTGCGCCACGGCTCCGGGTCGTCGGGCCGCCACTGCGGTCCGATCGACGGCGCGAAGGCGTCGCCCTCGACCGCGGTATCGATCTCGGTGACGCGCAGGTCGGTCGCGAACTCGAGTGCGGCGCGGTAGATCTCGCCGCCACCGGCCACCCAGACCGCGTCCGGGGCGCACTTGGCCAGCGCCTCCGGCACCGATGACGCCCGCTCGGCGCCTTCGGCCGACCAGTCCGGCTGTCTGGTCACCACGATATTGCGCCGCCCGGCCAGCGGCCGGAACCGCGGCGGCAGCGAATCCCAGGTCCGTCGGCCCATCACCACGGGATGCCCCCAGGTGACGTCCTTGAAGTGCGCCATGTCCTCCGGCAGCCGCCAGGGGATGGTGTTGCCGGACCCGATCACCCCGTCCAGGGTCTGCGCCCAGATCAGCCCGACCGTCCGCTCGCTCACACCGCCACCGGGGCCTTGATGGCCGGATGGTGCCGGTAGTCGATCACCTCGACGTCCTCGTAGCGGTAGTCGAACAGCGTCGGCGCGGGATGCAGCCGCAGCGTGGGGAACGGATAGGGGTCGCGGGCGAGTTGCTCGGCGACCTGGTCCAGGTGGTTGTCGTAGATGTGGCAGTCCCCGCCGGTCCAGATGAAGTCACCGGGCGTCAGCTCGGTCTGCTGGGCGACCATGTGGGTGAGCAGGGCGTAGCTGGCGATGTTGAACGGCACGCCGAGGAACAGGTCGGCGCTGCGCTGGTAGAGCTGGCAGGACAGCTTCCCGTCGGCCACGTGGAACTGGAAGAACGCGTGGCAGGGCGCCAGCGCCATCTTGTCCAGGTCGGCGACGTTCCACGCCGAGACGATGATGCGCCGGGAGTCGGGGTTGGTGCGCAGCGTGTGCAGCACCTGGGAGATCTGGTCGATGTGCGTTCCGTCCGGCGCGGGCCACGATCGCCATTGCACGCCGTAGACCGGGCCGAGTTCGCCGTGGGCGTCGGCCCATTCGTCCCAGATGGAGACGCCGTGCTCGCGCAGCCAGCCGATGTTGGAGTCGCCGCGCAGGAACCACAGCAACTCGTAGACGATCGACTTGAGGTGGACCTTCTTCGTGGTGATCAGCGGGAAGCCCGCCGCGAGGTCGTAGCGCAACTGGTGGCCGAAGACGCTGCGCGTTCCGGTGCCGGTGCGATCGGCTTTCTTCGTGCCGGACGTCAGCACCAGTCGCAACAGGTCCTCGTACTGGGTGTCGGGAGCCGATGCCGGATCGAGCGCGTCATGAGCCACGTCTGGCAACTCTAGTCTTCGTGCTCGCACACTCGGCGAGCCGATCGGGCGCGTCCCGGGCCACGCCTGACGACGGTGGCCCGCCGCGGCCCTGGCAAGCTCGAGCCCATGCGCAAGCTCTACGTGATCGGCATCGGTGCAGGCGACCCCGACCAGGTCACCGTGCAGGCGGTCAAGGCGATGCGACAGGTCGAGACGTTCTTCGTCATCGGCAAGGGGGAGGCCAAGCGGGAACTGGTCGACGTGCGGACGGCGATCCTGGCCGAACACATGGATCGGCCGTACCGGATCGTGCCGATCGCCGACCCGCCGCGGGACCGCACGCCCACCGACTACGTGGACGTGGTCGACGACTGGCACGATCGCCGCTCGGCACTGCTGGAATCGGCGTTCGCCGCGGCCGACGGCGTCGGCGGCATCCTGGTCTGGGGTGATCCCGCGCTCTACGACAGCACGCTGCGGATGATCGAGCGGGTGCTCGCCCGCGGCGTGGTGCGTTTCGACTGCGAGGTGATTCCCGGCATCACCAGCGCGCAGGCCCTGGCCGCCCGGCATCGGATCGTGCTGCACGGCATCGGTGAGCCGGTACGCATCACCACCGGCCGTCGCCTGCGCGACGAGGGACTCGGCGCGGAGAACGCCCTGGTGATGCTGGACGGCGACTGCTCGTTCACCACGATTTCGGACCCGGACGTGCACATCTGGTGGGGCGCCTACCTCGGCATGCCGGACGAGACGTTGATCGAGGGGCCGCTGTCGGAGGTGAGCGAGGAGATCGTGCGCCGCCGCGCCGAGCTGCGCGACCGGAAGGGCTGGATCATGGACATCTATCTGCTGCGCCGCGGGGAGTGAGCCGCCCGCTGCCGTGTGCGAACCGGCAGGTTGTCGGTAGGGCTGGGTAGTCTGAACCCCGTGCCTGAGCTACCGGAAGTGGAGGCGTTGGCTCAGTTCCTCCGGGAGCATGCGGTCGGCGCCGTGGTCGGCCGCGTCGACGTGGCCGCGTTGAGCGCCGTCAAGACGTTCGAGCCCCCGGTTACCGCACTGTCCGGTCGAGACGTCACCGGCGCGGGGCGCTGGGGCAAATTCCTCGGCATGGAATGCGACGGGCTGTGGCTGGTCACGCACCTGTCGCGGGGTGGATGGCTGCGCTGGATCGATGAGCCGAGCCCGACGCCGCCCAAGCCGGGCGGCAAGAGCCCGCTGGCGCTGCGGGTGCACTTCTTCACGCCCGAAGGGGCGACACCCGCGTTCGACCTCACCGAGGCCGGCACGAAGAAGCGGCTCGCGGTGTACGTGGTGGCGGACCCGAAGGCGGTGCCCGGTATCGCGCGCCTGGGCCCCGACGCGCTGGAGGTGACCGAGGCGCAGTTCGCCGAGATCCTGCACGGCACGTCCCAGCGGATCAAGACCGCGCTCGTGGACCAGGCGCTGCTGGCGGGCGTCGGCAACGCCTACTCCGACGAGATCCTGCATACGGCGCGGATCTCGCCGTTCGCGAACACCAAGACCCTCCCGGCGGACAAGATGGCCGAGCTGTACACCGCCATGCGCACGGTGCTCACCGACGCGGTGCGGCGCTCGGTGGGGCAGGACGCCGCCCGTCTCAAAGGCGAGAAGCGCTCCGGTATGCGGGTGCACGCGCGGACCGGGCAACCCTGCCCGGTCTGCGGCGACACGGTCCGCGAGGTCTCCTACGCCGAACGGTCCTTCCAGTACTGCCCCACCTGTCAGACCGGCGGCAAGGTCCTCGCGGACCGGCGGATGTCGCGCTTGCTGAAGTAGCGGCCCGGCTCAGGTCAGCGTCGGGACCCGCACGCCCTGCCAGGCGAGTCGTTTCTCCCGGTCCGGGTCGTGTTCCACGCGCGTGGGGTAGTCGATGATCAGGGTGGACCTGCGGGCCTCTGTGTAAGCGGGCCAGGACGGCAGCGGAGTTCCGGTGCGCGCGAAAGCAAGCCAGTTGTCCTGGAACTGCTCGGTGACCGCCCGCAGTCCGCGCCTGCCGCCCGCGGCGGTGAAGGCCCGGCCGATCGGAGTATCCGTCACGCCGAAGACCGGAATGAGATCGGTCGCGTGCGTGGCGCCGATCCCGGCGAGTTGCAGGGCGCGCGGGGCGAAGTCGTAGCGGTAGGCGTAGGTGGGCGCGTGCCTGCTGTGACCTTCCATGACCGTTACCGAAGGACGCCAGAAGGTGTAGTCGCCACCCGCCCGCACCGCGGCCTTCGGCTGGGGATATCCGGGATACGCCGCGGCGATCCTGGACTCGGCCTCGGTGGAGTGGCCGAGCGCCGAGCGCAGCCGGTCCGGGGTGGTGGGCAGTTCGTCGGCGAACCTGGCGAACAGCGTGCCCTCGTCGCGGTTGGTGCCGATGATCAGCGGCACCCGGTGCGCGGAGCCGTCGGTGATCGCGTCGACCGGGGAAACCGGCAGGAACTCGCCGTCCACCACCGGGCACACCGGAAACGCGCCGGGCTGTTCCCGCACCACCTGGCCGATGGTGCGGTCGACCGCGCGGCGGATGTCGTTGGCGCCTGCCGTGCGCAGGGCGGTGTGCGCGGTGTCCGGCGTCGCGCCAAGCGCGGCGACGCAGCGGCGCGCGAAGCCGCGGGCTTCCTCGGCCGTCACTGCCCAGTCCGCGGGTGGACTCTGGGAAATGGCCTGATGGAAAAGCCCTTTGGCTTTCGGTGTGGCCAGGAGACCGAGTACGGCGTGCGCCCCGGCCGACTCGCCGAAGATCGTCACGTTGCCCGGATCGCCGCCGAAGGCCGCGATATTGGTGCGCACCCACTCCAACGCGGCGAGCTGGTCACGCAAGCCGAGGTTGGAGTCGAACGGTTCCTGCGCGGTGCCGAATTCGCTGAAGTCGACATAGCCGAACGCGCCCAGCCGGTAGTTCAGCGAGACCACCACCACGTCTCCACGCAGCGCCAGTCGCGCGCCGGAGTACAGCCCGAGCGCGGAGGTTCCGATGAGATAGCCGCCGCCGTGGATGAACACCAGCACCGGGCGCGGGCTCGCTGCCGGTGTCGCGGGCACGGTGACATTGAGTGTCAACGCGTCCTCGCTGGTCGGCTGATAGGCGCGCGGCCCGATCCGTGCCCCGGAGCGATGCTGCATCGCCGCGGAGGTGAAGTCCGTCGCCGCCCGAACGCCGGACCAGGGTTCGACCGGCTGCGGAGCGCGAAACCGCAGGTCTCCAATGGGAGGAGCCGCGTAGGGAATGGACCGCCAGCGCAGGACGCGGCGGCCCCTGCGACCGCGGACGACTCCGTCGGCGGTCGCTATATCCATTGTTGCCACCATTTTCAAATGGTAGCTACGCGCGCCGCGCCTCCAACAGGCGCAGCCAGAACTCGCTGACCGCCGGGAAAGCTGGCACGGCGTGCCAGAGGGTGGACAGCGGCACCCCGCCGACCACGGCGATCGTCGCCGCGTGCAATTGCTCGCCCACGTCGGGGCCCACGAAGGTGGCGCCGAGCAGCGTGTCGGTGGCGCGGTCGATCACCAGTTTCGCGTGGCCCGCGTAGTCGTCCCGGGACAACGCCGACCCGGCCACCTCGATGTCGAGTTCGACGGTCTCCACCGAGTGCCCCGCGTCCCTGGCCGCCGCCTCGGTCAGGCCGACCGCCGCGACCTCTGGCGCGGTGAACACCACTTGCGGCACCTTGCCGTGATCGGAACTCGCCACGAACCGCGGATCCTCCAGCGGCTTGCCCTCGGCCCGCGCGGCGATCACGTCGCCGCACACCCGGCCCTGGTACTTGCCCATGTGGGTGAGCGCGGCGCGGTGGTTGAGGTCGCCGACCACGTACAGCCACTCGCCCTCGACATCGCGCGCGGTGAGGTGGTCGTCGACCGCGATGTAACCGTCGGACAGCCCGACCGCGTCCAAGCCCAGCCCTTTCGTGGCCGGTGCGCGCCCGGCCGCCACCACGATCTCGTCCACCTCCAGCGCCGACTCGCCTTCGGGACCGCGCAACCGGACCGTGACGGAACCGCCGTGGATCCGGCCTTCACCGGTGTCCTTCGCGACCGGGCGCTCGACGGAGGTGGGCTCGGTGCGGAAACGCACTCGCACGCCCGCGTCGGTCAGCGCCGCCGCCACCCGTTCGCCCGCGAACGGCTCGTTGGCGGCCAGCAGCGCCGAGCCGCGCACCAGCAGGGTGACCTCGGCCCCGAGCGCGGCCAGCCAGGTCGCCGCCTCACTGGCCACCACGCCGCCGCCGACCACGGCGACCCGGCGCGGGACCTCGTGCAGATTGGTGGCGTCGCGGGAGGTCCACGGCAGCGCGGCGCGCAGGCCGGGCACATCGGGCACGTTCGCGGTGGTGCCGGTGGCGAGCACCACGGCATGCCGGGCGCGCAACTGCCGCCCGTCGACCTCGACCGAGCGCGTGCCGGTCAGGCGGCCGGTGCCGCGAACGACGTCGATGTGGTTGCCGCGCGCCCAGTCGACCTGGGCGGAATCGTCATGGTCGTGCACGAAGGCGTCGCGCCGCCGCAGCACCGCCTCGACGTCGAGGCCGGTGGCCGAAACGCCCGGCATCGCCCGCGCGGCCGCCAGGACGTGGCCCGGTCGCAACAGCGCTTTGCTCGGGACGCAGGCCCAATAGGAACATTCGCCACCGATGAGTTCACGCTCCACGATGGCGGCCGTGCGGTCGCTGCCCGCGACGGCGTAGGCGGCGGCGTTCTCGCCCGCCGGTCCGCCGCCGATCACGATGACGTCGTAGTCGGTCGGTGTGCTCGACATCGCCCGCGCCTACTGCAGGTAGCCCTCGACCTGCGAGACCGTATTGGCTTGGACCGCGTCCGGGGATTGGCCCTGATCGATCCGCGCCCGGCGGTGACGGAGCAGGTCCCAGGCCTGATCCAGCATCACTTCCAGTTCGGCCAGGCGCTGGCGTTCGGTCCTCGGGTCCAATTCGCCGCGAGTCGCCTGCGAGCGCAGCTGGTGCTCCTGGTCGACCAGTTCCTTGATCCGCGCCAAGATGTCCTGTTCGCTCATGGTCCGTCCTTTCCGGCAGGTGCGGGGCTCCGCGTGATTACGCTGCGCTGCCGCCTCCGGGCCTGTTCGCTGACCCCGACCATGCTACGGCCGGGCGAGGCACGCGGCGGCCTTCGGGACGGCCGCGGCGAGTTCCGGCCAGGACAGCGCCGTGTAGCCGAGCGCGACGCCGAAGTGGTCCCGGCGCGATCCGAGGTGATGTCTGGCCAACCCGTCCAGCGCGACACCGTGCGCCAGGCCTTCCGCGACCACGCGCAGCTCGTCCTCGGCCGACTCCACCGGCACGACGACGTGCGAACCCGCGTCGTCGCCGAGCACGCCGAGTCCGCGGCGGCGCAGTTCGGTCACCACCAGCGCCCGGCGCGGCGGCAGCATGCGGCGCAGCCTGCGCAGGTGCCTGGCCAGATCACCGTGTGCGGCGAAAGCGGCGAGCACGCGCTGGCCCGCCGTGCTCGGGCCGGTGCCGGTGCGCTCGCGGTGGGCGAGCACCGCCCCGGCTATCTCCGGAGCGGCGAGCAACCAGCCGACACCGAGACTGGGGGACAGGATCTTGCTAGTCGTGCCCAGGTGGACGACGACGTCCGGAGCCATGGTGGCCAGCAGCGGCAGCGGCGCGGTGTCGTAGCGCAATTCGCCGTCGTAGTCGTCCTCGATGACCAAGGTCCCGGAGCGGCGCGCATGCTCCACCAGCTCGACCCGTCGCGCGGCGGGCATCCGCGCGCCGAGTGGGAATTGATGCGCCGGAGTGCAGTACACCGCTTTGATCCGGGACGGCAGCGCGTCGACGCGCAGTCCGTGCGCGTCGACGGGAACCGGGACGACCTCGAGACCGGCCGCCGCGAATGCCCCTGCGGCGCGCTGATAGCCGGGATCCTCCATGGCGACGGCATCGCCCGGCCGCAGCAGCGCCACGGCCAATTCGCCTACGGCGGAACTGGTTCCCGCCGTCGCGAGCAGCACGGTGTCGCTGCCCGCGCCGATCCCGCGGTGGCGCAGCAGATGCTCGGTGACCGCCGTGCGGAACTCCGGTTCGCCCGCGCGGTCCTTACGCACGAGCGGGGAGTGATCCGCCGCGGCGCGCCAGGCGCGGCGCCATGCGGCCGGATCGATGGCGTCGACGCACGGCGCACCGGGGGCGAGGTCGAACAGCTGCGGCGCGGCGTCGGTGTCGTCCACGGGGTCGGTGCGCGCGGGCGCGGCGGCCGGTGCGGTCGTCAGGTAGGTTCCGGAGCCGCGTCTGCCGTCGAGCCAGCCCTCCGCGTGCAATTGGTCGTAGGCGGCGGCGACCACGGTGCGGCTCACGCCGAGCCGCCCGGCCAGCGCGCGAGTGGACGGCAACCGGTCGCCGCCGCGCAGCGGCCCGCTGGTCGCCGCGCGGCGCAGTTGGTCGGCGATCTGCACCGACAGCGGTCGCGCCAGGTCGCGATCGAGGTCGAGGGGAAGGTCGTCCAGCACGGCTCCTCCTCGAAGTGGACTGCTGAGAATCATTTGAATTGGCACTTTGATAATGCCATTAGCGGATCGATGCTGGGTGCATGACCGAAACAGTCAGCCCACGGGCTCCCCTCTCGCCGACGCCGCGCAGCACGCCGACCCGGCTGACCGACCGTGCCCGCACCGATCGCGCCGACTTGGACGCGGTGCTCGACGCCGGGCTGATCTGCCACTTCGGCGTGCTGCTCGGCGGCACGCCGGTCGTGTTGCCGACCGCCTACGGCCGCGACGGCGACACGCTCTACCTGCACGGCTCCACCGGCGCGGGAAATCTGCGCGCGGCGCTCGCCGCCGACATCTCGGTGGCGGTGACCTTGGTCGACGGCGTGGTCTACGCGCGTTCGGCCATGCATTTCTCGATGAACTACCGCTCCGCGGTCGTGCTCGGCCGGGCGCGGGAGGTGACCGAGCACGACGAACGCCTGCACGGGCTGCGCGTGATCGTCGAGCACGCCGCGCCGGGCGCGTGGTCGCGCGTGCGGCCCCCGAGCAAGAAGGAACTCGCCGCCACGAAGGTGCTCGCTCTCGACCTCACCGAGGCATCGGTGAAGGTCCGTGCGGGCGGCCCGAAGGACGACCCGTCGGACATCGACAACGGCGGCGTGTGGGCCGGTGTCCTCCCGCTGCGCCAGATGTGGGGCGCCCCGATCGACTCCACGGACCTGGACCCCGGCGTCCCGGTCCCCGCGGACGTCCTGGAGCGCTCGGCCTCCGTCCGCTGACCACTTGTGGGGTGTGGACGACGAGCACGAGTCCGGAGGTGGCGGCGAGATCGACCGCTGAGCGTGAACGGCACGGCCGCTCGCGTTTTCGTGCGCGTCACAGCGGGTGCGGCGCGTCGATCGGCTGCGCGGGCGTGGACTCGTGGCGGGCCGCCGAGGCGGCTGGGCGGCAGGCGAGCAGCGCCGCGAAGGCCAGCAGCCAGATGCTCCACAGCACATAGCCCACGAAGTTGGTCTGCGCCATGAGCGGGATGTCCAGCGGGACGAGTACTCCGCTGAGCACCAGGACGGCGCAGACGCAACCGAGCACGCTCCACGCCGCGGGCATTCTGTGCCGCAACGCGATGGCGACCAGGGCCGTCCACGCGGCGGTGAGGGTGTATCCGGCCGTCTCGCCGAGGCCGGTGCCGAGCACCGCGCCCAGCACCTCGAAAGTGCGCACGGCCGAGGAGTCGGGGCCTTCCTCGGCGGCCCGCGCCGCCAGCGCCGGAACCGCGACGGGCCAGCGCAGCAAGCCGATCGCCTGCACGGCGGCGGCCGCGACGCCCGCCGCGACGGCGGCGCGCATGGCCGGTGCGCGGTCCAGCCTGCCGATCAGCACCGCCAGCGGCGCCAGTGCGGCGGCTGCGACGGCCAGCACGACGAACCAGGCGACGACGGCGGTTTGGTTGTGCCGGAACAGGGCGAGCACTTCGGCCGCGGGTTCGCGTAACACGTGCGGATAGTCGAAGGCCGAGCCGAGTCCGGCGAAGGCGACGTTCAGGGTGATCGGCGCGGCCACCAGCAGGGCGATGGCGGGCCAGGGGCGTGCGGGCATGGCGTCTCAATTCTGGCTGTACGGGGTACAGATAGCTGTACGGGGTACAGTCAACCGCGTGGCAACGGCGAAGTCAACACCAGGAGAACGCAGGACCAGACCCGAGCGGCGGGCGTTCAGCGACACGCAGATCGTCGATGCCGCCGTGGAACTCATGGACGAGGGCGGTGTCGCCGCGGTGTCGATCCGATCGGTCGCGACTCGGCTGGGCGTGAATCCGAACGCGGTCTACACCTACGTCGCGAGCCGGGCCGACCTGGAGCGCGCGGTGGTCGAACGGGTGCTCGGAGCGGTGCCGGTCGCCGTGCTCGCCGACCCGGGCGTCGAACCCCGCGCGGCCGTCCTGGAATTCGCGCGTGGACTACGAACCGAGGTGCTGAGACATCCCGCGGTGGCGGGGTTGATGATGAGCGCGCCCATGGACGGCGATGCCGCACGAGACGTCGGGGAGGCGTTGCTGAACTGTCTGGCCAGAACGGGCCTCTCCGAGGAAGATTGCGCCCGCGCGGCCTACGCCGTGATGGTGCAGGTCATCGGCTCGCTCGCCATGGAAGTCGCGGAAACCGACGGAAGACCACCGCTGGCGCCGGAATCCGAGCGGATCGCCGGGCGCGCGGCCGCGTTCGACACCGTCGACGGTGATCGTTGGCCGCGCACCCGGTCGAGTGCCGCCGTGCTGGCGCAGTGGATCTCGGATGCGCAGTTCGACTGGGGACTGCGCGCGCTGCTGGACGGATTGGTGCGGCGCGACGGTCAGAACCAGAACGGGGCACCATAGCCGGTCGTTTGCGCGGTTGCCCTTTTCGAATCGGCCCGTACGGTGACAAAAGGCATGGCCGAGGCCGGTGAAAGGCAACCGCTGATATTCAACGGGGTATTGGTGTGCGCGAAAGTGTAAGGGAATTCGGATTCCCCGTCGATTTCCGCCGCGCCGACCACCGCCGCCGTGACCGAACCGGGGGCCAGATTCACCGCGAGTTCGCCGGCGACGCCCGCCTCGACGCCGATGCTGGGCTGGATGGCAACGGCGGCGCCGACGCTGACGCTCGGCGGCGCCATCAATTGCAGGGAGGGCATCATCATGTGCTGATCGGGCATGTTCATCTGCAGGGAGGGTGCCTCGAAGGTGAGGGACCCCTCCAGGCCGAAGGAGGGCGCGATCCCGGCGTTGATTCCGACGCTGGGTGAGATACCGATCGAGATGCCGTTGGAGATGTCGACCGCGCAGCCGACCAGATATCCGACGGCGATCTCTCCGCCGCGCAGCGCCGTGGGGCCGTCGAGAGACACCGAGAAGTCTCCGGACACCCGCACCGAGTGCACGAACGGAATTCCCGGCGCGATGTCACCGGCGGCCGCGAAGTTGTTGGCGTTCGCCGACGCGATCAGATGCAGTCCACCGGCGTTGATCTCTCCTGGCGCGGCGCCCGCTGCGGAATCGGAAACAGCGAAAGCGCCGGTAGCGGTCACAACCACCGCGATGATCGCGGCGAGAGTACGCGAATGCCTTCGGTTCATCATGCTCCAGTCGAGTATCGATGGAATCGGAACTTCTTGCGCGAAACGGACTTGCACGGCAAATGGGTCGTCGCGGCCCTCGCTCGGCATACGCCGCAGACTTTATCGGGCAGTACCGCCGACGGCGGTGATCCTGCCGACACGGCGAGTCGGCCGACCCGACCGATCGCGGTCGTCGGCATTCGCGCGATTCGCCGTGACCGGCGAGCGAAACTATCGGATTTCATACCAGGTCGACAAAACTCACCGCTGTTCGCCGAAATTTTGCGCGTGTCGGGTGACCTCGCCGCGCGAAAATCCGTGAGTCGGCTGCGCGCCCGTGGATATGCCCGCCGCTCGGCGGGCGCACCCGTGGCTCGGCGCGTCAGTCCGCGGGATTCACCACGCGGAGGCGTGCAAGCCCGCGGAATTCACCGCGCGCACCGCCAGTTCGCGCAGCACACCGGCGGACTCGATCCGCTCCGGGTCGAGGGAGACCAAGCTCAGCACGTAATCGTCGCCGATACGGCAGAGGTAGCCCGAGAGTCGGGTGCGGGGCAGCCGAGAGCTGGTGAGGCCGGGATGGATGGCGCGAGCGGCGACGCCGATGCAGCGGTGTGGGCCGAGTTCGAGCAACGAGGCCGGGAGCGTGCCGATATTGGAGCACAGAACGTCCCGTTCGCCCGCACCTTTGGACAGTGCGTAGGCCCAGCGGTCCGGAATCACCTGGAGGAGTTCTTCGGGCATGCCGCCCGGTGCGGACATGCGGTGCTCGTAGGCGGAACGAGCCAGTGCGCGGATCGTCGCCGGGGTGTCGGCGCGGGTGATCGCGATGCGCGTCATGGCGAGGTCGTTGTCGACGCGGGGTTCGTCGCGTGTGTCGACGGGCAGACTGGTCTCGATCGTGTCGCCGGGAAAACCGCTGTCCCGGAGCACGGTCGCGACGAGGTGGATGAACAGGCTGTTGGCCGTGCCGCCGTCGCGCGCGGCCACGCGATCCCACTCCGCAGCCGGGCATTGCAGGATCGCGCTGTGCGTCGCGTTGTCGGCTCTGCGCGTCCGCTCGTCCCGGCTCGGCGCGGCGGGTTGCCGCGGAACTCCGTGCCGTAGCGCCGCCGCGGTACCGCGCAGGACGATCGACCACTGGCGGCGGGCGTCGGCCCAGTCCGATTCCCGTGCGGAGAGATCCGCCGGACGTACCCGAGCGCCGCCCAGTGCGTCGTCCACCGCGAGCACCAGCGCGCGCCCGTCGGCCAGCACGTGCGAGCACGTGAGGGAGACGACCGAACCGCCGTCATCCAGCGCCGCGGTCGAAAGCCGCCACCCAGGGCCGTATTCCGGATCGAGCCCGGCGCCCTGCGCGTCGGCCCAGCCGAGCAGGTCCGCGACCGGGAGGACGCCCTCGGCGCGGCGTATCGGATACGCCCGGACATTCGGCCGCCAGGCCCGGCGAGCTCCCGGCACGCGCGGGCGAACCACTCTGCGTCCCAACGGGCCCGACCGCAACGCCTTGTGCACCCGCACCAGCAGCGCGGGGTCCACCCGGTCGGCTGTCCGCCACAGCCCCTGCAAGGCGATCGGCGTGCCGAGCCCTCGGTGGCCGCGCAGGAAGATCTCGTCGACGACGCTCAGTCGGCCCATGAGGCTCAGGCGCGAGCGCCGTGCCGGCCCGCGCCGGCCGCGAAGCGCTGCGCGCCGTCCAGCGCGCCGTCGGCCAGCGCCGTCAGCCCGTGGCGGAATTCGTTGCGCAGCGCGGACTCCTCGGTCATCCCCTCCTGCTCCAGCATCGACATCCGGTCCGAGCGCAGGCAGGTCTGCGGCAGCGCAGCCAGTTCGGCGGCAAGCGCCTCCGCCGCGCGGCGGGCTTCGCCGGTGGGCACCACGCGATTCACCAGCCCGATTCGCAGCGCCTCCTCGGCGGCGACCGCGCGGCCGGTGAGCACCAGGTCCATGGCGCGGCCCGCGCCGATGATCTGCGGCAGCCGGACGGTGCCGCCGTCGATCAGCGGGACGCCCCAGCGGCGGCAGAAGACGCCGAACGTGCTGTCCTGTTCGGCGACCCGCAGATCGCACCACAACGCGAGCTCGAGCCCGCCCGCCACCGCGTAGCCGGAGACCGCGGCGATCACCGGCTTGGACAGCCGCATCCTGGTCGGTCCCATCGGGCCGTCACCGTCCTCGGCGGCCCGGTTGGAGCGCTCGGTACCGAGTGCCTTCAGGTCGGCTCCCGCGCAGAAGGTGCCGCCGTCGCCCCATAGCACCGCGACCGCCGCATCGGGGTCGGCGTCGAACTCACGGAAGGCGTCGGCCAGCGCCGCGGCGGTCGGCCCGTCCACGGCGTTGCGTGCTTCGGGCCGGTGCAGGATCACGGTCGTCACGGGGCCGTTGCGTTCGATGAGTACCGTCACGCGCTCGACCATACGCCGTAAAAGCACCCTTGTGTGAAGAAATGAATTCATGCTTCACTTCTTGGGTGGCCTACCGCAGAACTCCCGCTGTGCAGGCCCGCCTGGACGCTCAGGCGGGGCTGATCGTGCAGGCCGCGACGAAGGTGCTTTCGCGCGGCGGCTACGCCGCGCTGTCCATGGCGGCGGTCGCGACCGAGGCGGGCTTGGCCACCGGCACCGTCTACAAGAACTTCGACGGCAAGTCCGCGTTGGTGCGGGCGGTGTTCCGGAAGGTGGTCGCCCGCGAGGTCGCCGCCGTGGCCGCGGCGGGCGCGCTCGGAACGGCCGTCGAGCGGGTCACCGCGGCCGTGGAGACCTTCGCGGGCCGCGCGCTGAAGAACCCGAACCTGGCCAACGTGCTGCTCGCCGAGCCGGTCGACGCGGCCGTGGACAGTGAACGCCTGCACTTCCGGCGGGCGTTCGCCGAGACCTTCGAATCGGCGGTGGCCGAGGGCATCGCGCGGGGCGAGATCCCGCCGCAGGACCCGAGGATCAGCGCGGCCGCGTTGGTCGGCGCGATCGGCGAGGTGCTGGTCGGGCCGCTCGCCGACGCGCCGCACGGCGAATCCGTCGTCCCCGAACTCACCGCTTTCGCGATGCGCGCACTCGGCGTGCGCGACGACCCGGGCGCGGGTGGCGCCCGGCTGGAAACAGGAGTGTCAGATGCAGACGCATGAAGTCTTCAACCAGGTGCCCGACATCGTGCCGTTCGACGTGTCGCGAAATCCGGCGCTGCTCGAGGGCCTGCACCGGGAAGGGGCGGGCTGGGCGGAAGCCGAAGTGCGAGAACTGGGCGCGCTCGCAGGCGGCGCGCAGGCGCAGGAGTGGGGCAGGCTGGCCAACGAATACCCGCCGGTGCTGCGCACGCACGACCGTTACGGGCACCGCATCGACGAGGTCGAGTTCCATCCGCACTGGCACGACCTGATGCGCGTGGCCGTCGAGCACGGCCTGCACGGCGCCCCGTGGCTGGACGACCGGCCGGGCGCGCACGTGGCGCGTGCGGCGAAGTTCTACACCTGGGGCACCGCCGACGCGGGCCACATGTGCCCGATCTCGATGACCTACGCGGTGGTCCCCGCGTTGCGGCACAACCGGGAACTGGCGGCGAAATACGAGCCGCTGCTCGGCTCCCGCGTCTACGAATTCGGGTTGCGCGAGCCGTCCACCAAGGCCGGGCTGATCGCGGGCATGTCGATGACCGAGAAGCAGGGCGGCTCGGACGTGCGCGCCAACACGACCACTGCGACGCCGCAGCCGGACGGCTCCTACCGGATCGTCGGCCACAAGTGGTTCACCTCCGCGCCGATGTCGGACATGTTCCTCACCCTGGCGCAGGCGCCCGGCGGCCTGTCCTGTTTCCTGCTGCCCCGGGTATTGCCGGACGGCACCCGCAACCCGATCCGCATCCAGCGACTGAAGGACAAGCTGGGCAACAAGTCCAATGCCTCTTCGGAGATCGAGTACGAGAACGCCTCGGGCTGGCTGGTCGGCGCGGAGGGCGCGGGCGTCAAGACCATCATCGAGATGGTGAACATGACCAGGCTGGACTGCGTGATCGGCTCCGCGACCGGCATGCGGGCGGGCGCGGTGTACGCGGTGCACCACGCGCGGCACCGGAAAGTGTTCGGCGCCGAGCTGATCGACCAGCCCGCCATGCGCAACGTGCTGGCCGACCTGGTGATCGAGTCCGACGCCGCGACCACCGTCATGATGCGGCTGGCCGGGGCCACCGACCGGGCGGGCGGCGGTCCGGCCGAGGCGGCACTGCGGCGCATCGCGCTCGCGGTCACCAAGTACTGGGTGTGCAAGCGGGCGCCCGCGCATGCGGCCGAGGCGCTGGAATGCTTCGGCGGCAACGGATATGCCGAGGAATCCGGTATGCCACGGCTGTACCGGGAGGCGCCGCTGATGTCGATCTGGGAGGGGTCGGGCAATGTCGCGGCGCTGGACGCGCTGCGTGCCATGGGGCGTCAGCCTGAGACGGTCGAGGCGTACTTCAACGAAGTGTCGCTCGCCAAGGGCGAGAATCCGCGCCTGGACGACGCGATCGCCCGGGTCGGCAAGGAGTTGTCGGATCTCAACGACATCGAGTACCGCGCGAGGCGCGTCGTCGAACTCATGGCGCTGGTGCTGCAAGGCGCGCAGCTGGTCCGGCACGGTCATCCCGCCGTCGCCGACGCGTTCTGCGCGACCCGGCTCGGCGACGACTGGGGCATCGCGTTCGGCACACTGCCCACCGGCGTCGACACCGGCGCGATCATCGAACGGGCATTCGTCTGAGCTTGCCGAGCAACCGGGGACCGGTTCGGGTGAAGCGGTCCCCGGAGGCGAGGTGTCCGAATCGGCCCAGGAGTCCCCGCGCCGCAGATCTCAGAGGGCGTCGAGCCAGGTGAACATGTGGTGGAGCAGGGTGGAACGGGCGCCGTAGGCGCAGTGCTCCCCGGCGCCATCGACACTGTGCAGCGGAACCAACGTTGTGGGGCAGGTCAATTCGCGGTGTAGGCGCTCGGGCTGGCCTGCGAAGAAGTGGTCGTTGTCCGGGGCGAAGATGAGGGTGGGCGCCGTGATGCGATCGGCGAGGCCGTCGAGGGTGTATTCCCTTGTGCGGCGCAGATATTCGGAAATGGTGGCGGTGCCGAAGGACCACGGGCCGTTGCGCAGCGCCCACCGTGTGCCGGTGTGGTTGGCCATCATCAGATGTGCGACCGGATCCGCGACGTCATCGCGGCCTGCCATGACCCACTCGGCGGCGACGGCCGGGATGCTCGCGAAGTTCACGTCGTAGTAGCTGTAGATGCCGCCGTCGAGAATCAGCCCGGCGACGCGGTGTTCGAAGGCGGCGGCCCGCGGGGTCAGGAAGCCGCCGAGGCTGTAGCCGTAGAGGTAGACGTGCTCGGCGTCCACTTCTGCCCGCGTCAACGCGTAGTCCACGACCGGGGTGAGGACCGCTTCCCAGTCGGGGCGGAAGAACAATCGCTGATGCCGCAACGCGGCACCCTGGCCGGGGCCGTCGTAGGCGAGGACGTTGTAGCCGCGCGGCAGTGCCGCGGCCGCGAGGGCGAAGTACGCCTCCTCGGCCGGGGAATCGAAGCCGCTGGTGAGAATGATGGTCGGCCGGGGTGCGCCGGAGTCGTCGGCCAGGAACAGCAGGCCGGGCAGATGGGTGTCCTGGTAAGGGATCTCGACTGCCTCAACGGGCGTGTCCATGAGTTGGGCGGCTTCGGCGAAGGTGTCCTGGGCCCGTGCGAACAGGTCCTTCGCGACGGGATCGTCGAACGGATCGTCGCGGCGGAAGAACTCGGCGGTGCGGTAGTAGTTCGAGGCGCGCAGCAGCGCCTGTCTACCTCCGAGCGCGCGCGCCCGGTCTCCCGCGACGGTCCACTGTGTGCACCATGCCTCCTCGTCACCGTCGGGAACGGCGCGTGCGACAGCCAGCACCTCGCCGAGATCGGCGCCGCCGAACTCGGCGAAGCAGGCGGTCCGCAGCGCCTCGAAGGCAAAGGACTCGTCATCGAACAGGAACTTCACCGGAATCTCCTACGTCTATCCGACTACGTCAACACGATGGCGTATCGACGTTGAAACCGTAGATTACAACTACGTGTAAACGCAACCGTATCGTCGTGGCATGATGGGGGCATGACAGCCGAACGACGCCGTCCTGCCGGGGCCGCCGTAATGCAACCGCAGGTGACGGAGGCCATCACCGAAGCGGTGCTCGCCGAATTGGCGGAGGTCGGCTACGGCCGGCTCTCGATGGAGGCGGTGGCGCGGCGGGCCGGCGTCAGCAAGCCGACGGTCTACCGGCGTTGGCGATCGAAGGAGGAGATGGTGGCCGCTCTCGCCTCGACTCTGGCGGTCGCGGCCGCCGAGACTCCGGACACCGGCACCCTGCGCGGTGATGTCCGGGCCTATCTGGAGTCGGCGGCGGGCATGCTGTCACATCCGTTGGCGGCCAGGGTCATTCCCGATCTGTTGGCGGAGGCGTCGCGCAATCCGACACTGGCGCAGTCGCTTCTGGTCGGTGCGCGGGACACGCGGCGCGAGCGGGCCGCCGACATGCTGCGGCGGGCTATCGCCCGCGGCGAGCTGCCCGTGGATCTGAACATCGATCTGGCGCTCGACGTGCTCGCCGGACCGCTTTATTGGCGGCTGATGATCGTGGGGATCCCGATCGAGCCGGATTATCTGGGCCGCCTCACCGACTTGCTCATCGCGGGTTGGCGAGGCTGAGTCCTGCCTCTCAGGCGGGGCGGGTCAGCACGCGTTCGACCAACGCGGTGTCGCAGTACTCGACCACCTCGCGCAGTTTTCCTTCGGCGACCCGGAAGATGAAGCAGTAGGTCTGGTTGTAGGTCTCTCCGCGCGTGGTCACAGCCTCGGCGCGGGCCTGCACGACGACGCGGTCGTCCTCTGCGACGATCGTCTCTGCCGCGGAGCGGTATTCGGCGAACTGAGCCATCAGCGGACGCAGGAGTCCTTCCAGCACAGCTGATTTCGGCTGCCACGTACCGCTCCAGGACCAGTCGCCGGGGAAGACCCAGCGGAAGTCGTCGGCCATGGCGTCGCTGAGTGCGCGGGTATTGCCGAGGGACATCTGCTCGAAGATCTCGGTGAGCAGCCTCTTGTTGTCGATCGCGGTCATGCCCACGACGCTAGGGGCGTCCGAGATATGCGACAAGCGACTGTCTCGCATATGTGGTATGAGCATTGCACATGGATGAGTTCACCGTCTCCGGTCTCCGCGTGGTGCGGGAAGCCGCCGCCTGCGGGTCCTTCTCGACGGCCGCGGAGAACCTCGGTTACACCCAGTCCGCGGTGTCCAGGCAGATCGCGCTCATGGAGCGGGCGGCGGGCCGCGCGCTGTTCGAGCGACACGCCCGCGGCGTGCAGCCCACCGAGGCGGGGCGGATCGTGCTGCGGCACGCGGACGTGATCCTCGGCGAACTGGAGCAGGCCCGGCACGACATCCGTCATCTCACGGCGCGCCCGGCGGGCCGCCTGCGCGTCGGTGCGTTCTCCACCGCGATGGCCGCCTTGGTGCCCGGGGCGATCTCCGCGACCCGTGACCGGCAGGTGCGGATCTCGCTGCGCGAGGGGCTCAGTCCCAGACTGCTCACCGCCGTCTCGCGCGGACGCCTCGACCTCGCCGTGGTGACCGCGCCGGACCCCTTGCCCTCCGGCGTGGAGATCGAACCCCTGGTGGACGATCCGTTGCTGGTCGCGGTCCCGCCCACGCATCCGCTCGCGGGCGCCACCAGCGCGACCCCCGAGGTATTGCGCGATGAGCGATGGATCGCGGGCAGCCAGGAGCCGTCCGCCACCCTCCTCGGTGCTTGGCGCGACCCGGACTGGGAGCCGGACATCGCGTTCGTCGCGCGTGATTGGTTCGCCAAACTCGGTCTCGTCGCGGCCGGACTCGGTATCACGGTGGTCCCCGGCATCGCCGTCCCCGTGCTGCCGCCGACCGTCGCGCTGCTGCGCATCGACCATCCCGCCGCGGTTCGGCGCACGGTCATCGCGCATCGCGGCGACCGCGGAGCCGCCGATTCACGCGGTGCGTTCGCCGAAGCGCTGCGCGACCGAGCGGCCGACTTGTCCGCCCAGGTACGCCAGCGCCTTCGCTGATCGCCGCATTGTTCTCGTGGACCGGACCACGGGGGGCAGCGCACCAACGGACACGGCGACGAGCCCGCGCCGCATACGCGTCCGCTCCCGCCCTCTTGGAGCGTGATCCGCCCCTTGCCCAGCTGGAGCCGGGCAAGCGCGCGCGGCATCACTCTGTGGACGAGTGTGGATACCTTTGCGAGGCGCGAGCGCCGGTCAGCGGAAATGGCGATCCGAAGCGGTGGACCGCCGGTAGGGTGGCGGCGGTGGCAGGGCAGTTCGTCGACAGACCGTTGAGCTGGTTGGTCCGGCGGGTGCTGGATCGGGCCGGGCGGGGAAGGTATCTGGTCGGCATCACGGGGCCGCCCGGCGCGGGCAAATCCGCCTTGTCGATCGCGTTGCGCGACGCGATCAATACCGAGGCGGGCGGAGCGGTCGCCGAAATCGCGCCCATGGACGGGTTCCACCTGTCCAACGACGTCCTGCGGGCGGCAGGAAGCTCTGCGCGCAAGGGTGAGCCGGACACTTTCGATGTCGACGGTTACGTTTCGGAGCTGCGCCGCCTGCGCACCACGCCGGTAGGCGAGCCGGTGCCGTGGCCCACATTCGACCGGTCCATTGATGCCCCGGTTCCCGGTGGCGTGGTGTTCGACCGGCAGTCCATCGTCCTCACCGAGGGCAACTACCTACTGCTCGATGACTTCGGGACGCGGCGGTGGTCCGCGGTTCGCCCATTGCTGGACGAGTGCTGGTACCTGGACGCCGCGCGCGACGTGATCGAGAATCGCCTGCTGGACCGGCACATTCGCGGTGGCCGCACCCCCGCGGCGGCACACGACAAAGTGCACCACAGCGACTTGCGCAACGCTGACCTGGTCGCGACCACCCGCGAGCGCGCCGACCTCTTGCTGCGCTGGCATGCGGGAGGCTATGCGGTGGCCGGTCCGCCCCGGGCGGCAGCAGTCGATCCGAGCGTCTCGTAGTCGACGCGTTTCTGGGATCGCCACGCGCATCGTCCGGCGCGTGTGGCGTCTCTTGCGCTCCACCTGGGCCGATGATGGAGGAATGACGGAGAATCGCGCAGTCGGCAGGTTGTCGCGTGCCTTGCACAACCTGCTGGCCGTGGTGTGCGCTCTGCTGTTCTACTACTTCCTGCCGCTGAAGGCTTTGCATCTGGGCCGGTTGTCCGGCGTGTCGGCGCTGCTCGCGTTCGTCGTCGGCGTCGCGGGCTTGATCTGGCTGGCCCGGTGGCGCATCCGGCGGTACATCATGGATCCGCGCGCGACCGTCGGGCGCATCAACGACGTGCTGCTCGTGGTCTGCGTCGTAGTCACGTTCTTCGCCCTGTACTACTACGTGCTGGAATCGCGCGCACCCGGCCAGTTCGAGGGCCTGCACACGCGGACCGACGCGCTCTACTACACGATGGTCACGCTGGGCACGATCGGCTACGGCGACGTGCACGCGGTCGGGACCGCCGCCAAGGTGGCCACCATGGTGCAGGTCGCCTTCGATCTGGGCGTCATCGGCATCCTGATCGCGATATCGACCTCACACATCATCCAGCAGTTGAACGAGGCGCAGCGCAACCGTCCGACGGGCGGCGGCGACTAGCGCCGAGCGTCGCACGCGATCAGCGATTGGCGCGGTACCAGCGAATGAGCGAATCGGTCGACGAGTCGTCCTGCGGTTCGGGGTCTTCCGCCGACGTGAGCAGCGGCGCCAAGGCGAGCGCCTGCTGTTTGCCGAGTTCGACACCCCACTGGTCGAAACTGTCGATGCCCCAGATCGTGCCCTCCACGAACACCTGATGCTCGTAGAGCGCGATCAGCTGACCGACGACGGACGGGGTGAGGCGCGGCGCGAGGATGGTGGTGGAGGGACGGTTGCCCGGCATCACCTTGTGCGGCACGATCGCCGGATCGGTGCCCTCGGCGGCGATCTCCTCCGCGGTCTTCCCGAAGGCGAGCACTTTGGTCTGCGCGAACAGATTGCTCATCAGGATGTCGTGCATGCTGCCGGTGCCGTCGCTGGTCGCCAGATCGTCGGTGGGCTGGGCGAATCCGATGAAATCCGCCGGAATGAGGCGGGTGCCCTGGTGCAGCAATTGGTAGAAGGCGTGCTGGCCGTTGGTGCCCGGCTCGCCCCAGAAGATCTCGCCGGTGGAGGTGGAGACCGGGGTGCCGTCGGCGCGGACCGACTTCCCGTTCGACTCCATGGTCAACTGCTGGAGGTAGGCGGGGAAGCGGGCCAGATCGTTCGAGTACGGCAGCACCGCATGCGATTCCGCCCCGAAGAAGTTCGAGTACCAGACACCGAGCAGGCCGAGCAGCACCGGAGCGTTCGCCTCCAGCGGCGCCTCGGCGAAGTGCCGATCCACCGCGTGCATACCGGCGAGGAACTCCGCGAAGCGCTCCTTGCCGACGGTCGCCATCACCGACAGGCCGATCGCGGAGTCCACCGAGTAGCGGCCGCCGACCCAGTCCCAGAAACCGAACATGTTCGCGGTGTCGATCCCGAACCTCGCGACCCGCTCGGCATTGGTGGACACCGCGACGAAGTGCTTGGCCACGGCGTCCTCACCGAGCGCGGCGACCAGCCAGCGCCGGGCCGCGGTCGCGTTGGTGAGCGTCTCCAGGGTGGAGAAGGTCTTGGACGCGACGATGAACAGGGTGGTGGCCGGGTCGAGCCCGGCCAGCTTCGCGACCAGGTCGGCGGGATCGACGTTGGAGACGAACCTGGCGCCGATGCCCGCGTCCTCGTAGTGCCGCAGCGCCTGGTGCACCATGACCGGACCCAGATCCGATCCGCCGATGCCGATGTTGACCACCGTCGTGATGCGCTCGCCGGTCGCTCCCCGCCACGCGCCGGAGCGCAGCGCGTCGGTGAACTCGCCCATCCGCCGCAGCACCTCGTGCACCTCGGCGCCCGCGTCGACGCCGTCGATGACCATGGTCTCGCCTTCGGGCAACCGCAGCGCGACGTGGCCGACCGCGCGGTCCTCGGAGGTGTTGATGTGCTCGCCACGGAACATCGCGTCGCGACGATCGGGCACGCCCGCCTCGCGCGCCAATTCCACCAGCAGATGCAGGGTTTCGCGGTTCACGCGGTGCTTGCTGTAGTCGATGCGCAGGTCCGCCACCTGGACGGTCAGCTCGCTGCCCCGGGCCGGGTCGTCGGCGAAGAACTCCCTCAGGTGTCGTCCCGCGACGGTGCCGTGGTGATCGTGCAGTTTCCGCCATGCCGCCGTCGCGGTGATGTCGCTGCTCACGTTCGCCGAGACTACAAGCAGGCACCGCCGCGCGCACGGCTGCGGGCGCGGAGAGTCGGTCGAATCGGCGTCGAAGGTGGACACCCGTTGCCACACCGGACTTACCCCGACCGTGCACACGAGGGCGCAACGCGCGAGCCCATGCGGTGGACGTGGGTCCGATCCGGGGTCCGCGTCCGTTCCAGGATGAGGTCTCGCGGCATAGGCTGGCCGCATGGTGTCCGAACGTGAACTTCTCGAATCCGTGCCGACGCAGTTGTGGATCGGAGGGCGGGCCGTCGACGCCACCGGTGCGGGTACCTTCCCGGTGCACAATCCGGCGACCGGGGAGGTGCTGGCGAACGTCGCGGACGCGACGCCGGAGGACGCGCTGCGCGCACTCGACGCGGCCGTCGCGGTGCAGGACGAGTGGGCGGCCACGCCCGCCAGGGAGCGCGGGGAGGTCCTGCGCGCGGTGTTCGAGCGGATCACCGCCAGCGCGGAGGAGTTCGCCCTGCTGATGACCCTGGAAATGGGCAAGGCGCTGCCGGAGAGCCGCAACGAGGTGCGCTACGGCGCCGAATTCTTCCGCTGGTTCAGCGAGGAGGCCGCCCGCGTGCACGGGCGCTATCTGCACGCGCCTTCGGGCACCGGCCGGATCATGGTGCACAAGCAGCCGGTCGGCCCATGTCTGGCGATCACGCCCTGGAATTTCCCGCTCGCGATGGGGACGCGCAAGATCGGCCCCGCGCTGGCGGCGGGCTGCACGATGATCGTCAAGCCCGCCTCGGCGACGCCGCTGACCATGCTGCTGCTCGGCAAGCTGTGCGGCGAGGCGGGACTGCCCGACGGCGTACTTTCGGTGCTCACCTCCAGCCACTCCGGCGCGGTGACCCAACCGTTGATCGACGACGCCCGGCTGCGCAAACTCACCTTCACCGGCTCCACCGAGGTGGGCAAGAAGCTGGTGGAGAAATCCGCGAACCGGTTGCTGCGCACCTCGATGGAACTCGGCGGGAACGCGCCGTTCGTGGTGTTCGCCGACGCCGACGTCGATGCCGCGGTGCAGGGCGCGATGTTGGCGAAACTGCGCAACGGCGGCGAGGCGTGCACCGCCGCCAATCGCTTCCACGTGCACAACAGCGTGCTCGAGGAGTTCACCACCAAGCTGGTCGAGGCGATATCCAGCAGTGTGCGGCTCGGGCCGGGCGCCGACCCGGACACGACGCTGGGCCCGCTGATCAACGAGGAGCAACTGCGCACGGTCGGCGAATTGGTCGACGACGCCGTCGCGAAGGGCGCACAGGTGCTGATCGGCGGCAAGGCGCCCGACGGCCCCGGCTGGTACTATCCGGCCACCGTGCTGCGCGACGTCCCGCCACAAGCCAGGATCCTGCGCGAGGAGGTCTTCGGCCCGGTCGCGCCGATCGTCGGCTTCGGCACCGAGGAAGAGGGGCTCGCCGCCGCCAACGACACCGAATTCGGGCTGGTCAGCTACGTCTACACCCGCGACCTCGATCGCGCGCTGCGGATCGCCGAGGGTTTGGAATCCGGCATGGTGGGCGTCAACCGCGGCGTCATCTCCGACCCCGCCGCCCCCTTCGGCGGCGTCAAGGAGTCCGGCTTCGGCCGGGAGGGCGGCACCGAGGGCATCGAGGAATACCTCTCCACCAAATACATCGCGCTCACGTGAGAGCGTGCCGCGGATTCCGCGCCACTGAAGGCGATCGATCGCGCACCTGAGGGTCGAATCCGGCCTGTCGGCGCCGACCCGCGCAGCCCCCCTGCTTTCCGGGGGACGACTTCGTCGATCATCGACACTAGCCTCTACCTGAGGTCCGAGGAGGCGGCGAAGGGGCTGATTGTGAGAAGGTGCGGGTGCCGGTGACGCCTGATTGAGCAACGGCATCGTCAGAGCCTTCTTGCGGGCCGTGGACGATCTGAAACGGCTGACCAAGAGGGAAGCCGAGGGCCTCGCGGACATGAAAAAAGGCGCGGCCCGCGCTTCCCGGGAAGTCATCGATGTGCACACGCACGGTGACGCCGACGGTGCGCTCGCGATCCGACGCGCGGCAGGGGGCGATGCCGGTCCCTTGCCGGATCTGTGCCCCCCGCCGCCGGACCGAGCGTCGCTGAGCCGGGCCGGACAGAGACTCGAAGCCGAACTGAATCGACGTTTCGGCGAGAACGGACCGACCGACGAGGACCTGTATGACTTCATAGCCAACCGTCGGCTGTCCCGGCTGGAGCAATACGCCATCATCGACCGGAGAATCGAGGAAACAGCGGCTTCTCTCGGCCGGGACAGCGCCGACCTACGCGAGCAGATGCGGCGTGAACTGAAGGACGCGCTCGACGGGAAACCGCTCGCCATCCGCGTCCGCGACGACAAACTCGTGGCACTCCTCGAGGAAGGGCGAATCAGGGGCAGCCGCAACCCCGTGGGCGTTCGCGCTCATGCCGAAGAAGAGTGGTTCGGCCCGCACGTCCACGACAACCCGCCCGTCTACGGCTACGTTGCCGTGGACGGAGTGCGTCCTTCCCAAGACGGCATGATCGATGGGTTGTCGGAGCTGAACTACGGCGACAATCAGATCTACCTGAAGCCGGAGGTCCGGTCACGAACGACCATCACGTTCGGTGACTCGCTGGTGGAAAGGGAACGGGCGATACCCTCCCCCCTGGACAACCCGTCGGAATATTCCTATGGCGTCGGAGTGCGCGATCTCGCTCCTATCGGCCGCGACTATCTCGGAGCAGATTTTCGCGCCAGCCATTTCATCGAAGCCCAGATGTTCGATCTCACAACCGCGGACATAGATTTCATCGGGTTGCACCAGTCACCCAGTCCGGCGTTGCGACAGGCGCTGGACCAATCCGGAGTGGATTGGCGTGTCCTGACCAATCGCACGATCGCGGCGGAGGGCAGCCCCGCAGAACGAGCGGCCGCGATCGAACGGACGAGTCAAGACCTCGAGCATCTTCGCCATGTGCATCCCGTTATGCGCTCGCATGCCGAACCGCTCGAAGCAGAGCTGAGGGCCGACCTGCGGGCGCTGAACGATTCCACCTCAGGTGATGGACCGGCCGCCGAACCCGGATAGCGTCGGTGGACGCCTTCCACCAAGCCGACGGTCTGAAAACCTTCCGCGCTCCTCTGGGGGCGGACATGAAGTGACCGCCCCGGATGGCATAGCCCGGGGCGGTCTATTCGAAAGCGACGGTCTCGCGAGCGCCGCGTGGGGGTCAGATCAGTGGCCGAGACGACCGCGGCCGAGGCGAAGCAGCAGCATGGCGAGGGTGTGGCCCTCTTGGCCGAGCTCGCTGAAGCGCTCCAGCACCTTCATCTCGCGACTGTGCACGAGGCGCGGCCCGCCTGACGCCATGCGCGTCCGGCCGATGATCCGGGAGATCTCCGTCCGGCGCTTGATCGCGGCCAGGATCTCCGCGTCGAGACGGTCGATCTCCTTGCGGAGCTTGTCGATCTCGGCCTCGGTCTGCGGCAGCGCGGATTCGGACCCGGTCGTCGTGGCAGGGGTGCTCATCATTCATCTCCTCGTGTCAGAACATGGATCGGCGGGTGCCGAAGGCTCGTTACCGATCAGTTCTTTCACCGTGAAACAGACCTGGTGGGGCCTTGTATTGTCCCCCCAGAAGGCGTGCTCAGGTACAGGCTCCGCGATCCCGGCGTTCGGCTGGCAGCCGAATCGGATGTCTTGCGAAAGCGCTGAGCATGTCGCCAGTGTGCCACGGGTAGGGGGGTATGCAAAACGTATACGTTTGGCAATGTCGCGAGAAACGCAGGTCGTTTCGCCCGCCCTTCCCACCAGGGGGAGTTCACCCGCCGTTCAGTCGACCGGCGCCGAACCGATACCGATGTCACCCGGGGCTTCATCTCTGTCGGTGCCCGCCGGTAGCGTGGATGGACGATGGACATCACGGTGGCTCCCAAGACACAGGGCGGTCGGGTCGTGCACCCGGATCCGACATCGAAACCGCAGCTCGCCGGCGGTAACGTGGCGGAGGGGCGGCAGCCTGCCTCCGTTCCCGAGGCGCCGCCAACGGACGCCGAGCGCGAACGGCAGCGCGTCGAGCGGGAACAGCGGCGCGCCGAGGAGGCCGAGCGCCTGCTCGACAGCCTCAATCCACAGCAGCGCGCGGCGGTGGTGCACACCGGATCCCCGCTGCTCATCGTGGCGGGCGCGGGCTCGGGCAAGACGGCCGTGCTCACCCGCCGCATCGCCTACCTGCTGGCCGCCCGCGGTGTCACGCCAGGCCAGGTGCTGGCCATCACATTCACCAACAAAGCCGCCGCGGAGATGCGGGAGCGGGTGACCGGGCTGGTCGGCCCGCGGGCGAACGCCATGTGGGTGTCGACGTTCCACTCCAGTTGCGTCCGCATCCTGCGGACCCAGGCGGCGCTGCTGCCCGGCCTGAACTCGAACTTCTCGATCTACGACGCGGACGATTCGCGGCGCCTGCTCACCATGATCAGTCGCGACCTGGACATCGACGCCAAGAAGTACTCGGCGCGCCTGCTCGCGACGGCGATCTCGAACCTCAAGAACGAACTCATCGACCCCGCCCGCGCCATCGCCGACGCGGAATCGGACGACACGGAGCTGCCCGGCCTGGTGGCCAAGGTCTACACCGAATATCAGCGCAGGCTGCGCTCGGCGAACGCGCTGGACTTCGACGACCTGATCGGCGAGACCGTGGCGCTGCTGCAGCACCACCCGCAGGTCGCCGAGTACTACCGCCGCCGGTTCCGGCACGTGCTGGTGGACGAGTACCAGGACACCAACCACGCGCAGTACGTCTTGGTCCGCGAGCTGGTCGGCCACCACGTGGAAGGCGGCGACGAGGACCGGGTGCCGCCGAGCGAACTGTGTGTGGTGGGTGACGCCGATCAGTCCATCTACGCCTTCCGCGGCGCGACGATCCGCAATATCGAGGAGTTCGAGCGCGACTTCCCCGACGCCGAAACCATTCTGCTGGAGCAGAACTACCGCTCCACCCAGCACATCCTCTCCGCCGCCAACGCGGTGATCTCGCGCAACGAGAACCGGCGCGAGAAGAAGCTGTGGACCGATTCCGGCGAAGGCGACCTGATCACCGGTTACGTCGCCGACAACGAGCACGACGAGGCGTCCTTCGTCGCCCGCGAGATCGACCGGCTGGTCGATCAGGGCGAGGCCAACTACGGCGACGTCGCGGTGTTCTACCGCACCAACAACAACTCTCGCGCGCTGGAAGAGATCTTCATCCGGATGGGCCTGCCCTACAAGGTGGTCGGCGGCGTCCGCTTCTACGAGCGCAAAGAGGTGCGTGACGTGGTCGCCTACCTGCGCGTGCTGGAGAACCCGGAGGACGCGGTGAGCATGCGCCGCATCCTCAATACGCCCCGCCGCGGCATCGGTGACCGAGCCGAAGCCTGCGTGGCTGTCCATGCCGAACAACGGGGGATCGGTTTCGCCGCCGCCCTGCGCGACGCCGCCGAAGGCAAAGTGGCGCTGCTGAACACGCGCGCTCAGCGCGCCATCGCCGGCTTCCTGGAATTGCTCGACGACATCAGGGCCGCGGGCGAACAAGCGGAGTCCGACTTCCCCGACCTGGGCAACGTCGTCGACGCGGTGCTCGAGCGCACCGGTTATCGCGCCGAGCTGGAGGCGTCCGACGACCCGCAGGACGGCGCCCGGCTGGACAACCTCAACGAGTTGGTCAGCGTCGCGCGCGAGTTCAGCTCCGAGGCGCACAACAACGCGGAGGCCGCCCGGCAGGAGGGGCTGTTGCCCGAGGTGGGCGAGGGCGAGCCGGATCCCGGTTCGCTCGCCGCGTTCCTCGAGCGGGTCTCGCTGGTGGCCGATACCGACCAGATTCCGGACGAGGGCTCCGGGGTGGTCACGATGATGACGCTGCACACCGCCAAGGGGCTGGAATTCCCGGTGGTGTTCGTGACGGGTTGGGAAGACGGGCAGTTCCCGCACATGCGCGCACTCGGTGATCCGACCGAGCTGGCCGAGGAACGCCGCCTCGCCTACGTCGGCATCACCAGGGCCCGGCGGCGGCTGTATCTGACGCGGGCGGTGGTGCGTTCCGGCTGGGGCCAGCCGGTGTCGAACCCGGAATCGCGTTTTCTGCAGGAAATTCCGGGTCATCTCATCGATTGGCGTCGGCTCGAGCCCGCCGGTTCACCCGCGACGAGGGGTCTTCGGCGGCGTGGCGGGGACGACGACGGGCTGGAGCGGGACTGGACCCGCGGCGACGGCTGGGCGGAGCCGCGTCCAGGCTTGCGTGATCGCGGTCCGCGCAGGCCCGCTCCCGGCGGCGCGACCCGCAACAACACGAATTTGGTCCTGGCCGTGGGCGATCGGGTCAGCGACGACAAGTACGGTCTCGGCCGCGTGATCGCGGCGGAGGGCTTCGGCCCACTGGCCACGGTGACCATCGACTTCGGCACCGCGGGCAAGATCCGGTTGATCCCGCAGTACAGCCGGACGTTGGTCAAGCTATGAGCCGCGTGGGCCTTTCGACCCTGCCCTTGCCGGTGTCGCGCCGGTAGCGTCCGCGACGTGGATACGATCGCACAGCATCTCCTGTGGTTCCTGCCCATGCTCTGGCTCGGCATGGTGCTGGCCATCTCGTTCCTGGAGGCGCCGCTGAAATTTCGCGCCCCGGGGGTCACACTGGCGCTGGGGCTCGGCATCGGCCGCCTCGTGTTCCGCGCGCTGAACACCGTGGAGGCCGTGCTCGCGGTGCTTCTGGTGCTCGCCGCAGTGATCGTCGGCCCCGGCGCGGCGACGTGGGCGTGGCTGGGCGTCGCCGCGGCAGTGCTGGGCGTTCAAATCGTGGTGGTGCGCCCGCCGCTCTCACGCCGCTCCGATCGCGTGCTGGCGGGCGAGGAACTGCCGCGCTCCCACGCGCACTATTGGTACATCGGCCTGGAGGTCGTCAAGGTCGTCGCGTTGGTCGCCCTCGCGATCACGGCGGCGCCATAGGCAACGCCGATCATCGACGGAGCAGGTGCGTCGATTTCCGCCGCCGTAGCTCAGCCAGGGACTTCGCTTGTCGTCGCCGTGGTCCGGGCATTCCGTCCATACCGCGCTCCTCGTGGGATGAGCGGAGCGCGCACCAGTCAGCCGAAATTCGCCAGCCCGACAGCTCGGCACGACCCGCCTCGAGATCGTGTCAGCGCGGCTCTCGCGAGGTGTCCGGCTTCATCCGCCCGGCCTCGATGAGCGTCTGCCGGGCCGCCGCCTTACGCGGGCATTGATCGGCTCGGCATGCCCTGTGCCGTTGCATGGTCTGATCCGCTTCCGGAACGCTCAACGGCGTTTCGGGAGCTTCGTGCGGCCAACCGGCAGGCCACAGCCCGGGCTCGGGCCGCTCGGCGCTGATCCGTTCGCGTTCGCGTGCGGCGCGCCACTCGGCGGCTACGCGATCGATGATCGCTTGCGCCGACATGTCGTCTTGCTCGCCGTCTCGCCACCAGTCGAACCCCATCGCGTTCACCCCTGCTGTTCTCGTTCGTCATGTGGACGCACGCCACCCGGCGAGGTGGTGGTCACCGCGAGCCGCTCACGGCAGGCGGTGCGTTCGTTCCTGGCGGAACGGACGCGCCCGCCGGGTGGGTGCGGCTGCAAGCGTCGCGCGTAGAACTTCGCTCTGGACTGGGAAAACGGCTACAGCGCGTCTACTGATCCGCCTACGATTCACGCATGGGGACGGACGGGGGGTTTCCTCCTGATATCGGGGAACGTCTGCGGGCCGCCAGGCAGGCGGCGGGCCTATCGCTGGCCGAATTGGCAGCGCGCATACCGTTCTCGCGCAGTTACCTGGGCCATGTGGAGACGGGAACGCGCGCCGCCTCGGCCGACGTGGTCGCTGCGTATACGCGCGCATGCGGCGAAATGACGTGCGACCCTGTCACACTGGTCAGTATGTTGGGTCGAGCGGACGTCGACCGGCGCTCGTTCCTGCGTGCGTCCGTCTACAGCGCCGCGCTCTCCGCGACAGCGCTGGTGTCGCAGTCCGATATGGCCCGGTTGGTCCGGGTCGATGAATCAGCACACGTCGGTATGCCGGAAGTCCGTGCCGTCCAGGGAATCACGGATGCCTTCCTGCGCATGGACGAAGTCAAGGGCGGCGGCATCGGCCGAACCGCCGTCGCCGAGTTCCTGAGTACCGACGTCGCGTCCCTGCTGCGGTCGCGGTTCGCCGATTCGACGGTCCGTTCCGCCGCCTTCAGCGCCGCCGCCGAATTGGCATACTTGGCCGGTTTCAAAGCGCATGACGCCGGGGCGGACGGTATCGCGCAGCGGTATTTCCTGTCGGCGTTGCGGCTGGCGGAGGAAAGCCAGATGCCCGGCCAAGACGCATGGGTGCTGCGCATCCTCGCCATGCAAGGAACCGATATCGGCCAGCCTCACTTCAGTCCCGCCCTCGCCGAAGCGGCCGTAACTCGGGACGGCGGCCGACTCGGACCGGATGCGACGGCGTTGCTCACTATGGCTGTCGCCCGCTGTCACGCCGAAACTGGCGACCACGGCGGAGCACTGGCTGCCCTGCGGACCGCTGAACCACACATAACTCCTGACCTGACCAGCGAACAACCCCGCTGGGTGTCGATGTGGTGCCCGAACAAGGGCACGGTCGTGGACCAGGCCGCGAAGACGTTCCTTGCTCTGGGCGACCTCGCCAATGCCGAACGTTATTACGAGCTCGCCACCGACATCTGGGATCGCGAGACGCACGCCCGCGTGTGGGCGCTCAGCGCTGCCGAAACCGGGCTGCTGCACTGGAAACGCAGCAAGCATACCGATGCCGTCGACATGTGGCGCTCCGCCTTACCCGCGTTGCACGCCGTCAATTCCGCGCGTACCACCACTGCTTTGTGCAAGATTCGCCGCACGGCCCCCGAACTATTCGAGGACACAGCCCCCACCGGCACTCCCGCACTGTGAGCCCGGTGCCGCCGTGCCGATTGCAAAGGGTATCTGAAAGGTCGCTACGGAATTGCTCGCCAGCACGGCACCGTGACAGCGCACAGTACGTTGCTGGCGGTCGGTTGCCCCGTTGCTCAACGCTCTCCAGCCCAGACCAGTGGTCGTGACCTCCGCCCGGATGGGTTCGGCGCACGTCGGAATGCCGGACTGGGTGCGGCACCCAGAACTGCCGTGCCAGTAAATCGGGTGACGGCTTGCTCGTATGGTCGTAGCCTTCGCGACGTAGCCCGCTTTGTACCGTCGAGGACGCCTGATGATCAGCGAAACGATTCCCATGTGGACCTCCCAGCGCACAATGGTCCCCCTGCGCGATTTGCTCGAGTTGTTCCCGCCGAACAACTGGCGGTGGGTGGTCGAGGAGTTCGACGGGACGTTCGGTCGAATGTCCACCGGAATCACTCGTCCCGCCTGGGCACAGTTCCAGGAGATGGTGTCCGCCGGTGCAGTGGCATTCGATTGGGATGGAATCCAACAGTTCGCGCACGGTGTTGATCAAATGATCGATGGCCGGATTGTCGCGACCGATGAGAACCACACCACTGTCGTTCAGTTGGACGCGTTCGACAGCACCGAATACGAAATCATCATCGATCCAGGCTGGGTCGGAGCGGCTGCGTTCGTTTCCGCTGTCCGGTCCAAACTGGGCTCCCCGTGACGCATCGTAGGCGGGCAGTCCGGGGGCTCCGACGCTGCGTAGACGTGAGCGATACGGTCCGTACTTCCCTGGCGTGGACCATCCTGCCGGAGAGGCCGCATGACCGGTCCGTTTCGCGGTGTCAATGCGGCAGCAGGTCTGCCAACGCCTTGTCGAGGGTGGGGTAGCGGAAGGTGAAACCTGCCTTCTTCAGTACCTCCGACGTGGCGTGACGGCCGGTCAGACCGAGGGCCGGATCGGAGCGCAGGAGGAGCGCGCCTAGCTTCAGCACGAATTCCGGGGTCGGCGGCGCGGGCGGCCGGTGCAGGCGCTTGCGGAGGACGCGCATCAGCTCGCGGTTGCGAACCGGTGTATCGGTGGCGGCTACCAGGATTCCGTTCGGCAGTTCTAGCGCCGGATCGAGGCCGAGTGCGGCGCGAACGATCGCGAGCCAGTCCTCGATGTGGATCCAGCTGAACCATTGTTGGCCGGGCCCGACTCGACCGCCGAGCCCGGCTCTGGTGAGTTGAGTGAGACGTTTCAGGGCGGGCGCTTGTGGGTCGAGCACGATCGAGGTGCGCAGAATCGTCCAGTGCGCCGCGCGGGCGGAGTCGAAGGCGCGCTCCCACGGTTCGGCGACGCCGGTCATCTGCGGCAGCCCGATCGGCAGGGGAGTGCTTTCGGTGCAATGGGTTTCGCCCGCATCGGACCAGATCGCGGTAGTGCTCGCCTGCACCCAGTAGTCGATCGGCGCGTCCAGCGTCGCGGCGGCGGCAACCAGAGCGCGGGTGGAATCCACTCGGCTGGCCCGTAATTCGGCGATGTTCTCCGGCGTCGGTCGGCAGTCGACCAGCTTCCCGGCGAGGTTGACGATCGCGGTCCGTCCTGGATTACGGAGTGCCGCAACCCATTCGCCGACCGACTTGCCGTCCCACTCCGCTTGATCGAACGGCAGCTGGGGATCGCGACGGCGGGTGAGTATGACGGCGCGATGCCCACGACAGGTGAGGTCGGCGGCGACATGCCTGCCCAGCCCGCCGGTGCCGCCCGGGATGACCACCGTGAGCGCGTCGGCGGCGGGCTCGAGTTCGGCTGAGCGGGCCAAGCGGGCGAAACACACCCGCACATCGGTTTCCAGGAAGGCGGCGTCGAGCAGCCGGGCCATACCGGCCGACGCGCCGAGGAAGGTCAACCGCTGGGTGATTTCGGTGCCGCCGTCGCGCGGCGTCAGCGTCCAGGTCAGCCGCATCCGCCCGAGCGGTTCGGGTTGCTCGATCCGCAGCTCCCGTTCCGGCCGGACAGCGGCGACGATGAACGGCAGCACGGCGCGCCCGTGCAAAGCGCGGTGCGCCTGCCCCTGCGGCACATAGCTTCCCGTACTGCCTACTGCGATCGGACTGTAGAGCCGCACCGACGCGATCCCCGGGTTCCATTCCGGCCATCGCGGCGGATCGGCGAGTACCTCCCAGATCCGTTCAGCAGGCAACGCGATGAATTGTGTGTACGTCGTTGTACGTCGTGCCATGGGCTCGACGCTAACCCGATGTCTGCCACGGGGGAATCGTGTGCATCGTCATGTACCGCGACACACCTCGACTCAACGAGAATGCGCTGGCCAGGCTGCGCGGGCGAAGTCTCGCGCTAGAGGGGGTCGCGCCGGGCCGTTACGGATTCGCGACTTGCAATTACCGAGCGGATGAGGCGACCGCGCACGGGGCGAAGTTTCGCACCCGAAGCCGGGCCGCACGCCCGCGTTCATGGTGAGCAGCCCGCTGCGATGGGCGAGCACGGGCTGGCCGGAAGCTATGTGCTGTAACCGGTTTCGCACACCCGCATTCATCGTGCGCGAACACAGCGGAGGAGCGTACATCCATCTCTGGCTTGTGCGATCCATGGTCCGCCGGGTTGCGGCCAGCCGACTGGGAAGGCGCGTCAGGCACGCCTCGAGGCGTCGCTCAGTCGCGCTGCGGGCCGAGGCTGATGCCACGGGTGGCCAGCCAGGGCAGCGGGTCGACCTTGTCGGTGCCGTTCAACCAGACCTCGAAGTGGCAGTGCGGGCCGGTGGAGAACCCGCGGTTGCCGATCGTGGCGATCTGGTCACCGGCGAGCACACGCTGGCCCGCCGACACCGTGGCGGTGTCGATGTGGCCGTAGATGGTGACGGTGCCGTCGTCGTGCAGCAGGCGGACCCACATGCCGAAGCCCGACGCGGGACCGGCCTCGATCACGGTGGCGTCGGCGACGGCGTAGATCGGGGTGCCGATCGGGCCCGCGATGTCGATGCCGAGGTGTTGCACGCCCCAGCGGGCGCCGAAGCCGGAGGTGAAAGTGCCCGCGGCGAACCTGGTGAACAGCGGCCGAAGCTTCGAGGCCTCCTGGGCGGCGAGGTCCTCGGCGTACTTCTGGCCCTTTTGCAGGATGTCGTTGAACTGATCGAGGTTGGCCGGCGCGGAGACGCTCAGCACCTGCGGTGAGTCCGGCGCCGCCGTCGGGTCGGCAACGTTCATCGACTGCGCGGCGATCTCGTGGATCTGTCCGGCGGCTTCGTAGTCGACCGCCTGCGAGGGCTGGTCGGGCGAGGCGAACGCGGCCTGTCCGGCCGCTACGACAGCGCCAGCGGCGACGGCCGCCACCGCGGCGCGTCCCTTGAGCGCGGCGGGCGGCGCGGCCACCCGGTGCGCGCCACCGCGCTTGTTCGTGGCACGGCGCCCCGGGATGACGGTCGGAAGAGCACGTGCGCCCGGCTCCTCGTCGGACTCGGGTTCGGGCTCGGCGGTCTCGGTCGCCCAGGACTCCTCGGGAGCCCAGCAGCCGGTGTCGGACACCCAGGCTCGCTCGTCGGGCGCCCAGGTCTCCTCTTCGGCCCACGCCTCGCCGGAGTTCCACGCCTGGCCGGAGTTCCACGCCTGGCCGGAGTTCCACGCCTCGCCGGAGTTCCATGCCGCACCATCGGACCAGGCCTCTTGCTGGGCCCAATCTTGTTGCGGCCAGGCGTTGTTCGTGGCCCAGGAGTTGTCGGAGGCCGCGTTCGCGTGGACCGGCTGGTCGTAGCCCCCGTCGTGGACGGGCGACTCGGTCTCGAAGCCGTATCCGGCGCCGGCGGCCTGCAAGTCGTACTCGCCCTGCGGAGCCTCGTACCCGGCGTAGTGCGGGTCGAACGATGGCTCGGCGTAGCTCGCCGGGGCGAAGGACTCGTCGTCGGGGCGGTAACGATGTCCCGTCCGCGAGCGATCAGTGGGAGCGAAGGTGGAACTGTGGTTCATCGGCGGTGCCACATCGTGAAGCTGGTGGAACTCGAAAGCCGCTTGACCAGCGGCGTCGATCGGTCGAATGCGGAGCGGCTCTCCGTCTGCGGAGCGCTGTGCTGCGTCAAAGCTTGCCGTCCTCCTAGTCGTGACCGTGTTGTGACATCGACCGCATTGACGGTAACGAAACGATTGAGCCGCGACAAGCGGTGCGCCGCTTCCGTAACAAACATGTGAGATTCATCACGCTCAGCCCGCGGAATATCTCACTGCGGTATGGGCACCCCTGAGAGGTCGTTCAACGACAAGTTGTAGTAGATTCCGGCGCGCTCCCGGGTTCCGTCCTCTACCTGGCGCGGTGTCAGCAACCTACTCGCCAGTAGTGTTGGCCAGCGGTTTTGCCGCTCCGAACGACGCCGGGTGACCTGCGCCACTTAGGATGAACGTGGCCGATTGGCCCTCCATGTGACTGGTTAGAGTCCGACCCGACCCGCTTCCGACGTCGGGCCGCCAACAAAGACGTTGTCATCACAACGCAGACGAGACGGTGAGTACATGGATCTCTTCGAATATCAGGCGAAGGAGCTCTTCGTTAAGCACGGAGTGCCTTCGTCCGAGGGCCGCGTCACGGACACGGCCGAGGACGCCCGCGCCATCGCGGAGGAAATCGGCAAGCCGGTGATGATCAAGGCCCAGGTGAAGGCCGGTGGCCGTGGCAAGGCCGGTGGCGTCAAGTACGCCGCGACCCCGGACGACGCGCTCACGCACGCGCAGAACATCATCGGCCTGGACATCAAGGGCCACATCACCAAGAAGATCCTGGTGGCCGAGGCCAAGGACATCGCGGAGGAGTACTACATCTCCTTCCTGCTGGACCGGGCCAACCGGACCTACCTGGCCATGTGCTCGGTCGAGGGCGGCATGGAGATCGAAGAGGTCGCCGCGACCAAGCCGGAGCGGCTGGCGAAGGTTCCGGTCGACGCGGTCAAGGGCGTCGACCTGGCGTTCGCGCGCTCGATCGCCGAGCAGGGCCACCTGCCCGCCGACGTGCTGGACGCCGCGGCCGTGACCATCCAGAAGCTGTGGGAGGTGTTCGTCGCGGAGGACGCCACCCTGGTCGAGGTCAACCCGCTGGTGCGCACCCCGCAGGACGAGATCCTCGCGCTGGACGGCAAGGTCACCCTCGACGAGAACGCCGGATTCCGCCACCCGGAGCACGAGGCGTTCGCGGACAAGGACGCGACCGACCCGCTCGAGCTCAAGGCCAAGGAGAACGACCTCAACTACGTCAAGCTCGACGGCGAGGTCGGCATCATCGGCAACGGCGCAGGCCTGGTCATGTCCACCCTGGACGTCGTCGCCTACGCGGGCGAGGGCCACGGCGGCGTGAAGCCGGCCAACTTCCTGGACATCGGCGGCGGCGCCTCGGCCGAGGTGATGGCAGCGGGTCTGGACGTCATCCTGAACGACAGCCAGGTCAAGAGCGTGTTCGTCAACGTGTTCGGCGGCATCACCGCGTGTGACGCGGTCGCCAACGGCATCGTGAAGGCGCTGGAGATCCTGGGCGACGAGGCCAACAAGCCGCTGGTTGTCCGCCTGGACGGCAACCGCGTCGAAGAGGGCCGCAAGATTTTGGCCGACGCCGACCACCCGCTGGTGACGCTGGCGCAGACAATGGACGAAGGCGCCGACAAGGCCGCCGAACTGGCAGCCGCCCGATAACGACGGCCGAGTAAGGACGAAAAGAAATGTCTATCTTCCTGAACAAGGACTCCAAGGTCATCGTCCAGGGCATCACCGGCGGCGAGGGCACCAAGCACACCGCGCTGATGCTGAAGGCGGGCACCCAGATCGTCGGCGGTGTGAACGCGCGCAAGGCGGGCACCACCGTCGCGCACACCGACAAGGACGGCAACGCGGTCGAGCTGCCGGTGTTCGGCACCGTCGCCGAGGCCATCAAGGAGACCGGCGCCGACGTGTCCATCGCGTTCGTGCCGCCGAAGTTCGCCAAGGACGCCATCATCGAGGCCATCGACGCGGAGATCCCGCTGCTGGTGGTCATCACCGAGGGCATCCCGGTGCAGGACACCGCCTACGCGTGGGCCTACAACGTGGAGAAGGGCGGCAAGACCCGGATCATCGGCCCGAACTGCCCCGGCATCATCACCCCCGGCGAGTCGCTGGTCGGCATCACCCCGGCCAACATCACCGGCAAGGGCCCGATCGGCCTGGTGTCCAAGTCGGGCACGCTGACCTACCAGATGATGTACGAGCTGCGCGACTTCGGCTTCTCGACCTCCATCGGCATCGGCGGCGACCCGGTCATCGGCACCACCCACATCGACGCCATCGAGGCGTTCGAGAAGGACCCGGAGACCAAGCTGATCGTGATGATCGGCGAGATCGGCGGCGACGCCGAGGAGCGGGCCGCGGCCTACATCAAGGCCAACGTCACCAAGCCGGTCGTCGGCTACGTGGCAGGCTTCACCGCCCCCGAGGGCAAGACGATGGGCCACGCGGGCGCCATCGTGTCCGGCTCGTCGGGCACCGCCCAGGCGAAGAAGGACGCGCTGGAGGCCGCGGGCGTGAAGGTCGGCAAGACGCCGTCCGAGACCGCCGCGCTGGCTCGCGAGATCCTGGAGAAGGCCAGCATCAGCGCCTGATCTCCGCGCCGTGCACGAAGGCCCGCCTCCGAATTCGGGGGGCGGCCTTCGTCATGTGTGGCGGGGGCTCAGGCTTGGGCAGAAGCCGAGCGTCCGGTCCAGCCACTCGCGGTTCTCCTCGCTATCCATCACGAGGCAGCCGGGCGGATGGTTCATCTCGTTGTCACCGGGAATTCCCCGCTATTGAGAATCCGTGTGGTGTGAAAAGCGCCATCGCGGGCAACAGTTTCAAGGAGCGGTAGGTGGTCTCGCTAGGAGCTTCGCGCCGGACACCGCCGCGACCTGCCGTGATGCGGGCGAATCCGCTCGCCGCGGCCGTCGCGGCGGGATGACCTCGGCGAGGGAGTGCAGTAGCGTCAGAAGTAATCCAGCCGTGAAGACCATGTACGACTCGATTTAGGAGACGACGACATGTCCTACCCGACCGGGGGCTCTGGGTACAACACACCCTCGCCCTCAGCGCCATCCAGCCAGAGTTCGGCCGCGGGTGGTGCCACTTCAGGTTCGAGCGCTACCGGTTCCGATGCCAAAGGTCTGCCGTTCTTCCTGGTGGTCGGCGTAGCGGCGCTCGGCGTGATCAACTTCCTGCTCGGCTTCCTGCCGTTCCTGGGCAGGAAACCCATCGATATCGGCGGCCGCACGGTCAGCACGACGGAGACGGCCAACCTCTTCGAGGTCGCGTCCGGCTCGCCGCTGCTCGGCCTGCTGCTGCTCGGCGGTCTGCTCGCCGGACTGTCGCTGCTGCCCAAGCAGAACTGGACCGGTGCGGCCGCGGCGGCTTCGACCGCCGGCTTCGTCGCGTTGCTGTTCCAGTCGTTCAACTTCGGTTCGGGCAGCGAGCTGAAGGTCGGTGCGTTCGTCCTGCTCGTGCTGTCCTTCGTGCAGGCAGCGGTGGCGATCGCCGCGACGCTGTTCGAGGTGGGCATCCTCAAGGCGCCCGCGCCGCGCCCCGCTGCCGCGCCGAGCGGGTTCGGTCAGGGCGGCTACGGCCAGCAGCCGTCGTACGGACCGGGTCAGCAGTCCTACGGGCAGCCGGGTCAGCAGCCCGGCTACGGCGCGAGCCCCTACGGGCAAGCCGGGTACGGCGCGCAGTCCGCGCCGCCGCAGTTCCCGTCCCAGCAGGGGCAGCCGTCGCCTTACGGGCAGAGCCAGCCGAGCTACGGACAGAGCCAGCAGGGCCAGGCGTACGGACAGCCGCAGTCGCCTTACGGGCAGAGCCAGCCCACCACGGCCTACGGCGCGCCCCAGCAGCCGGGTTCGCCGTACGGCGCGCAGCCGCGCCCCGACGAGAGCGTGACTCAGCACTTCGGCGGCCAGCAGCAGTCCGGTCAGCAGTCGCCCTACGGTTCCCCGAGCTACGGCCAGCAGCAGGCTCAGACCAGCCAGCCGAGCCAGCCGAGCCAGCAGAGCGGTCCGTTCGGCGGCGAGCAGAGCGGCGACCCATCCTCGGACGCCACCCAGGCATTCCGTCCTTCGGACGACAAGAACAAGTAGAGAACTCAGCGGCGTCCTCCCCGGTGCGGCGATCGCGTGCCTGCGGCGCGCCTGACCCGTTCGCGCCGGGGAGGATGCCACGCTGAAATGCCATGAGCTCCTCCAGAAACTCCTCGGCCCGCCGGATCGGCGGGCCGCGCTCGTCGCAGCCGCACCCCGACGCGGACGAAGCCGGGTTTCTGTCCCTCACCCCTGAGCGGTCCAGGGTGCTCATCGCCGTAGCGGGCCGCCCGTCCGCCTTCGGGCTGACCACCCTCGTCGTCCTCGTGCTCGCCACGCTCCTGGCGGCGGGCAGCGATCTGGACGGCGCCTCCGGCGCGATCGCCGCCTCCTGGTTGGGCGTGCACCAGGTTCCGCTGGTGATCGGCAAGACCTCGCTCGGCTTGCTTCCGCTGTTGCCCACCGCCCTGCTGGTCTGGCTGGCCGCGCGGGAATGCGCGCGCGCCGTGGAGCCGCAATGCACTCGAGCGGATCTCGGGTGGATCGTCGGCGCCGCGGTGGGTGGTCCGCTGCTGGTCACCATCGTCTGCCTCGCGGTCACCGAAGACGCTTCCGGTGTCATCGCGCTGCAACCGCCGAACACCCTCGCCGCCTTCGTGTGGGTCGCCGCGTTGTATCTGTTCGCCGCCGCCATCGGCATCGCCGTCCGTCTCCGGCGCGAGCTGTTCGTGCTGCTGCGGCTGCCCGATTGGGCGGTCTCCGGCCTCTACGGCGCGGGCCGGTCCGTCCTGCGCCTGCTGGGTTGCGCGAGCGCTGTGGTGGTGGTTTCGTTCCTCGCCCACATTTCGCGGTTCGGTGACATGTATCAGTCGGCGGGCAATGTCGGCGGCGTCCTCGGCCTGACGCTGCTCTCGCTGGCGTATCTGCCGAACCTGGTGATCCACACCGTCGGTGTGCTGGTCGGTTCCAGCGCGCAGATCGGCGTCGCCTCGTTCGGGGTGTTCTCCGTCGTCGGCGGACCGATACCGGCGTTTCCGTTGCTCGCGGCGGTGCCGACCGGTCCGGCGGCGGGTTGGTGGCCGGTGGTGCTGCTGATCCCCGCGGCGGTCGGCGTGCTCGGCGGGCTGGACATCGCGCGCACTTCCACCGACCGGATCAGCGCGCCGTGGGCCACGCTCGTCTCCGCCGCGCTCGCCGCGCTCGCGCTGACCGTGGCGGGCGCGGTCGCGGGCGGCGAACTCGGCGAGGTGGGCCGGGTCGGCCTGCACCTGCCGATCTTCGCCTCGGTCATGTTCGCCTGGCTGGCGATCCCCGGCTACGCGGGCCTGGTGTTCGCCCGCTGGTTCCTCGTGCCGGTCGGCGTCCCACCGGCGGACTACACCGATCCGTACGACGATTACCCCGACGACGACTACGACGACTACTACGAGACCGACGACGACTACTACGAGGACGACGACTACTACGACGACTACGACCGGCCCGAGCTGGAGGCCCCGCTGGACGCCGAACTCGTCGACGAGCCGCCCGCGATCGAGACCGTCGGTCGGTCTCACGACCACGCCGCGGGCGACATCGTCGACGCCGAAGTGGTCGAGGCGGACCTGCCGGATAGTGACCGGGTGGACGGTCGTTAGGCTCTAACCCGGCGGTGCCGCATCCGTCCGCTATCCGATCGATCAGGGAGTAGAGCGCTGACGTCCCCGTATGCCTCGTGGAAGCCCGTGACGACGCCGGCCACCGTCGTCGTCCTGGCGTCGGGCACCGGTTCGCTGCTGCATGCCCTGCTGGACGCCGCGGCCGCGCCCGGCTATCCGGCGAAGGTCGTCGCGGTCGGCGTCGACCGGCTGTGCGCGGCCACCACCCATGCGGACGCCGCGGGCGTACCGCATTTCCGGGTGGCGCTGAAGGACTTTCCGGACCGCGCCGCGTGGGATGCCGAGCTCACCGAGGCGGTCGCCGAGCACCAGCCGGATCTGGTGGTGTCGGCGGGCTTCATGAAGTTGCTCGGTCCCACTTTCCTGGACCGGTTCGGCGGACGGATCATCAACACCCACCCCGCCCTGCTGCCCGCGTTCCCCGGCGCGCACGGCGTGCGGGACGCGCTCGCCTACGGTGCGCGGGTCACCGGCTGCACCGTGCACCTGGTCGACGAGGGCGTGGACACCGGGCCGATCCTCGCGCAGGAGGCGGTGCCGGTGCTGCCGGGTGACGACGAGGCCACCCTGCACGAGCGCATCAAGATCGTCGAGCGACGGTTGCTGGCGGAGGTCGTCGCCGCCGTCGCGACGCGAGGCATTGTCTCCGATGGACGAAAGGCAGTTATCCCAGATGAGCGAGTTCTCCGGTGAGTGAACGCAAGCCGATCAGCAGGGCGCTGGTGAGCGTCTACGACAAGACGGGTCTCGTGGAGCTCGCGACCGGTCTGCACGCGGCGGGCATCGAGCTGGTCTCGACCGGGTCCACCGCGGGCAGGATCGCGGACGCGGGCATCCCGGTGACCAAGGTCGAGGACCTGACCGGGTTCCCGGAGACCCTCGACGGCCGGGTCAAAACCCTGCACCCGCGGGTGCACGCGGGCATCCTGGCGGACTCGCGCAAGCAGGAGCACGTCGATCAGCTGGTCGAGCTCGGTGTCGAGGCGTTCCAGCTGGTGGTGGTGAACCTCTACCCGTTCACGCAGACCGTGGCCAGTGGTGCGACGCCGGACGAGTGCGTGGAGCAGATCGATATCGGTGGCCCGTCCATGGTGCGCGCCGCGGCGAAGAACCACCCGTCGGTGGCGGTGGTCGTGGACAGCGGCGACTACGACGACGTGCTGGCCGCGGTGAAGTCCGGCGGCTTCACCTTGGCCGAACGCACAGCTCTGGCGGCCAAGGCTTTCCAGCACACCGCGAGTTATGACGTGGCGGTCGCGAGCTGGATGACCAACGTGCTGAGCGCGGGCGACACGGCCGAGGACACGGCGGTCCGGTTCCCCGAGTGGCTCGGCGGCACCTGGGAGCGGTCGGCAGTGCTGCGTTACGGCGAGAACCCGCATCAGTCCGCGGCCCTGTACACCAACGGCGACGGCAGCCCTGGGCTGGCGCAGGCGCGGCAGTTGCACGGCAAGGAGATGTCGTACAACAACTACGTCGACGCCGACGCGGCCTGGCGCGCCGCCTACGACCACGAGGCTCCGGCCGTGGCGATCATCAAGCACGCCAACCCGTGCGGCATCGCGCTCGGCGCCGACATCGCGGAGGCGCACCGCAAGGCGCACGCCTGCGATCCGGTGAGCGCGTACGGCGGGGTGATCGCGGCGAACCGCGAGGTCACCGTGGAACTGGCCGAGCAGGTCGCCGAGATCTTCACCGAGGTGATCGTCGCGCCGTCCTACGCCGACGGCGCGGTGGAGGTGTTGCAGCGCAAGAAGAACGTGCGCATCCTCGTGGCCGAGCCGCCGACGCGCGCGGGCGCCGAACTGCGTCCGATCAGCGGCGGCGCCCTGCTGCAACAGCGTGACGTGCTGGACGCGCCGGGCGACGACCCGGCTCATTGGACCTTGGCCGCTGGCGAGGCCGCCGACGCGGAAACGCTCGCCGATCTGGCGTTCGCCTGGCGCGCTTGCCGGGCCGTGAAGTCCAACGCCATTCTGCTCGCGCACGACGGCGCTTCGGTCGGTGTCGGCATGGGCCAGGTCAACCGCGTGGACGCGGTGGGTCTCGCGGTCCAGCGGGCCGGGGACCGGGCCAAGGGGTCGGTGGCGGCCTCCGACGCCTACTTCCCGTTCCCGGACGGTCCGCAGACCTTGATCGCGGCCGGTGTCCGCGCCATCGTGCAGCCCGGCGGTTCGGTGCGCGACCGGGAGACCATCGACGTCGCCCGCGAGGCGGGCGTCACCCTCTATCTCACCGGGGCCCGCCACTTCGCCCACTGAGTTCGATGGTTCCGCGACGCCGCGTCGGATCGAGGATCCGGCGCGGCGTTCTTCGTTCGATTCCCGCCCGTATCGCGCGGTCGGGCAAGGGTTTCGGTGGTCCCCTCCGAGAACTGTGCTCGGGCGCATCAGGAGTCGTGCGAGGCGGCCCGTCGCAAGCCGGCAGCTATTCGGTTACGAGTGAACAGTGCGGGACCAGCCTGTCGTGCGCACCGAGCGCTAGACCGCGCTGAGCACCGTGCGGTTTCCGAGTGGCTCTTTCAGCGGTACCTCCAGGGTGCCGAAGATCGCGATCATCGCGCACATCCGGCCCACCGCCTCGGCGCGGCTGCCGGAGCGCAGTTCGACCGTGACCGTCGACGCGGTCTCGGTGACCGTGGCGTCCACGCCGTAGCACTCCGGCGAACCGGTTTCGAAGTTCACGGCTAACTTGTTGTCTCCCAATCGTGTCCACGATTGGAATGGGATCGGATGCGCGCCGACGATGGACGGGTCGGCGGTGAATTCGTTGCCCTGGTTCCCGCGCGGGTCCTCGGTGGGCGTGCGCGCCGCCGCGCTCGAAGAGGCGCTCGTGCTCGGCGTTTTCCCTTCGTCGTCCGAGCCGCCGCAGCCCGCGGCGGCAAGACAGGCGAGCACTACGGCGACAGCTGTGGCGGCGCGTCCGGCCTGGATCCGATCCATACCGACACCCTAGTCCCGGCGTCGGTTCACCTACCGCACAGCGGGTGCGTCGTGCACTGGGACGAACCCCACAGTGAACGTTCCGCGAACCCTGCGCGTAATAGCTCCCAAAGTCGTTCGGGGGCAGTAAGTTCTGCGGGGATGCGCGCCGGAGCCGTTGCGGCGCTCATCATGTCGGATGCTCTACCAGCTTTTTCCGGAAAGGAAGTATCGTGGTCGACACGCTGCGCGTAGGCGAAGAACTCGGGCGAGGGCAGTCCCTCCAGGGCGGGGCTTACACCCTCACCCTCCAGGACGACGGCAATCTAGTGCTGTCCGAGCCGGGCGGGAATGTCGTGTGGGCCACCCAGACGCACGACCAAGGCGTGGAGCGGGCCGTGCTGCAGCACGACGGCAACTTCGTCCTCTACAAGAGCGACGGCGCGGTCTGGGCGACGGAGACCAACGACCAGGCCGCCGATCGGCTGGTCGTGCAAGCGGATCGCAATGTCGTGCTGTACGGCACCGACGGCAGCGCGCTGTGGGCTTCCGGCACCGACACCGACACTCCGCTGCCCGCCCCGGAGCCGGAAGCGGAACCGGTGCAAGAGCAGGTCGCGACTCCCGCCGCCGAGGAGGTGCCGCCTCCGCCGCCCGCGCCGGAGCCGCGCACCTACACCGTCGAGCCGGGCGACACCCTGTGGGCCATCGCCGAGCGTTTCTACGGCGACGGCAACCGCTACCAGGAGATCGCGGACGCCAGTGGCATCCCGAACCCGGACGCGATCAACCCCGGCCAGGTCCTGACCATCCCGTGACCCGGCCGGTTCGGTAGCGACGACGACAAAGACCCCCGGTGCTCGCGCATCGGGGGTCTTTCCGGTTCGCTCGTGTCGCGGAGTGCGCCTAGCGGCTGGTGAACGGCAGCAGCGCCATCTCACGGGCGTTCTTCACCGCGACGGCGACCTGGCGCTGCTGCTGCGGGGTGAGCCCGGTGACCCGGCGGCTGCGGATCTTGCCGCGATCGGAGATGAACGTACGCAGCAGGTTCACGTCTTTGTAGTCGACCGTCTCGATGCCGGCGGCGATGAGCGGGTTCTTCTTCGGACGGCGGGCCTGCTCTGCGCGAACCTTCTTCGACGGTGCTCGCTTGACTGCCATATGACGAGTTCCTTCTCACGAGATCAGTGGTTGTCTACCAGCTCGATTTGTGCACACCGGGCAACTCGCCCCGGTGGGCCATCTCGCGCACACGCACACGGGAGAGTCCGAACTTCCGGAGGTGACCGCGCGGTCGTCCGTCGGCGGCGTCCCGATTGCGCAATCGTACCGGACTGGCGTCGCGCGGCTGCCGCCGCAGTTCGGCCTGGGCAGCCGTGCGTTCGGCCTCCGGTGTACCCGGCTTCCGGATGAGCTCCTTGAGTTCGGCGCGGCGGCCCGCGTATCGCGCCACGATCGTCCTGCGCTGCTGATCGCGCGCGATCTTCGACTTCTTGGCCATCTCAGCGCTCCTCACGGAAGTCGACGTGCCTGCGCACCACCGGATCGTATTTGCGCAGCACGAGGCGGTCGGGGTCGTTGCGGCGATTCTTGCGGGTCACGTAGGTGTACCCGGTGCCTGCCGTGGACTTCAGCTTGACGATCGGGCGGATGTCGGTCGATTTCGACGCCATGGGTCGCTCCTCAGATCTTGTCGCCACGGGCCCGGAGCCGCGCCACCACGGCCTCGATCCCGTCCCGATCGATGGTCTTGATGCCCTTGGCGGAGACGGTCAGCGTGATGCGCCGGTCTTCGCTGGGCAGGTAGTAGGTCTTGCGCTGGATGTTCGGGTTCCAGCGGCGGCCGGTCCGCTTGTGCGAGTGCGACACGGACTTGCCGAATCCGGGCTTGCGCCCGGTGACCTGGCAGTGGGCCGACATCCGGACTCCCTCCAGTAGATGATAATCATTTTCGACAACGACTGCTCGACAATGTACCGTTGCCGTACAGCAAATGAAAATCGTTACTGAAAGGGGTTCCCGGTGGCTGCGGATTCCACCCTGGTCCCACCCGGCCGCGACCGCAGAACGCCCGTGCTGGTGCTCGCCGGTTTCGCCGGACTCGCCGCGGCGGGCGTGGATCGCGCGGCCGCGGTGCTGGGTGCGGCCGCGGGCACCGTCGTGGTCCGCCACGATCTGACCCAGCTGCGGGAGGGCGTCGTGCGTCGCACGGTGCGCACCGCGACGCAGGAGACCTCGGCCGTGCTCGAGCTCGCGCACGGCTGTGTCTCCTGCACCCTGCGGATGGATCTGCTTCCGCTGCTGTGCACCCTTTACCAGCGGCAGTCGGTGGATCGCATCGTGCTCGCGCTCGACCCCGCGTTCGAGGCCGAGGCGGTGTGCCGAGCCATCGAGCACGTAGTGGTCACCGGCGTGCACGGTCGCATCGACGGCCCGGCCGGGCGCGACGTCCGGGTGGACGCGGTCCTGACCTGCCTGGACGCCGGGGTCTGGCTCGCCGACGCGACCGGCGACGAGACGCTCGCCGAACGCGGTCTCGCGGCGGCCGAGGACGACCGGACGGTGGCGCAGGTCGCGGTCGGGCAGGTGGATTTCGCCGATGCCGTCCTCGTCCTCGGCGCCGCCGCGGACGGAGCGCTGCTCGTCGACGCGGCGGTCGAGCGAGGCAAGCTCGCCGCGGTCCTGGCCAGGCTGGTTCCCGGCGCGCCGATCGCCTGGGTGGACGAGCCGGGTTCCGTCCCGCCCGCGCTGGTCGAAACGCTGCTCGCGCGCGTCCCCGCCGATTCGCGCCGTGGGCGGGTCTTCGACGCGCACGCACCGCTTCTGCGTGGCCGACCGCCCTTGACCAGTGACTACGGCGTCGAACTCGTGGAGTTCGCCGCGGCGCGGCCGTTCCATCCCGCCCGCCTGCACGAGGCGCTCGACGTATTGTTCGACGGCGTCGTGACCGCGCGCGGCCGCCTGTGGCTGGCCACCCAGCCCGACGAGGTGGTGTGGCTCGAATCCGCTGGCGGTGGCCTGCGGGTGGGCGGTGCGGGGCGCTGGCTGGCCGCGATGCCGGAAGCGGAACGGGCCGAGGCGGACCCGGAGCGTCTCGCCATGGCCGCCCTGCGCTGGGACGAGCGATTCGGCGACCGGGACGTCTCGCTGTCGATCCTGGTCCACGACGCCGATCCGGCACAGATCCGGGAGGCGCTGCACTGGGCGCTGGTGGACGACGACGAACTGCGCCTGGTCGAGCGCGCGCCGGAGCGGGTCGCCCGGTGGGAGGACCCGTTCGGCGAGTGGCACGCCGATCCGTGCGCGAGTGACGGGGAGGCGCAGCAGCCCGTGCGGGACCTGAAAACCCCTAAAGGAGAGGCGAAATGAAGAAGGGTATCCATCCGGACTACCACCCGGTGGTCTTCGAGGACGTGAGCACCGGCAAGCGGTTTCTCACCCGGTCCACGGCAACCGGTACGCGCACCGTGGAGTGGGCCGACGGCAACACCTATCCGTTGCTGACGGTGGACGTCACCGCCGATTCGCACCCGTTCTGGACCGGTGCGCACCGCGTGCTGGACGCCCAGGGGCGGGTGGAGAAGTTCGAACGCAAATACGGCAAGCGCGCGCGGAAGGAGGCCTGAGATGGCCGTGCCGAAGCGGAAGATGTCGCGGTCGAACACCCGTAGCCGCCGGTCGAACTGGAAGGCCGCACCGGTGGATCTGGTGGCGGTAACCGTCGGAGGCGTCGTGCGTCGGGTGCCGCGCAGGTTGGTCGCGGCCGTGCGGCGCGGCTTGATCGACGTCGAGAAACTCTGAGCGGTAGGCCCGCACGGAGATCGTAGGAGCTTCCCCGCCCGAGGCCGCGAGCGACGGCCGATTGCTCGACCGATGCCGACTTCGCCTCGAACGGGCCGGATGCTGGTCTACTGTCCGGAAACGGGCACGTCGGTGCCCTTCGGAAAAAAATTTCCGGTCGGTTATCGTCAGTGTAGCTATCTTCTAGCTATCAATGTGGCCCGCATCACGTCGCACTATTGCGCCGGAAGTGATTGCGGCTGGATAGCCATACGTGGAATCCCGGACTATCGGTCGGTTTTCGGCCGAGGAAAAGTTCGCCGAAAATGATGCGCGCGCAGCCCGATACCGGTACCCTCGTCGTCGAGGGCGGGTTCTCTCGGTTTCCGAGAGAACCCGCTCATCGCCAATTTCGGGGCCGTTCAGCCGGTTTCGCTCGCCCCGTCACTCCCGCTCACCGAGCCGCGCGCGTTCGTCGATCGCGCCGGTATGGGTTCGGTCTTTCGAGGTCAACGCCGTAGGCCCGGCGTCGCCGCCCGGTGCGCGCCGCTCGCCGTCGTGTCCGGGCAGGCCGGGAAAGTCCGGCAGCAGAGCCTCGAGGCGGGCCAGCTGTTCACCGACAAGCGCCGCGGGACCCTCGATCAGCGACAGCGGCCACGGCCAGTGTCGTCCGTTCCAGCGCTCCACCTGCTCGGTCAGCTCGGCCGTCGTCGCCTCCAGTTCGCTGATCTCGGTGCGCAATTCGCCTACTTGCGTTCGCAACTCGACGGATTCGCGCTCCAGCGCGGCTATTCGGGTCAGCGCCGCGGCCAGTCCGTCCACCAGCGTCCGATTCCGGCCGTCCGCGTCGGCGCCCAGCTGCGGCCAGCCGGACAAGTCGGGTCCGCGCAGCTGAATCTGGATGTCGCGCAGCACTGCCTCTTGTTCCGGCGTCACGTCCGGCTCCTCCTGTTCCACGAAATCCCACTGGCCGAAATCGATCGTCTCGGCCTCGTTCACGTCACAGCGCACGCCGCCGACCGTCACCTGGCGGCGCGTCTGATGAATGGCACGCCTGGTCTCCACGTTCGTGCCGGACCAGGCGTCGGTCTGCCACGCCCAGGTCGCGTACCCGGCGTCCAGTGCGCGGCTGACCACCCAATACCCGCCGTAGATACCGACGTTCGCGCGGCCGAGCACGGTCGCGGCACCGTCCAGATAGGCGTTGACGCGCAACTGGTCCTGTTGCGTCGCGTCGAAATCCGCGGAGAAATAGATCGGCCGGTCCACCCGGCCGCCGCAGCGCAGCACCTGGGCGAGGGCCGCACGCGCGTCGACGATGCCCGCGCCGTAGCCGTCCAGCATCCGCGCGGCCGTGGTCTCCCAGTTCGAGACGAGCGAGATACCATGCGCCCGCAGATCGTTCGCTTCGGACGGAGTGAGCAGCTTGCCGGGCAGACTCGGGCCGCCGTCGGACAGATACCGCACCACGAAGTCGTACCCTGCCGCCCGAATCGCCGCGCCCCCTGGACGACCCGCGGCGTAATCGAGACCGAAACGCATGGCTTCCACTGTAAGTGGGCCGGGCGGGTGAATCCGTGGCATCGCCGAATCCAGCCCGCCCACGGGGATCGGTCAGCGGAAAACGGTCGATCCGCCCCGAATCGCGCCGCGAAACCGGATCAGCGGGCTGGCTCCAGCTTCGGCCTGCGCGGCTTCGGTGGTGCGGCCAACTCGCGGCGATCCGGTGCGATCAGCACCGCGGAGATCGGCACGGTCAGCGCGAGCAAGCCGATGACGAACATCGGGAACACGAAGTCGAACAGCTCCACGCCGTCGGGCACCTTCGCCGACCGATTGACGTCGAAATGCAACGCGGCCACCGCCGTGTAGTAGGTGGCGGCCACGCCGACGCCGAACAACAGCACCGTCGCGGCGCGGGCCATCGGGAAGCGCAAGGTCTGGAACAGCCACAACGTCGCCGTCGCGGTGATCACCCCGATCACGGCGGAGACGACGGCCAGCCAGGTCGTCACGCCCACCGAACCCTGGATCTCCAGTGAGCCGATGCCGAGGTAGTGCGTGACGCCGATGCCGAGGCCAAGTACCAAGCCGCCGGGCAGCAGCAGCGCGAGCCGGGGCGTGCGCCCGATGATCAGCAGTGCCGCGAAGACGGCCACGATGGACACCACGAGCGCCGCGACCAGCCTGCCCGGGTCGTAACGCATCGCGCTGCCGGGCACTTTCAGGCCCAGCATGGCCACCGAGGTGGCCAGCCACGCACCGACGCCGCCCAGCGATATCGCCGCCGAAACCAGCCACACCAGCCGGAACTGGACCGAGCGCGCGCCGTGCACGATGCAGGCGAGGCCGACCACCGCTCCGAGGACGGAAATGCCCACCGACAGCCCGACCAGCCAATAGCCGAGCGCGAACTGGTCGACGGACGTGGTGGCGGCACTACCCGCGGCCAGCACCGCGACCTCACGCATGGCGGGCCGTTCCTTCCAGTTCGCTGGCCTTCAGCTGGGCGATCGCGTACTCGGTGACCGCGGCGAGCGCCTGGCGCACCTCGATCGCGTTGCGCGCGTCGATGTCCACGATCGGGACGCCCTCGCGCACCGAGAGCGCCTCGCGCAGTTCCGCGATGGGGAAACGCGGTGCGTCGGGGAAGCGGTTGACCGCGATCAGGAACGGCAGCTTGCGCGCCTCGAAGAAGTCGACCGCGGCGAAGCTGTCCTCCAGCCGCCTGGTGTCGATCAGCACCACGGCGCCGATCGCGCCGCGGATCAGGTCGTCCCACATGAACCAGAACCGCCGCTGGCCCGGCGTGCCGAACAGGTAGAGCACCAGGTTGCCGGGCAGGATGATCCGGCCGAAGTCCATGGCTACCGTGGTGGTCTCCTTCTCCGGCGTCTCGGCGAGATCATCGATGCCGTCGGAGTAGCGGGTCACCATCGCCTCGGTGCGCAGCGGAACGATTTCCGAGACCGCGCCGACGAACGTGGTCTTACCCGCGCCGAAGCCACCCGCGACGACGATCTTCGTCGAGGCGACCCGGTTCTCGAAGCCATCCGGGCCGGGGGCGTTGCCCGATCCGAGATTTCCACTTGGCCCGGGGTGTCCACTGGGCCCCGGATTCCTATAGGGCGCGGAGTCCACGCAATGTCCTTTCCATCAGGGAACGGCGCTCGTCATAGCTCGCCTCTTCGGTCAGGGTCGAATGCACGCGCATGGTGCCGTCGACGACCAGGTCGCCGATCACCACACGGACCATGCCGAGCGGCCGGTCCAGATGTGCCGCGATCTCCGCGACCGACAACCGATGCGTGCCGAGTCGCAGTATCTCGGTACGGATGTCGCCGGTCGGCCAGTCGAGATGTGCAGTGTACGACAAGGTTTCGATGACCGCCTCCAACGGCAGGTCGATCGCGGGTTCGGTGCGCCCCGAGGTCAGGGCGTAAGGCCGGACGCGCGTGGTGGGTCGTGGTCCGGGACCGTATGGGTTGGACATCTCACGCTCAGACAGCGGTGCGCGCGGTGGCCGTGACCACCGAGCCCACCCGATCGACCAGCAGTGCCATCTCGTAGCCGATCCGGCCGATGTCGTGCGTCTTGTTCGCCAGCACGGCCAGATGCGAGCCGTTTCCGACGCTCATCACCAGCAGGTAGCCGCGCTGCATCTCCACGATGGACTGCATCACCTTGCCGCCGTCGAACAGCGACGCCGCGCCCATGGAAAGGCTGGCGAGTCCGGCGGTGACGGCGGAGAGCTGTTCGGCACGGTCGCTGGGCAGGTGCGGACTGGTGGCCTGCAACAAGCCGTCCGCCGATACGAGCACCGCATGGGACACGCCGGGCACATCGCGGGTGAAGCGGGCGACCAGCCAGTTCAGATTCTCGTCCGTGGTGCTGTTTTTCGCGTTGGTCATGCAAGCCCTCCGTCGTTGTACTGCGCATTGGCCCGCCCGCTGCGGACCCCACTGAGATGCCTGGTCAAATTGTTGCGGATTTCTTCCGGATCGCGCGGGCCCGCGTCGTCCGCGGGCGCCAGGCCGCCGGGCACCAACTGGGCGCCCGGCCTGCGAATCGGCAGCCCGCCGACAGTGCGCGCGGTGGTGGTCGGATGGCTGGCATCCTCGGCGGCCAGCCAGCCCGCGTCACCAGGCGAGGACCACGAGCTTTCCGGCGATTGCGAGGTCGAGGGCTCGACCAGCCATTCCGAGACCATGCGTTGATAGATAGGGGTCGGGGAGGCGCCTGCGACCGGCTGCAACCGGGAGGAAGTCACCGTCGCGGGTTCCGGCGCCGCCTCCTGCGGTGGCTCGACGGGCGCGGCCGGCTTCCGGATGGGCAGACCGGAGCGGGCGGTGGTCTGCGGCGCGGGCGGCTGGCTCGGCACGGTGGGTGTGGGACCGGTCGTCGGCTCGTCGTCCTTGACCTCGGTCCACAGATCGGTGCGGGTGGGGTGCTGCTCGACGGCGTGCTCTCCCGCGGTGGGCGTCACCGCGGCGAACGGACCGGTGGGTGTGCGGTCGTCCGCGCGCGGCGTGAGCACCGGCCACGGCTGGGTGGCGGGCTGATCCGCCGGGTTGACCGCTCGCCCGACCGGCGTGGAGACCGTGGGCTGGTCGGGAGTGTCGGCGACGCGGATGGCCGGACGGCGCTGCGGCAGGCCGGAACTCGTCACGCCGAAACGCGCGGTGTCGCGCTGGGGCAGGCTCGGCACCGGAACCAGGTTGCGCGGCTGCGCGCCGGTGGGCGGCGTGACCAGGGAGGGCAGCTGGTGCTCGGCGGTGATATCGAGCGGCTTGCCCGCCGGATCGGTGACGTCCATCGGCGGCGCGACCAGCGCGCCGGGTAGGTGCACGCTTGCGGTGATGCCCGGCTGCTGCGCCATCGTGGACGTGCGGCGCAGGCTGACCGTGATGGTGTGCCGCTTGGCCAGGCGGCCCACGACGAACAGGCCCATGCGGCGCGCTGTCTCGACGGTGACCTCACCACCGGAGGCGAGCCGGTCGTTGGTCGTCTGCAGGTCTTCCAGGGACATACCGAGTCCGCGGTCGGTGATCTCGATCAGGTAGCCGCCGTCCACCGCGCGCGAAACCATCACGGTGACCGGCGTGGTCGGCGGCGAGTACCGCAGCGCGTTGTCGATCAACTCGGCGAGCAGGTGCTCGATGTCGACGGCCGGCTCGCCCGCGACGATGCCGTCGGGCACCGCGCCGATCTCGACGCGCTGGTAGTCCTCCACCTGGGAAACCGCGCTCCACAGCATGTCCGACAGCGGCACCGGGTGCAGCTGGCCGCGGCGCAAGGCGGTACCGGCGAGCACCAGCAGGTTGTCGCCGTTACGGCGCATGCGGGTGGCCAGGTGGTCGAGGCGGAACAGGCTCTGCAACCGGTCGGTGTCGTCCTCGTCGTGCTCGAGGTCCTCGATCAGCGCCAGCTGCTGCTCGACCAGCGATTGGCTGCGGCGCGAGAGGGTCTCGAACATGTTCCCGATCTGCAGGCGCAGACGGGCCTGGTCGGCGGCGAGGTTGAGCGCCTGCTCGTGGATCTCGTCCACGGCGCGGGCCAGCTGGCCGATCTCGTCGGTGGAGTGCACCGCGACCGGGGTGATCTCGGGCGTGGTGCCGCCCGCGCGCACCACGGCGAGTTCGTCGGGCAGCTTGATGTGCGCGACCTCGAGCGCGTCCCGCCGCAGGCGGCGGACCGGGACGACCAGGGTACGAGCGACCGAGAGCGCCAGGGCGAGACCCGCGAGCAGCATGCCGATGACGATCGTCGTCTCGCGCAGCGCACCGGCTTGCGCTTCGGTGGTGCGCGCGGCCAAGGCGCTGTCGATGGTGTCGATCAGCTGCGCGGTGGTCTTCTCATAGGTGTCCGAGCTGATCAGCAGCGAATCGACGACGGCGGGATTGGTCGCCGGATCGGCGGCGTTCTGGCTGAAGGTGCCGAGACGCGTCTGCACCGCGTCCAGCAGCGGGCGCATGTTGCCCGCGTAGTCCGGCAGGATCTGCGCGTACTGGTAGATCATCGTGATCTCGGCGCCCGCGGCGACCAGCACGCGGGGCCGCACGCTCGGGTTGCGGCCCGCGTCCGGCGAGCCGATCAGCATGCGCTGCTGGGTGAGCACGCGCCGCGCGGTCTGCACCGAAGCCAGCTGCAGGAAGTACCGCTGGATGACCAGGTCGTCCACCGACGGCGAGAGCGCGAGCGCGTTGCCGATGCGGACCATGATCTCGTCGGACTGCTCGCCGACCATGGCGGGCGAGCCGTTGCGCAGGCTGTTGCGCATCGTGGTGCCGGTGGCGATGGCCGAGGCGAGTTCGGAGGTGACCCGGCCGCTGACCTTGGTGGTCTGCAAGGCGGCTTCCAGTTCGGCCAGTGCCTGGTCGAACTTCGTCAGCGCGGCGTCGGTCTGCGGGTCTGCGGCGTTGCCCCAGGTGGCGGTCGCGGTGACGCCGAGTTGCTCGGTGGCCGAACCGAACTTGACGATCGGCCGGATGATGATGGCTTGTTCGGTCGCCGCGTCCAACTGCGACATGGTGCGCAGTTCGTTGTTGATTCGGAGCACGGCGAAGACCGTCGCCAGCAGCACCGGAAGCACCAGCACCACGCCAACCTTGCGGGTGACCGACCAGTTCGACAGGCTGAATTGCCAGGACCGCGGTGCAGCTTCCATCCGCTTCCGTCGCCTCCGCTTCACCAGTGACCTCGGGCGCGCGTGGCTGTTCGGTATTGATTCAACCCGCAAAGAACCAACTAGAGGTCTTCTTTTTACCGCACGGAACATACCGTGCAGAGTGGTCATCGGCAATCCGGGGGAGCCGCTGCGCAAATTACCGAATATGGCTATAGAGAACGAGTTTCGCGGTGGAATGCGTAAGGGACGCGTCAACTTCTCCGCGGGGCCGTGGAAGACCCTGGTCACCCCCGGTTGACGGGGGCGACGCGCCGTGGCGTGTCGTGGCTGCTCACCACGGCGTGTCGGGAGCGCCCTCTCAGTTACCTCTCAGTCGGTGCGGTCAAACTGGTGGCATGCGCATTCTGGTGGTCGATGACGATCGGGCGGTCCGGGAATCGCTGCGCCGGTCGCTCACCTTCAACGGCTACTCCGTCGATCTCGCGGTGGACGGTGTGGACGCGCTGGAGAAGGCAACTGTCCAGCGACCCGACGCGCTCGTCCTGGACGTGATGATGCCCCGGCTGGACGGGCTCGAGGTCTGCCGCCGTCTCCGGAGCACGGGCGATGATTTGCCGATACTGGTTCTCACCGCGCGGGATTCGGTATCGGAGCGGGTCGCCGGGCTCGATGCCGGGGCGGACGACTATTTGCCGAAGCCGTTCGCGCTGGAGGAACTGCTGGCCAGGTTGCGCGCGCTGTTGCGGCGCACGGCCGCGGGCCCGGGGGACGCGTCGGAGGCGATGAAGTTCGCCGACCTGTCGCTGGATCCGGTGACCCGCGAGGTGTCCCGCGGCGCCAGGCAGATCAGTCTCACTCGTACCGAGTTCTCACTGCTGGAAATGCTGATGGCGAACCCGCGCCGCGTGCTCACCCGTAGCCGCATTCTCGAGGAAGTCTGGGGCTACGATTTCCCGACCTCGGGAAACGCGCTCGAGGTCTACATCGGTTATCTGCGCCGCAAAACCGAGGCCGAGGGCGAGCCGCGGCTGATCCACACGGTGCGCGGCGTCGGCTATGTGCTGCGTGAAACGCCGCCGTAGGTCCTCGGTCATGGCACGAACACCTCCCAAGCGTCCCGCCGTCGCCGCACTCGGCCAGCGTCCGTCCGAGTCCGTGGACATGCGGCCGCCCATGCCGTTGACGCGGTCGGTCTCCCTGCGGTGGCGGGTGACGCTGCTGGCCGCCTCCGTGGTGGCGATCGCGGTGGCGGTCACCTCGATCGCGGCGTACGCGCTGGTGGCGCGCGCGTTGTACGCCGACGTGGACGCCCAGTTGCGCAGCCGGTCCACGGCGGTGATCGCCAGCAACCCGTACGGGTTCAACAACCTGAATCTGATGGTCGCCGCCGCCTTCTACGACGACACCGGCATCGCGCTGATCTATCCCGATCTACGGCGCTGGCTGCCGCCGCAGTCCACCGATCCGCCGGTGGGGCCGCAGGAGGTGGCCGTGGCCCGCGGGGAACGCAGTTCGTCGCTGCGCACCGACGGCGATCAGCGCGTGCTCGCGGTCTATACCAACTCCGGTGCGACGCTGGTCATCTCCCAGCGCCTGGACCGCACGAGGGAGGTGCTCGACCGGCTCGCCTGGCTGTTGTTCGTGGTCGGCGGCTGCGGCGTCATACTGGCCGCCGCGGCGGGCACGGCGGTCGGCCGCACGGGCCTGCGGCCCATCGCGCGGCTGACGGCGGCCACCGAGCGCATCGCCCGGACCGACGACCTGACCCCGATCCCGGTGACCGGTGACGACGAACTGGCAAGGCTCACAGAGAGTTTCAACACGATGCTGCGCGCGCTCACAGAGTCGCGCGACCGGCAGCGCAGGCTCGTCGCCGACGCCGGGCACGAGCTGCGCACGCCGCTGACGTCCCTGCGGACCAACATGGAACTGCTCATCGCGTCGAGCCGTCCCGGTGCTCCGCGTATCCCGGACGAGGACATGGCCGGACTGCGCGCCGACGTGATGGCGCAGATCGAGGAGTTGTCCACGCTCGTGGGCGACCTGGTCGATCTCGCGCGGGAGGACGCGCCGGAGACCGTCTACGAGCGCGTGGATCTGGGCGAGGTCGTGGAACGCGCGCTCGAGCGCGCCCGCCGTCGCCGCACCGGCATCGAGTTCATCGCCGACCTACGGCCGTGGTTCGTCTACGGGCACGAGGCGGGCTTGGAGCGTGCGGTGCTGAACGTGCTCGACAACGCGGCCAAGTGGAGCCCGGCGGGCGCGCAGGTGCGCATTCTGATGCGGGAGAGCGGCCCGGGGTTGCTGGAGCTGTCCATCGACGACGCCGGTCCCGGTATTCCGGCGGGGGAACGCGAGCTGGTGTTCGAGCGTTTCTATCGGGTCATGTCGTCGCGATCGATGCCGGGCTCGGGCCTCGGCCTGGCGATCGTCAAACAGGTGGTGACGAAACACGGCGGTACGATCGCCATTGATACCTCGCAACGCGGCGGCGCCGTCGTTCGCATCGTGTTGCCCGGCGAGCCGGGCGCGCCGGTATCCGATTGACGCAATAGCGAGCGGCGGAACTCCATTTCCGACACAATCTCGAGTTCTGTGCGGAATATTCGTCGTCGGTGAGGTATTTCGGACAATGCTCCGATTGGTTTGCGGCAGGATTTGAGACATCAAGTTGCTGGTGATTCTATTTAGCACCGGCTCCTTGGCAGCTCTCGGAAAACTGAAAGCGCGGTCTCAGTCCGCTCTCAGTCCCCGCGGCCAACCTGGACGAGACGTGAGCAGAAACGAGGAGTCCATGACCGAGGATTCGAAGGACCGCCGGGAGCCGGGAGCGCCGGACGCGAGCGCGTTCGGGCCGGGGGAGGCGCACGCCCCCGGTTACGGCCCGCAGACAGCGCAGCATCCCACCGCGCAGTTCCCTCCGCAGCACCATCCGGCCGCGCCGTTCCCCGGGTATCCGGCGTCCTTCGGTCCACCGGCCGACGCCACGCAACCGCACGGCCCCTACGGCGCGCCGCCCGCACCGGCCCGGCGTCCGTTCCGCGCGGGCCTCGCCGCGGGCGCGGTCGCGCTCGCGCTGGTCAGCGGCGGTATCGGTGGTGCGGTCGGTGCGCTGGTCACGCACGGCGACGACGGTCGGGCACCGGTGACCAACGCGCTGGACGCTCCGAAGCCGAACGTGAGCAACGCCGTGAACGCTCCGGCCGGTTCCACCCAGGCGGTCGCGCAGAAGGTGCTGCCCAGCGTCGTGATGATCAAGGTGGCCAGCAGTAAGGCCGAAGGGGAGGGTTCCGGGGTGATCCTGTCCTCCGACGGCCTGATCCTGACCAACAACCACGTCGCCGCGGGCGGCGGGCCCAGCGCCAAGATGGAGGTCGTGTTCTCCGACGGCAGCAGCGCGCCCGCCACGCTGGTCGGCGCCGATCCGGTTTCCGACCTGGCCGTCATCAAGGTATCCGGGAAGACCGGCCTCACTCCCATCGAGCTGGGTGGCTCGGCGAATCTGCAAGTCGGCCAGCCGGTCGTCGCGATCGGGTCGCCGCTCGGCCTTGCGGGCACGGTCACCACGGGCATCGTGTCGGCGCTGAACCGGCCCGTCATGACCACCGGCGACGGAAGCGAGGCGGGCGCCGCGGTCAGCCCGGTGATCGACGCCATCCAGACCGATGCCGCGATCAACCCGGGCAACTCGGGTGGCGCGCTGGTGGACGGCAGCGGCAAGCTGATCGGCATCAACACCGCCATCGCGACGCTCGGGCCCGCCGAGACAGCGGGCGGCCAGACCGGATCGATCGGACTCGGGTTCGCGATCCCCGTCGATCAGGCGCGCCGGGTGGCCGACGAACTGATCAAGACCGGCAAGGCCACCTACGCGCAGATCGGGATCACGGTGTCGCGGCAGCAGGACCCGGCACAGCAGGTTTCCGGCGCGAAGGTTCGCGACGTCACGGCGGACGGCCCCGCCGCGCGCGCGAGCATCCCGCCGGGGGCGGTCGTGACGAAGGTCGACGACCGCCCGATCGATTCCGGGAACGCGCTCGTCGCCGCGGTGCGCTCGCATCAACCGGGAGACAAGGTGAAAGTCACCTACACCGATGATCAAGGCAACAATGCCAAGACCGTCGAGGTGACCCTCTCCGGCGCGCCCGCGGACGGCGGCCGGTGATGCGCGCGGTGCCCGGCGGGCCTGGGCCGATGATCGATGTGGACGCCGACGTTCTCGGTGCGGCCGCCGAGTTGCTGGACGCAGGCGCTACGGTGAGCACCATGGAAATCGATGCTCCTGTGGCGGGGCGTGCTCTGGTGGTGGTCGTGGACGATCGGACGGCGCATGGAGGTGTTGACTCGCTCGGCCCGCTGGTCACCGAGCTGCTCACCGAAGCGGGTTTCCTCGTGGACGCGTCGGTGTCGGTGCAGGCCGACGAGGTCGAGATCCGCAACGCGCTCAACACGGCGGTGATCGGCGGCGTCGATCTGGTGATCTCCGTCGGCGGTACGGGCATGTCCCCGCGCGACGTGACGCCGGAGGCCACCTCGCAGGTGCTCGACCGCGAGTTGCCGGGGATCAGCGAAGCCCTTCGTTCCTCCGGCCGGGTGGCGGGCTCGCTGGACGCGGGCCTCTCCCGCGGTGTGGCCGGGGTGTCCGGAAGCACCTTGGTGGTCAACCTGCCCGGCACCCGTTCCGCCGTTCGCGACGGCATGGCGACGCTCGGCCCGCTCGCCAGCCGGGTGATCGGTGAACTCTCCGGATTGGTCGAGTAATCACCGCCCCCACGCCTTCTGAACACCCTCGCCCGGCGGCTCGCCGGGCGAGGGATGCCGCGCGCTTGGCGAAGGTCTTCGGCGACGCGCTGCCCGACACCACCGCCGACGAGCGCGACGAACGCGACGACGTCCGGTCCGCTGACGACTGGCTGCGCGCCCAGGTCCCCCCACATCACGGCTGAGTCCGTTATCTACGTAGTAGCTACGTAGTCCTTGTCCCGGCTTCGAAACACGCCAGTGATCATTTCTGACCGGAAGTAATCCGGACGAGATCCTTGCGGTCGTGTCCCGTATCCGTACGCTGGCCCTTCTGTGCCGCCATCTCGGTTTTCTCACCTGAACCTGCTGTAGCGAACCGGTATTTATGCACGTCAAGCCATATTCGGATGTGCGCAAGTGTGATGCGGGTCACCTTGAACTTTACGAAACTTTTCGTTGCGGCGGTCGTTACGAACCGTTTAATCTCCCATCGAGCCATTCACAATGGGACCCGCAGTCGTGGGTGCCGGCACGCGTGAAAGCCCACTCGGCGGAACCCGGCTCGGTTCCGTTGCCTCCCTGCCCGTTGCGCCGAAATAACAACCGGTTACACATCGGCAACAAAGGGGCGACACACTGAGCTGGGCCTGAGAGGACCACTGTCCAGCCTCGATGGTCGAGGTTGACTGTTTGAACCTGATGAGGGGAAGTATGAGCGAGAACCGCACCAAAGGTCTGCGCCGCGGTGCCCGCGTCGCGGGCGTAGGCGCTGCCGCGGCTGTTGCCATGGGCCTGCTTTCGACCGGTGCCGCCAATGCCGATACCTTCGTGCCGTTGCCGGACGGCCAGAAGGTAGGGCCCGGCGTGACGATCACCCGGAACGGAGAGCGGGCCCTGATTTCGCCGTCGCTGGCCGCCAACGGCGCAGGCCGGGTGGTCTGGGTGTCGGGCAATGCCGTCGCCGATGTCGCCGAGACGCCGGAAGGCACCGTCGGCCCCAACAACGGTCCGACGGGCAACCCCGGCACCAACAACTCCTCGACGCATGGTTCGTCGCAGTTGAGCACCGGTTACATCGTCGGCTGCCAGGTCAGCATCGCCGACGACGCGATCTCCGCCGGTGTGTCGGGCAGCGTGAACCTCAGCGGCGCGAGCGCCGGTGGTTCGATCGGCGTCAACCTCGGTCCCGGCGAAGTCAAGTTCGTTCAGATCGACTACAAGGACATCCTCAAGGCCGGTGTCTACTCCGTCGAATACCAGGATGCCGAGATCCAGATTCAGGGCTGCGCGGGTTACGCGCAGGCGCGTTCGTACACGGTCGTCGAGATCATCGGCGATCACTACTCGAAGACCACCCTCTACGGGATGCCGTTCAGCATCGGCTGACGTCTGTCGAATCCAACGAACCATCTTCCCGCTGAAGCGGACTCAACCCTCGAGGGATATCAAACCATGATCAACCGTAAGAACCTGGCGCGGATGGCCGGCCTCGGCGCCGCTGCCACCATCGCCATGGGCCTGTTCTCCACCGGTGCGGCGAATGCCGACACCTTCGTTCCGCTGCCGGGCGGGGAGCTGACCAAGACGCTGTCCGATGGCACCGTTGTGACCATCCGTCTGGTCGGCGAATCGGCCAACATCAGCCCGTCCATGGGCGCGACGCCGTTGCACCGCAACGCATGGGTCTCGGGCAGCGCGCAGGTCGAGCTCTCCGGCACGGCCGGGGGCAAGATCTTCCCGGGTTACACCGTGGGCTGCCAGGTGAATATCGCTGGTGGCGGTGCCACCGGTGGTGTGGATGGCAATCTGGACTGGAGCGACGGCCAGAATGTCACCGGTGGCGTGGGTGCCAACTCCGGTGGCAACTTGTCGTTGGGTCCGGGTCAGGCGAAGTCGTTCTATGTGCTCGATTTGGAGCAGGCCGACGATTTCGGTAACGAGACGCACAAGACCCGTAATGCTTTCAAGGGCACGAGTGGTTCGGTGACGTGGGCTGATGAGACCATCGGCTTGAACGGCTGCGGGGGCTACGCCCAGGCGCGGGCCTTTGTCAGCGTCGAGGTCGAGACCGACAATGTCATCACGTGGGTGACGTTGTGGGGTCAGCCCTTCAGCCTCGGCTGAGTGAACAGCGGGTGAAAAACCCATAGCGACAGATGAAATGGACCCCTCGCAGCGCGGCGGGTCCATTTCGTCATGAATTCAACTGTGCCGCAAGGGCTGCGCGATCCTAGTCGGATCCGTTACTTCGCGAGACGAATTGCCTGAATTTCCGGAAAAGTCTGGTTGATACCGAATAGCATTGTTTCGTCCGAGATCGCTCGATGACGCGATGGGCCGGCGGAACGTCTGGTGGACAACACATTCCACTGCGTGCCGTCGGCTTTGGAGGGACACGTCCCGCCTCGACACCCTGGGGCGGGCGGATGCAACCTGATGAGGAAAAACATGAGCAAGTACCGCATCAACGGTCTGTCTCGAGGCGTCCGCGTCGCGGGCGCCGCCGCCGTGGCGGCCGTAGCTACCGGTCTGTTGTCGACCGGCGCTGCCAATGCCGATACCTTCGTGCCGTTGCCGGACGGTCACAAGGCAGGACCTGGCGTGAACATCGCTCGCACCGGTGAGCGCGCCCTGATCTCCCCATCCCTTGCCGCGAACGGTGCCGGCCGTGTCGTGTGGGTTTCGGGGAACGCCATCGCCGATGTAGCCGTCACCCCCGAAGGAACGATCGGGCCGAACAACGGTCCGACCGGGAATCCGGGAACGAATAATTCGTCCACTCACGGTGCCTCGCAGTTGAGCACCGGTTACGTCGTCGGCTGCCAGGTCAGCATCGCCGACGACGCGATCTCCGCCGGTGTGTCGGGCAGCGTGAATCTCAGCGGCGCGAGCGCCGGTGGTTCGATCGGCGTCAACCTCGGTCCCGGCGAAGTGAAGTTCGTTCAGATCGATTACAAGGACATCCTGAAGCCGGGTGTGTACTCGGTGGAGTATCAGGATGCCGAGATCCAGATCCAGGGCTGCGCGGGTTACGCGCAGGCGCGTTCGTACACGGTCGTCGAGATCATCGGCGATCACTACTCGAAGACCACCCTCTACGGGATGCCGTTCAGCATCGGCTGACGCGGGTCGGATCCATCAATCTCTTTTCGCTGAAGCGAACTCGAATCTTTAGGGGAATCACCGTCATGTTCGATCGTAAAATGTCGGCACGCGCGGCCGGGCTGTGCGCGTCCGCGGCCATCGCGGTAGGCCTGCTCTCCACGGGTGCGGCGAATGCCGACACCTTCGTTCCGCTGCCGGGCGGGGAGCTGACCAAGACGCTGTCCGATGGCACCGTTGTGACCATCCGTCTGGTCGGCGAATCGGCCAACATCAGCCCGTCCATGGGCGCGACGCCGTTGCACCGCAACGCATGGGTGTCCGGTAGCGCGCAAGTGGACCTGTCCGGTGCGGCCGGGGGCAAGATCTTCCCGGGTTACACCGTGGGCTGCCAGGTGAATATCGCCGGTGGCGGTGCGACCGGTGGTGTGGACGGCAATGTCGATTGGAGCGACGGCCAGAACGTCACCGGTGGCGTCGGTGCCAACTCCGGCGGCAACCTCTCGCTCGGCCCCGGCCAGGCGAAGTCGTTCTACGTCTTGGACCTGGAGCAGGCCGACGATTTCGGTAACGAGACGCACAAGACCCGTAATGCCTTCAAGGGCACGAGTGGTTCGGTGACGTGGGCTGATGAGACCATCGGCTTGAACGGCTGCGGGGGCTACGCCCAGGCGCGGGCCTTTGTCAGCGTCGAGGTCGAGACCGACAATGTCATTACGTGGGTGACGTTGTGGGGTCAGCCCTTCAGCCTCGGCTGAGCGCGGGATACTCACGCGAACGGGCCCGTCGCCGACGGGCCCGTTTCGCATGCGGCACAGTCGAACTCAGAATTCGTGCCGCCCGCCCGAGCTGGTCTGGCCCTCGGCGAGCAGGTCGCGGATCTGGATCAGCACCTCCGAATCGGTGAGTGTGGTGTCGTCGGGCCGGAAGCGCTTCTTCAATCGCGCGGCGGGCAGCACCAGCACGAAGAACAGCACCGCGGCGATGATCAGGAAATTGATCACGGCCGTGATGATGGGACCGACCTGGACAAAGGTCGCCGGCTTGTCGGCCACCAACCGGAAACCCAGGCCGATATCGCCGGGCCCGCCGATGACGGCGAGCAGTGGATTGATGATTCCGTTGCTGATCGCGGTGATGATCGCGACGAACGCCGTACCGATGACCACGGCGACCGCCAGGTCGATCACATTCCCGCGGAACAGAAAATCTCTGAACTCTTTGAGCATGGCCGGTGTCTCCTCTTTTCCGTGGAGCTGGGCAGTCCTGCTCGGCGGTACCCGCGCGCCGGTAGGCCCGATGCTAATGAGCCATCGGCGAATATTCGGCGAAGCATGATCGGCGGGTCAGTGAAAGACGACGGTGAGTGCGGTGCGCAGGGACGCGCCCGCGACGGCGGTGGCGTGCTCGGCGTCCATCGCGACCAAGACCACGCGTTCGGCGGCTCCCCTCCCCGCGCCTGCGCCTGAGACGAGCACTACGGCGGCATCGGTGGCGAGCGTGCGGGCGGGACGGGCGCCGGGCCCACCCGCGTCTTCGGCGCCGATCACGTCGACGCGATCGCCCGCGCGCAAGATGTCGGCGACCGCCGTATCCGCGAGGCGGACGGGCACGATCCGCGCCTCGCGGGAACCGGCCGCCGCCGCGGCCAAGCGCGGGCCGACGACGCGCAGGTCGGTGAATACCTCGCCTCGGCGCATGGCGCCGGTCAGCGTCGCGCCGACGAGCGCGCCGGGATCGGTGACCGCGCCCGCCGGTAGCGTGCCCGCCTCGCGCGGGACGGCGCGCAGGTCATCTGCCTCGAGAAGTCGTCCTGGCGCGAGGTCTCGGCCCGCGACGAGCACCGTGGTGCGTTCGGCGCCGGGATCACCACGAAGGAAGAGGAACGCCGCGAGCGCGGCGAGAACGGCGGCCAGCGATCGTCGGGCGAGGACGGCGTCGGCCCAGGGCGGGCGCTGCCACCCGGAGACATTCCAGCCGCGGCCGAGATCGGCGAGTGCGCGAGTCATGGCCGGATCCTATGGCCGGACATGCGCTCGCCCGGCCAGGATCAAGGTGGGCTGTGGATAGGTGACCGGCTGTGGAAAACCGTCGAATCAGCTGGCTACGGCCGTGCTGGTGGACGCGGTCGACCCGCTCGACGAGCCGGAGTCGGAAGAAGTGGAAGACGAACTCGAGCTGCTGTCGGACTTGGCGGGCTCGCTGGCGGTGGAGGAGCCACCGCGGCTGTCGGTGCGGTAGAAGCCGCTGCCCTTGAAGACGATGCCGACCGAGTTGAACAGCTTGCGCAGCTTCCCGGAGCACTCCGAGCACACGGTCAGCGCTTCGTCCGTGAACGACTGAACGATGTCGAAGCGGTTGTCACACTGGGTGCACGCATACGAGTAAGTAGGCACAGGATCCTCCGCGGTGTTCGTCGATCTGGCACTCTACAGCCGACAGTGCCAACACCGCCAATCGGTGTTTCATTCCCCAGGGTAATCGTCGCCCAGCCGGCGCAGGCCACCGCGCGGCGTGAGCGCCCAGCCCATGCGCAGGTCGTGCGGTTCCTCCGGCAATCGGTCGACCAGTTCGTCGTCCCGGACCACCGCGACCAGGCGCGCGTCCGGCCGTGCGGCGGGCAGCGTGCGGTCGTAGTAACCGGCGCCGCGGCCGAGCCGCACGCCGCGCAGGTCCACGGCGAGAGCGGGGACGAGGATCAGTTCGGCGCGGGTGACGGTCTCCGGCGGCAGCACGGCGCCGGTGGGTTCCAGCAATCCGTAGCGGGCCCGGCGCATGGCGCTCGTTCCGGTGTATTCGGCCCAGCTCAGCGGTCCCGGCGGCCCGGTGACCGGCAGCAGTACCCGCGCACCACCGGCCAGCAGCGCGTCCAGCATCGCGGTCGATCCCGGTTCGCCCGCCACCGGTACATACGCGCAGACCCACCCGCGAGCGCTGACCGCTTCGACCGCTGCGGCCAGGGCGAACGCTTCCTTTTCGCGTTCCGTGGCAGGTATCACAGCTCGGCGGGCGAGGAGTTCGGTGCGCCATGCATGTTTGTCGCGCTCGCCGGGCATCTTCACAGTGATCACCATAGGCTCACCCCGGGACCGGTCGGCGCGACGCCGATCCGGCGGCGTGATGGATGGATAGGGTATGCGTATGACAGCAAAGGCCGGACAGCCCGGTGACGCCGCAGTGGTGTCGTGCTTCCGCACGGCCGTGGTGCCCGCTGCCGGGCTCGGAACGCGGTTCCTGCCCGCGACCAAGACGGTGCCCAAGGAACTTCTTCCTGTGGTGGACACACCCGGCATCGAGTTGGTCGCCGCCGAGGCGGCCGGTTCCGGCGCGGAGCGGCTGGTGATCGTCACGTCTCCAGGCAAGGACGGCGTCGTCGCGCACTTCGTCGAGGACCTGGTGTTGGAGAGCACGCTGGAGGAGCGCGGCAAGTTCAAGCTGCTGGAGAAGGTGCGCAAAGCGCCGGGACTGCTCGATGTCACCTCGGTGGTGCAGGAGGAGCCGCTCGGGCTCGGGCACGCCGTGGCCCAGGCCGAGCGGGCCCTCGACGCCGACGAGGACGTCATCGCCGTCCTGCTGCCCGACGACCTCGTGCTGCCTCGCGGCGTGCTGGATGTGATGTGCCGGGTGCGCCGCAAGCGCGGTGGAACGGTGCTGTGCGCCATCGACGTCCCCAAGGACGAGGTCAGCGCCTACGGTGTCTTCGATGTCGCGCCCGTGCCCGACGCGGTGAACCCGAATGTGCTGCGCGTCAAGGGCATGGTGGAGAAGCCCGCGCTCGCCGACGCGCCGTCGACGTTCGCCGCCGCGGGCCGATACCTGCTCGATCGCGCGATCTTCGACGCGCTGCGCCGCATCGAGCCCGGCGCTGGCGGCGAACTGCAACTCACCGACGCCATCGCACTGTTGATCGCCGAGGGGCATCCGGTTCATGTGGTGGTGCACCGTGGGTCGCGCCACGATTTGGGCAACCCGGGCGGTTATCTTCGTGCTGCGGTCGATTTCGCACTGGAACGAGAGGAATACGGCCCCGCTCTGCGGGAGTGGCTGCAGCACCGCCTCGGTCCGGACTGGGATCCGCAGCTGACGACCGACGACTGACGGACCCGGCCGGGGGTTTCGCCGAGAGTGGACCGTCGGGTACGAATGATGGTCACCGCGGTGCGCGCGAATGCGCTTGCGCCGCGGCGGGATCGCGCGTGCGGGCGAGATCGGATGGAGTGCGGAGAGGATCAGGAAGGGCTGGATGCGCTCGGTTGAGGATCAGCAGATCAAGGTGACCGCCGCGGCGGTCGCGCCCCGGCCGGTCCGGGTCGCGATCTCCGAGGCCCAGGGCCTGCTGTGTGCCGAGGACGTCGTCACCGAACGGCCGTTGCCGGGCTTCGACCAGGCGGCCATCGACGGTTATGCCGTGCGCAGTGTGGACGTGGCCTCCGCGGGGGCCGACATTCGGGACGAACAAGGCGAACTCGTCGACCTGACCCTTCCGGTGGTCGGCGAGGTGGTCGCCGGTTCACGTCAGCCGATCCGCTTGCAGCCTCGCCAGACCGTCCGGGTGGACACCGGCGCGCCGATGCCGACGCTCGCCGATGCCGTGCTCCCGCTGGATTTCACCGATGGCGGGCGGGCCAGGATCAAGGTGTACGAGCCGGTGCGCTCCGGCGACTACGTGCGGCGGATCGGTGACGACGTCCAGCCGGGCGATGTGGCGGTGCGTGCGGGAACCATCATCGGTGCCGCGCAGGTCGGGCTGCTCGCCGCGGTCGGTCAAGACAAAGTGCTGGTGCACCCGCGTCCGCGACTATCGGTGCTCTCCGTGGGCGGCGAGCTGATCGATATCGACCGCACCCCGGGCCCCGGCCAGGTCTACGACGTGAACTCCTACGCGCTGGCGGCGGCCGCGCGGGATGCGGGCGCGGACGTCAACCGTGTGGGCATCGTGAGTTCCGATCCGCGCAGGCTGCGCGACGTGGTCGAGGGGCAGCTGGTGCGCTCCGAGGTGGTCGTCATCGCGGGCGCGGTCGGCGGCTGGGCTTCCGAACAGGTCCGAGAGGCGCTGGAGGGCCTCGGCGAGCTCGAAATCACCCGCGTGGCCATGCATCCCGGCTCGGTGCAGGGCTTCGGGCGGCTCGGCCGCGACGAGGTGCCGACGTTCCTGCTGCCCTCCAACCCGGTGGGTGCGCTGGTGGTGTTCGAGGTGATGGTGCGGCCTTTGATCCGAATCGCGTTGGGGCGCAGGCATCCCATGCGCCGGATCATCAGCGCGCGAACCATCACGCCGATCAGTTCCATGGAGGGGCGCAAGGGGTACCTGCGCGCGCAGCTCATGCGGGACGAAGCCACCGGCGAATACCTCGTGCAGCCGCTCGGCAACGGGAACTCGTCCTCGCACCTGCTCGCCACGCTCGCCGAAGCGAACAGCCTGATCGTGATAGACCCGGACGACACCGACATCCGCACCGGTGACGAAGTCCAGGTCGCCTTTCTCGCACAGCGCGGCTGAGACGTGGAAGCTATGAACGTTTTCCGGGCCACGCAGCATCCGGGTTGGCCCGCACGACTCGGCCCGGTTCGGGTGGCGGCGGGGCAGGTGACCTTGCGTCCGGTGCGGCTGCGCGACGCGGCGGCCTGGAGCCGGATCCGGTTGCGGGACAGAGCGCATCTCGAGCCGTGGGAGCCCACCGGCCGCGGGGCGTGGGAGGCGCGCAACCACGCCTCCAACTGGCCGTCGCTGTGGTCGAGCCTGAAGGCGGAGGCCAGGCGCGGCGCGATGATCCCGTTGGTGATCGAAGTCGACGGCGCGTTCGGCGGGCAGCTGACCGTTGGCAATATCGTGCGCGGCGCACTGCGCTCGGCCTGGATCGGCTATTGGGTGGCCAAGGATCTCAGTGGGCAAGGCGTCGCGACGGCGGCGCTGGCGCTCGGTCTCGACCACTGCTTCGGGCCGGTCGGCCTGCATCGGGTGGAGGCGACCGTTCGACCCGAGAATCTGGCCAGCCAGGCGGTGTTGCGCAATGTCGGTTTCCGGGAAGAGGGGCTGCTGCGGCGCTACCTCGACGTGGACGGCGCCTGGCGGGATCACCTGCTGGTCGGCATGACCGTCGAGGAACTCGCCGGAACGGTCCTGGACCGGCTGGTGCGAGAGGGGCGCGTCACCCTGCTGTAGAACCGGCCACCGGATCGCGGTGACATTGGTGGGAATGTGACAGGTGTGGCGGATGTGCACGGCGCGCCTGCCGGAACTTGGTGCTACCCGGAATTAGCCTACGGACGTCGATGGTGCGTCTTGTGCCATCGGCAGTGAGCCTGCGAGGGGATCGGCGTCCGCGCCGTCGCGTCGGACGGGGGCCGGCCGAGCGCGGGGCGTGTGACGCGCCGCTGGCGGGCCGAGCCGGAGGAAATCCAGGCGGGACGGAGGTGTTGACGCGATGCCGAATTCGATCCTGTGGATCGGTCTGGTCGTGCTCTGGGTCTTCGTCCTGTTCCCGATCCTCGCCGACCGTCACCCCAGAATCCGCCGGACCACCGACGCCGCGCTGGCAACCAGGGTCCTGCACCGCGGCGGCGGCAAACGACGTCTGAAGAAAGGCCCGGCCGCCGGGCACGAAACCGATCCGAACTGGCGGCACCGTGGGCGACACGATGGACGCCGCGTACCGAGAGAGTATCCCCACAGCGATGATGCGGAGGACCGGATGACGACACCGGCCGACGAGCCCGTCACCGAGACCGACGAGGAGAACACACCCGCGGCCGACGACGCCGTGGCATCCGACATCGCTGCCGCCGAAACGGACGACATCGAGATCGACGACTTCGCCTCCGCCACACCGGAGGAGGACGAAGCGGAGGATTGCGAGACGCGTTACGACGAGCCGGACGACGACGAAGCCGCCGAAGTCGCTGCGAAGATCGACGCGGGGACCGATGATGACCGCGTGGGCGCACACCACCCCGAGCCGGTCGCGGCCAGAATCCCGCCTGCGCGCTCCACCGCGCCCGCCATCGTGGACTACGACGAGTACGACGACTACGACGACGCGGGCCCGGACGAGCCGGATTTCGTCCCCAGCCGCCGTGGTCGTGGCGGCTACGATCCCGAGGCCGACGCCATCGCCCGCGCGGCCCGCTACACCTTCCGGCAGCGCGCCGTGCTCGGCCTGCTGCTCACCGCCATCCTCTTCGGCGCCCTCGCGTTCGTGTTCACCCCCATGCTGTGGTGGGGTTGCGGACTCGCCCTCACGGTGTTGGCGACCTATCTGGCCTACCTTCGCAAGCAGGTGCGGATGGAGGAGGAGATCCGCCGTAACCGGGCGGCCCGCCTCAACCGCGGCCACCAAGACGAAGCCGATCCACGCGCGCGCCGGGGCCGCGCCGGGCGCGGCACCATGGACCGCGACACCGCCCGCGCGATCCGTCGCCGCTCCACCCTGATCGAGCCCGACGACGAAGACCCCATGTTCGCCCACCTCGACCCCTTCGACCCGGCCACCGCCCGCGCCCTGCGCACCCGCACCAGCGGCGACATCCGCCGCGCGGCGGGCGCGTAGTGCATCGCATTTCCGCAGGTCAGGATACCGATTCGGAGTCTAGGGGGCTGGCCTGATACAGTGTCACAGCGCGGTTCCCCGGAACCGCACGGGGCTATAGCGCAGTTGGTAGCGCGTCTCGTTCGCATCGAGAAGGTCAGGGGTTCGATTCCCCTTAGCTCCACTGAATGGCGAAGCCGCAGGTCATTGGCCTGTGGCTTCGCTGTTTTTCGGCATTGTGCGAACGCCCTGCGGCGGTTCAGTCATCGGCCGTCCTCCACACGGATCAGTGGTGGATCACCGCACCGAGCCGCGGCAGGACGAGTCGTTTCCAACTGCGCTCCACGGAATTCAGGTCGCTGGCCTGGCGGCGGGTATCACTGCGGGCCATCGAGACGGTCGCTCAGTCGCTTCCGACGCGCGTGGGAGATTGCGAGATTCTCAGTACTCGTTCAACGGAGCAGAGGGGGGAAAGGTGACCGGTAGAGCCGCCAAGGACCGGTGGAAGGGGCCAGGCCGCCAGGTCGGTGCGTCGGCCGGTATGGCCAGCTGGATCTCGGGCAGCGCATCGAGAAGCTGATCGATGGCGTTTTGAGCGAGCAGGTAGGCCACCGACTGCGCGGGGCAGGCATGTGGGCCGATGCCCCACGCCAGATGCGAGCGATTGCCTGTGTGAGTCTCGGTCCGGATCTTGGGGTCGTTGTTGCAGCCGGCCATGCTGATGAGGATCGGCTGGTGCGCGGGCAGCCAGACGTCGTCGATGAGGATCGGCTGACGGGGGTAGGTGGTGAGGAGGTTCGCCAGCGGCGGGTTCTTGAACAAGACTTCGTCCAAGGCGTCTCGGGTGGACAGGTTCCCGCCGACGACACTTCCGCCGAAGCGTTCGTCGGTAAGGATCAGCAGCAGGGTGTTGCCGATCAGGTTCTGTTGCAGTTCGATCCCGGCGCCGTAGACGCTGTTCAGTTGGTGGATCATCTCCAGTTCATCGAGTTCGGCCGGATGCCGCAGTAGTAGCGAGGTGATGTCGTTGCCAGGATGGGTCCGTTTGAGGGCCAGCAGTTCCAGCAGCGCCTCGATGATCATCTTGTTGCCGTCCTCGGCATCGATCCCCTCGAACATCGCGGCCATGCCTGCGGCGACCCGCTGTCCGATTTCCGGCGGGCAGCCCAGCAGAGCATCGGTGACCGCGAATGCGAGCGGCAACGCGTACTGACTGATCAGATCGGCTGTACCGGCCTGGCAAAAGGTGTTGATCAGCGGGATGGCGATCTTCTCCACCGTGGCATCGAGAGCGTACAGATCCACCGCGTTGATACTCGTGGTGATTGCCTGCCGGTAGCGCTGCAGGGCCGCTCCGTCGCTTCGACTGCCGGTGGGGCGCCACTCCATAAGCGGCAGGACGGGGCAGTCGGCCGGGATGTTCTGCTGCCAGGTGCGCGGATCGACAGGGAAGTGCTCGGGATCGTTGAGGATCCGCAGCGCGGTGTCATACCCGACCACCAACGTGGCCGGCACGCCCGGCGCCAGCTCAACCGGAGCCAAAGAGCCGTATTGTGCTCGCATTTCGTCGTAAACACGGTGCGGATCCGCGGCGAATTCCGACGAGTACAGCGACACCCTCGGACCTTCGGTAGCCATCGGCGAGCCGTGGACGACTGGACAGGCTGGGGTTTCCAGTCGGGACCGTGGCGTACTCAAGAATGGTGCTCCAGATGTTCGTGTGTGCTGTTTTGGGGACGCGGTCTTCGGCGCATCCCTGTTTTCGGTCGCCGAACCATTGCTGCAACTTCGAGAAGCGTACTTTCCAAGGGGATTTCGTGCCACTCGTTCCGCGCCGCATCGGCAGCAGCCGATGCGAGGTATCGTGCGTCGAATGCGGTTGGTGAAGGTCTGATGGGTCGATGGCGTGCTTTCTTGCCGCCTACGACCTGGCCCGCGGCGCGCCCTGGCACACGACCGCTCACATTCGCCGAGTACCTCCCGGTGTGATTCGAATAGCCGGCCCTGCGACCGTCAGCAGGTTCGGGTTGTGCAGCATTAGGCCCACCAAAGGCGAGTGCTCGGGTAGAGCACTCGCCTTTTTGTTTCTGTGTGGCGTCTGGCCGGGCTCGTGTCCACCACCGAGCGGCAGCGGTGTTGTGTCGATCCCGGCGATGCTGTGTGAACCCGCAGGACCTACGCGGCGATGGTGGTGACGCGGAGGTGCGCCTCGATATCGGTGGGGGAGCCGGTGTAGTGGAGGGTGCGTAGGCCGAGGCTTGCGGCGGCTTGGCAGTTGTCGGCGCGGTCGTCGACGAACAGGACGCGACTGGGGTCGTGAACTCCGGTCGCGGCGAGGGCGTTTCGGTAGGTGTCGGGGTGGGGTTTGTTCATGCCGAGGCGGGCCGAGTAGAGGGCGTCGGTCATCAGGGTGCGCCAGTCGGAGGCGTCGAGGGCATCGCCGACCGGGTGGGGTGCGTTGGAGAGCAGCACCATCGGGAGATCTGCCCGGTGGGCATGGTGGAGGAGGGCTACGACGCGGTCGTCGGTCCGGGTCCACAGCGCGGTGTCGACGGCGCGCAACTGGGTGAGCAATTCCGGGTCCGGGCGATGGCCGAGCACGGTCGTCCAGAAGTCCGCGTCGTCGAAGTCGCCGGAGTCGTAGGGTTCGCGGGCGCTCCAGAAGACATTTTGGAAGAGCTCGAGCTGGTCTGCGTGCCATCCGGCGAGTTCGGCGAGCTCGCTCCACATGGGAACAGTGGGCTGCAGGCCGATGACGCCGTTGTAGTCGAAGATGACCGCGTCGAGTTCCACGGACTGGTGCGGTAGTGCAGTAATCACCGGTGCTCCAAGGCTTGATGGGACGGACGGCCACGCCTGCGAGGACAGGGTGGCAGGCATGAGGGGATGCCGTGGGTATGACGATTCCCGCCTCCTTCCATGACGGAAGAGGCGTGCGAACTGTGGATCGAAGGAAGGTTCCGCGAGTCAAAGGCTGGAGGTGGTGCGCGACGCTGCGCGAACAAGCCGAAACCTACCAAGGGGTACGTCGGGGTACCACTCGAGACGGGCCTTGGTGATCCGCTCCACAAAGTGCCGTCCACAGGTCTCACCGGCGTCGGAATCGAGATCACTCACCGAGGTCGGCCGACAGTCTGCGCACGAATAACGTTCGGCGCTTGTCGTTCTCGGAGATGCGCAGTGCGTCGGGAGCCGCCGTCGGGCCCATGGGCGGCAGGTCGAAACGCGATCGAACCGGGGCGGCTCGCTGACCGTCGGTCGAACGATGGATACCGGAACAACGTTGTGAGCTGCGACGATTCGTGCCGGAGTCGCCCCGGAGCGGGTGCCGTGTCGATTCGGGATGGAGGTGCTCGGGATGGCCGACGGGCAGGGGGCTGGGGACCTGGTTCCGGCAGGGCGGCGGGCGGCGGCTTGGGGGGTGGATTTCGGTCTCGTGCTGGGGTTGGCGGTGTTGTTGGGGACGGTGACGCACTATCGGATCGCCGATTACCTTTCGGGCTGGGCGGATCTCGCTGGGACCGGTGTGTGGGATGTGATTCAGTCGAATGGGAACTGGGGTGGGGCGGGCAAGACGTTCGGTATGGACGTCGTGCATACGGTGCTCGTCTTCATCATCGAAGCATTCGGCGCGTTGATCGCGGCGACGTTCGCCTATCAGTTCGCTGGATTGGCTTGGCAAGGACGCACTTTGGGCAAAGTCCTGCTCGATCTCCGAGTGGGGTCGGTGCGCGGCGGCGAGGACGGACTGGGGCGAGGGCAGGCGGCGCGGCGCGCTTTCGTGGGCACGATGACCGACGTCGGGCTGTACTCGTGCGCGTGCATCGCGCTATTGGCGGGCCAGTTCCTTCTGTCCTTCGTGCTGTGGCTGATCGCGATCGTCGTCTTGGTGATCAACGCGGTGTGCGTCTTCGGTTCGAGCCGCCGCTCCCTGGTCGATCGGGTCGCGGGAACTGTCGTCGTGCAGGCCGGAGTGTTGCGGAAGTCGTTGGAAACGGCCAGGGACCACGTGGTTGTGCAGCGCGGAATTCAGGGCGCGCAGGATGGGATCGAGCACATCCAAACGGCGACACGGCAGATAGCGCAGCGTGCCACCCCCGAGCAGATGCGGCAGCTGCGCGATTCCGAACGGGCCGCGCAACTGCGCGAACTCGGGCAAGACGTCGGTCGTCGGACCGTGGAGTCGGCTCGGCGGGCGATCGCATCGGAACGCGGTCAGCAGGCGCAGCGTGTGGCCAAGCGGGCTGGTGCGGGGCTGCGGGGAGCATACGAGCGGCGTCGTGGCACTGGGAACCGTGAGGGATGACTATGGACCACTTGTCCGAGGACGCGGCTGGGAATTCACGGCCTGGAACGAAGGCATGCTGACCTCGTGCGCCAGAGTCGAGCCGTCGAGCACGTGGTGGCGATGGAACGGGGCGATCGCGGATACGACCCGGTAGCACCCGGTACCTTCTGCGACTCGATCGGCGCCGACTTGGACCAGTTGGTGACCCGCCGCCCGCACCGCGAACCACCTTCCGCCGCGACTCGGCCGAGGGAAGCGCCCAAGAAGGCGCGCTCATGGTCGAGGTGGTTCTGATACCGGGCAGCCCGCTCGCGTAGGCGAAGGCGCCGAGGAATCCCGCGCCTGCCTGCCCTCTCAGGCGGTGGCGGTTCGCAGTGCGAACCATCCCGTGCCAGGGTCGGCGTAACCGTGGTACATCAGGCGCACTCGCTGATCGACTTCGAAGAGGCGATAGACCGCGAGCATGGCGCGGGCGGTCGCTTCCTGCTGGAAGTCGTCGATGCGGCGGTACCCGATCGGGTGCTCGGGCAGCAGCTCCAGGCGGGTGAGTTCGGTGGGATCGGTGACTTCCAGGCCCATCGGTGCGGCGTCGGTGATGTGGTGGTCGTGCAGGATGTCGTGGATCCGGTGCGGGTCGGGGCGGCCGGAGCGGAATCGGTGGACTTCGGCGCGCAGCGCTGGACCGGCGGGCTCGCTCTCGACCACGTCGATCAGCTCGGGATCGACGCTCGGTGTTCCGGTGTCCTCGGCGATCGGGGTTTGTTCGAGCAGGTGCAGCATGTTGCCGCCGGGAATCAGTGGCTCCGGGGCGAGGAACAGGGTGACCGTCGGGCAGACGCAGCCCTGGCCGAGCAGACAGACACGCATGTGGAACGAATCGGGCATGCGGCCCTCCTCCATCGGGACGGGCCGTGAGTAGACGGCCCTTTGCTGGATCGGGACTTCGTGGTGTGCCGATCGCGGAATCGCCCTGGCGCTTCTACGGTCGACCGTGCCGCAGTTCCCCAGTCTAGGAGCCGGGCACCGCCCGCGCATCGGCATCTTCCGCCTCGGTTCACGGAACATGGAGGCAGGAAAAGCAGGCGCAGGGTGATGATCAGCCGGGCAGACGGCAGAGTCCGAGGGTCTTGCTGCGCAGGGCTCCGAGGCTGATCTTGTCGCGATATCGGACGCGGCGGTGAAGCGGGGGCGTGGCGGGCGCAACCGCCGCTCAGCTGATCCGTATCTCGACCGGCGGAGCCGCTACATGCGGATAGTCGGTGGTCACGTCGACCCGCACTCGACCCGGGCCGGTGGGCAGGGCGGCGAAGACGGTCGCGGCCGGCTGGTTCCGAGCGGTCTTGTCGCTGACGGGCACGGCCACCGTGCCTGCCGCGCCGGTGTCGAGGTTGCGCCAATTGGCGAACGCCGTGAAGGTGCACGGCATGCCCATCGGCGTGTCGCTGACGAAGCTGATGCCGAAACGGGCCGCCCCGGGCATTCCGGCGGGCGAGGAGACGCCCGCTCGGCCTTCGCCGTAGCAGGTGTCGCCGAAAGTGCGGATGACTCCGATGTTCACGAATGCGGGTTCGTCCGCGGTCGCGGGACCCGCCGACGCCGCGAACCCGCCGACGCACAGCGCCGCGATCAGGGCGCTTCGTCCGACCAACTGCCTGTTTCGCACTGCCGATCACGCTCCTTCTTCGTCGAATCGAGCACTCTCGGACGGTCATTGTGCCCCGTTAGTCGGCGTTCGCGGTTCGATCGCGCGCCACGTCGTCGCGTGTCGACCCGGCACGCGAGCCGCGCACGCACGCATAGCATCGGAGTGTGGAGCGAGGATCGTTGCTGAAGGCTCGGGCCGGCGGGAAACTGCACGGCGGCAATCACGGGATCGCGCCGGAAGAGGTGGTGGCCGCGCAGCGGGCCCGCATGCTGGTGGCGATGATCGAAGCGGCTGCGGACAAGGGCTACGCGGCGGCGACGGTGGCGGACGTGCTGAAGCGGGCCGAGGTGTCCAGGATGACCTTCTACCAGCACTTCGCGAACAAGGAGGCGTGCTTCCTCGCCGCCTACGACATGGCCGTGGAGATCGTGATGACCAGGATCACGGGCGCGCTCACCGCTGACGGCACGCCGCTCGAGCGGATCGATCGGGCACTCGACGCCTACTTCTCCACCCTCGCGCAAGAACCACAGGTGGCGAAGGTCTTCCTGGTGGAGGTGTACGCGGCGGGAAGGCCGGTGCTGGAGCGGCGGTTGGCGACCCAGGCGGCTTTGGTGGACGGTTTCGCCGAGGCGCTCGGCGCGACGCGCCCGCATCAGCAGCTGGCGGGCGAGGCGGTGATCGGCGCGGTCGTCTCGCTGGCGACCAACCGCGTCGTCGCAGGGGACTTCACCGCGCTGGCCGGGTTGCGCGAGCCGCTGATGTCGTCGCTGATCAGGAATCTGGTGTGAGGCCGGACAGTCGTCCGGCGACCGCGGGCAGCCGATCCAGCATCGCCACGGTGAAATCGGCCAGCAGCGTGATCAGCCCGTCGCGGTCGACGTCGAGCCCCCCGTCCAGCCAGACGAGAACCAGTTCCGCCGCGCCGCCGGTGATCAGCTGGGAAGTCGCGGCGATCGCGGTGTCCTGCCCTTCGGGCAGCTCGAGCACCAGGCGGGTCTGCTCGATGATGACGTCGGCGACCTGGCGCATGCCCGCGAACCGGCTGCGCATGAGTGCCTCGTCGCCGTAGGTCTGGGCGAACGCCACTTTCGCGCGTCGCGGATCGTCGGTGAGTTCGACGATGAGGGCCGCCACTCCGGCGCGGATCCGGTCGGCGGGCGTGCCCGTGGTCTCGGCGACGGCGGCCTTCGCCCGGTCCAGCGCCGCCTGCTGGATCTCCACCAGCACCCCGGAGGCCAGCGCGTCGCGGTCGGGGAACGCCTCGTAGAAGAAGCGCGGGCCGACCTTGGCCTGTTCGCACACCCCGCGCACGGTCAACGCCGACAGTCCCTGTGTGCCGATGATGTCGAGGGCGGCGTCGAGCAACCGCCTGCGCCGGTCCTCGCGGCGCTCGGCCGTGGAGGCTCCGCGGTAGGTGCCGCTGACGGTACGGGTCACCCCGCCAGCTTGGCACAGCCAAAATTGGGAAACAACCGTTTACGGAAACGATGGTTTCCTCTATCGTCGGACTATCGCAGTGTCGCGAAGGGAAGACGGTCATGAGTCTGCTTGTGCCCCAGTCGTTCGATGAGATCTCCGGCACGATCCGCCAGGCGCGGACCACCTGGGCGTGGCACGCGCAGCGCGCGGCCGCGCGCGCGGTCGCGCATTACCCGGCGCAGGTGCGGCCGCTGGCCGATCCGCCGCCGGGCAGCGGACTGAAACCGGTGCTCGGTGACTTCGGGCTCCCCGGCATCGGATACACCTTGCACGCGTTGGCCGACCCGATCCAATTCGCGCGGAAGCGTTTCGACCGCTTCGGCCCGGTGCAGTGGTTCGGCATGCTCGGTCGGCGCATGGTCACCTTCGGCAGTCCGGAGGGCTACGAGGCGGTGATGCTGGACCGCGACAAGGTGTTGTCGGCGCAGCGCGGCTGGGAGTGGCTGATCGGCCCGTTCTTCCGCGGAGGTCTGCTACTGCGCGATTTCGACGACCACCTCTTCCATCGGCGCGTGATGCAGCAGGCCTTCACGCGGCCGCGGTTGATCGGGTACCTCGACCTGACCACGCCTCGGATCACCCGCGGCATCGCGCAGTGGGAGCCCGCCGACGATTTCCCGGTCTACCGGTCGATCAAGAAACTGCTGCTCCAGCAGGCCACCGAAGTCTTCGCGGGCGCCGAATCCGGCGCGGGCTCGGCACGATTGGAGCGCGCCTTCGAGGACGCGGTGCGCGGCGGGGCCGCCTTGATCCGGGCGAACGTGCCGGGCGGTGTGTGGGCCCGCGGCGTGCGCGGCCGCCGGGTGCTCGAGGAGCACTTCCGCCGCGAGTTGCCCGCGAAGCGCGCGGGCGGCGGCAGCGATCTGTTCAGCGTGCTGTGCCGGGCCCGCACCGCCGACGGCGAGACCTTCACCGACGCCGAGGTGATCGAGCACATGATCTTCGTGATGATGGCGGCCCACGACACCAGCACCATCGCCGCGTCCATGCTGGTCTACGAACTCGGCAGGCACCCCGAATGGCAGGAGCGGCTGCGCGCCGAATCCGTCGCGCTGGGCAAGCCGGCGCTGGACTACGACGATCTCGACCGCCTGCCCTCGCTCGATCTCGCGTTCAAGGAAGCGCTGCGGGTCTACTCGCCGGTGGCCCAGCAGGTCCGCGAAACCATCGCCGACGCCGACATCCTCGGCTACTACCTGCCGAAGGGGACGTTCATCCTCTGTGGCACGTACGGGCTGATGCGCAACGAGGAGTACTGGCACGATCCCGATACCTTCGACCCGGAACGTTTCGCCGAGCACCGTCGTGAGGACAGATCGCACCGCTTCGCCTGGGCGCCTTTCGGTGGCGGGGCGCACAAGTGCATAGGCCTCTACTTCGGCGGCATGACCGTGAAAGCCGTAGTGCATCAAATGCTGTTGCGGTATCGCTGGAGCGTGCCGGACGGCTACCAGCTGCCCCTGGTCGCCGGAACCGGACCGGTGCCCGCCGATGGTTTGCCCATCCGGCTGGAGCGGATCGTCCGATGAGGATCATCGCCGACCGAATCGTCTGCGCGGGGCACGGCATGTGCGAAGCGCTGGCGCCGGATCTGTTCCGGGTCGGCGCGGACGGGATCGTCGTGCCGCCCGACACCGTCACGAGCGATCGGGAGCTGCTCGAGCTCGTCGTCGACAGCTGCCCGGTCGCGGCGCTGCGGCTGAGCTGAGGTCTCCCGGCTCGTTTCGCGTCCTCGGCGCTGGGTACCGCGAACTGCGATATTCGAGCCCATCGACGCGAGAGGACCGCATCTCATGGCCACCTGCGATACGTGCGGAAACGAGTACGACAAGACGTTCACCATCACCCGCGACGGCCAGTCCGCCACCTTCGACAGCTTCGAATGCGCGATCACCGCCATGGCCCCGACCTGCACGCACTGTTCCTGCCGGATCGTCGGGCACGGTGTGGAGGCGCGTGGAGACTACTTCTGCTGCGCGCATTGCGCCCACGAAGCGGGTCATCCGGCCCTGGTCGATCACGTCTGAACCCGCTGCCGAGCGGCGATGCGCGACCGATCACCCGCGCGGCGCGTGGCTTCGCCGCACCTCGAGCCCCGCGACCCGCGCCGCTTCGGCCAGCACCGCTTCGAGCATCGCCGGAGTGAGTCGTCCGGTGAAGGTGTTCTGCTGGCTGACGTGGTAGCAGCCGAACAAGTGCAGCGGACCGCGGCCCGCCTCGGCGGCGCCCAGTTCGACGTGCGTGCCGTGGCCGAATCTCGGTCGCGGGCGCGGCACGGCCCAGCCCGCTTCGGCCAGCACCGGAAGCAGTGCCTGCCAGCCGAACGCGCCGAGCACAACGACCGAGCGGACGGTGGGCGTCAGCAGTCGCAGTTCGGTCGCCAGCCAGTGTCCGCAGCGATCTCGCTCCTCCGGCGTCGGCTTGTTGTCCGGCGGTGCGCAGTGCACGGGAGCGGTGACCCGCACGCCGTGCAGCCGCAGGCCGTCGTCGACGCTGACCGCGGTCGGCTGGTTGGCCAGACCGACCGCGTGCAGCGCCGCGAAGAGCACGTCGCCGCTGCGGTCGCCGGTGAACATGCGGCCGGTCCGGTTGCCGCCGTGCGCCGCGGGCGCGAGTCCGACGAGCAGCATCCGCGCGTCCGCCGGACCGAAGCCGGGCACGGGACGGCCCCAATACGTCTGGTCGCGGAAGGCGGCGCGTTTCTGTCGCGCGACGAGCTCGCGCCAGGCGACCAGACGCGGGCAGGCGAAGCAGTCGGCGACCGCCGCGTCGAGTTCGGCGATGGTCCGGCACACGTCAGCACCGGCCGTACGAGGCGGTGGCGTAGACCGCCCATACCGTGCGGCGCCCGAGGGCGTGGCAGCGTCGGTCGGAGATCGGTGTCTCGTGCATCAGAACTCCCTTCGGTGGTCCCAGGGGAGGGACGAACCGGGCGATCGTGCCCACGGTGCGCCGACGCGACCGGCCGGTGCCGTCGATCGTTGATCGGCCCCGTCCGGACGGTACCGCTTCGGACATCTGTCCAGTTCAGCGGGGTGATCGAGCGGCCGCCGGGCGCGATATGTGATCGGTACCACCCGGTCGGGGTTGGTAGCATGGCGGTTCCGACCGACCGGATGCGGTGGTTCACCTCCGGCTTCTTTCGAAAGAGTCTTTCCATGCAGTTTGAGATCGTCGAGCGGGACGAGACGTGGGTTGCCGGGCTGCCGGTACGCAGCCCCAAACGTGCGCTCGGGGAACTGCGTGACCGGGATCTGGAGGCCGCCTGGGCGGCGGTGTTGCACCAGGAACTCGGCGGCCCGTTGGCCAGCGCCTACACCGACTACACCGGTGAGCTGGGCACGTACAACACCCAGATCGTCGGCTATCAGTGCGCGTCCTTCGCCGACGTCACCCGCGGTCACCTGGTCGCCCGGCTGCCGCGCGGCGCCTACGCACGGTTCTCCTCGGTCGGTAACTTCCCGCAGGTGATGACCGACCTGTGGACGCAGATCGCCTACGCCGAGGAACACAACCAGATCAAGCGGACCTACACCGGCGATTTCGAGTGCTACCCGCACGCCTACAAGATCGATCTGTACCTGGCGGTCGACGCGCGATGAGTTATGCGATCGTGGTGCGTGCCGAGGCGGTCTACGGCGGGCTGGTCGTCCCGCGCGTGCGCCCGAGCTTCAAGGTCAGCAACAGCGACCTCATCGAGTTCCTCAAGGACCGCCTGCGGGACCGGGGGGACGGCGTTGACCGTCCGATGTACACGGTGTACGTGCCGGATCCGGCCGGGAACTACAACGCTGTGGTCTGTTTCGAGTACCCCGCGCCGGACGCGGTGCCGGTGGGTGACGTCTTGGTGCGTGTCCCGAAAGGCGTCTATGCCCGGTTCGCGCCGAACGGCGACTATCACGATCCGGTAGAGGACGTCTGGGCGCAGGTCGACGACGCGACGGCGTCCGCCGAGATCACCCGGGCCTACCGTGAAGAGATCGAGATCTGGCACGCCCCGGAATCGGTCGAGTTGTTCATTTCTATCCTCGTTTAAATTGCTAATCGGTAACTGACCTCGGACCGACTGGTCTCCATGTTATTTCCGATTTCGAATACGCCGGTTCTGACCTGCGAAAATATGGCGTGTACCACAGAGTTTTCGGAAGATTAACCGGACGGCTGGTCAATTCCTGTCCGATGACGGATACTGCCCTGGGCAACTTCGTCTCGGCTCGGGGCCGCGGAGGGCTGCATCGGGCTGGACTATCGCGCATGGCAGCGCGGCGATGGAGTAGGAACAACATGACTGTGGATCTGATTGCAGTCGTGCCGAGGAACTCCCGTGGGCGGGGAGTGCGACGGTATTACGACGCGCAATCCGAGTGTGCGTTCTTTGTCTCCGAACCGGGCGTGCAGCCGGAACTCTGGGACCGGTATCTGCACGGGGCGTGTGCCGTTTACCGGCATTTCGGAGTCGAACACGCGCTCGAATACGAAACGGTCGCCGACGGTGCGTCATCGGCGCTGTTCTTCGCCGCGCTCGACGCCGACGGCGACATGGTCGCCGGGGTGCGGATGCAAGGTCCGTACACCGACGCGCGGCAGGCGCACGCGCTGGTCGAATGGGCCGGTCAGCCGGGCGCGGACGACTTGCGGCAGATGATCGCCGACCGGATACCGCAGGGCGTGATCGAGGCCAAAGGCGCGTGGGTCGCTCGCGATGCCGCCAACCGGGGCGAACTCAGCGCGGCGATCTCGCGCACCGTGCTGCACGGCGCGCGCCTGCTCGGCGCCCGCTACGGCTTCGCGACGGTGGCCTCCTTCACCGTGGCCCGCCACGAGGCGTGCGGTGCGGTTGCGGCCGAGCGCATTCCCGCGGTGCCGTATCCGGACGAGCGCTACCGAACGGTTCCGCTGTGGTGGGATACCCGGAGCTATGCCGCCTCAGCCGAGGAAGCGCAGCGATCCCTGACCCAGCGCGAACAGGACGCGCTCGGCCTGTCGACCGCGCGTACGCCCGATGTGCGATGCGGGATCGGGCGGCCGACGGAGGGCCGGCGCGGACATGGGCGATGACCGGAGCCGAGCGGCGGACCACCGGCCGCTGATCATCGACCCCGCCGATCCGGAGGACGCGCGGATACTCGCCGCGCTGCGCGCCGACCCGCGCATCGAAATCCTCGATCTGCGTGCGTCGTTGCGCGCCGAATACAGCAGAATGGTTGCCGCGCCCGATATTCCGGAGGGGCCCGAAGCGGATCGCTGGATCTATTATCCGTGGCGCGCCGCGGTGGTCGGATTGCCGGGGCCGCGTACTTTCCGGATGATCCGGCTGGATCGTAATCGGAACAAACTGACCAGAGCCGAACAGGACCTTCTGGCCGAACGCACGATCGGGATCGTGGGACAAAGCGCCGGGCACGCGATCGCGCATCTGCTCGCCATGGAGGGCGTTTGCGGCGGATTGCGCTTGGCGGACCTGGACGATATCGAGTTGTCGAATCTCAACCGGGTGGCCGGGACGCTGTTCGACATCGGCGTCAACAAAGCGGTGGTAACCGCACGCCGTATCGCCGAGTTGGACCCTTATCTCCCGGTGCAGATCTTCGCGGCCGGGGTCGACGAGAATTCGGTGGACGAATTCCTGGACGGACTCGCGATCGTGGTCGAGGAATGCGATTCGCTCGATATGAAACTCGTGATTCGCGAGGCGGCGGCCCGGCATCGCACTCCCGTACTGATGGAAACCAGTGACCGTGGTTTGCTGGACGTCGAGCGTTTCGATCTCGAAGCCCGTCGTCCCGCGTTCCACGGATTACTCGGCGAGGTCAGCGCCCGGGATTTGCGGGGACTGACCTCGCGGGAGAAGGCGCCGTACGTGGTGAAGCTGCTCGGCGCCTCCGGGCTGTCGCCGCGGCTGGGCGCGAGCCTGGTCGAAGTCGGCGAGACGGTGAACAGCTGGCCGCAGCTGGCCGGTGACGTCGGCCTCGGCGCCGCGAGCGTGGCCGCCGCCGTGCGGCGCATCGGACTGGGGCTGAAGCTGGATTCCGGTCGCGTCCGGATCGATGTGGAACGGCATCTCGACGAGCTGGCCGACCCGCCGCCGAACGACGAGCCGGTGTGGGCCGATGCGCCGCCCGAGCCCGTCACCGGGCCCATCGCAAGCGTCCTCGCCTGCGCGCAACGGGCTCCATCCGGGGGAAACATGCAGCCTTGGTCGTTGCGGGCCGGCGCGGAGCACATCGCCATCGAGCTGGCGCCCGAGTGCAGCACGGCGATGGACATCGGCTATCGCGGCAGCGCCGTCGCACTCGGCGCGGCCGTCTACAACGCGCGGGTCGCCGCGGCCGCGCACGGAATCCTCGGCCCGCACGAGTTCGTCGAAGGAGCGCCGGGGTCCGGTCGTCTCGTCGCCAGCTTGCGGCTGGGGAACGATCGCAGTGCCGAGCTGGCGGCCGACTATCCCGCCGTTCTGCGACGCGAGACCAACCGCAGGGTCGGCACCGGGGCCCCGCTGGCAGACGGCGTACTCGACGCGCTCACGGCGGCCGCCGAATCGGCCGGTGCGCATGTGCGCGCCGTCGTGGAACGGGAGGACATTGAGGAAGCTGCGAGGTTGCTGGGGGATTCCGATCGGGTCCGCTATCTCACGCCCCGCTTATACGAGGAAATGCTCGCCGAAGTCCGTTGGGCGGACGACACGCCGGAGACCGGAATCGATGCGCGCAGCCTGGAACTGACCGACGACGAATGGGCGGCATTCCAGATCACCACCCGCGCCGACGTCATGGCGCAGTTGCGGTCCTGGTCGGGTGGAGCGGCGCTGGGGAAATACACCGGTGACCGGGTGCGGTCCAGCTCCGCCATTCTGGCCGTGACATTCGACGCGGCCGACCCTCGATTGACCGACTACGCGGCGGCGGGCGCGGCGGTCGCGCGGGTTTGGGTGCGGGCCGAGCGCCTCGGATTGTGCGTGCAGCCGATTTCCCCGGTATACCTCTACGCCCGACGCCATGCGGAACTTGCAGCGATTTCCCCCGACTTCACGGATACACTAACGTCACTTCAGGGCCGTTTCCTGGACCTGCTGGAAGTGCCCGAGCATGAGACCATGGCGTTGGTGCTTCGCCTGAGCTACGCCTCCGCCGCCACCGTACGCAGCAGGCGGCGTCCGGTGCTCGGTGTGGACACCAGTAGTTAGCGCGATCGGAGACAATGTGCCACGGCGGACACTCGACTCGTTGGTGACCCAGGTCGCCTCTGAGCTCATGGGTGTGGACGCCACGACCATGGTCGCCGCCACCGAACGCGTGCTCGCGCAACTGGTCGAGTACTTCGACGTGGATTTCAGCTACGTGCGGCACACCGACCGCGAACGCCGGGCAACCGTGCTCATCGCCGAGTGGCCGCACCGGCAGAACATTCCGGATCCCGATCCGCTCGGCGTGATCTACTTCGACGGCGCCGACCCGGTGTTCCGCGCCCTGGAGAACGCGACCGAGCCGATGGTCGCGCGCCCGACGCCGGAATTCGCCGACTACCAGGAGACCGTGCGCCGTGGTTCCGGCATCGTCGGGGTGACCTCGGCGGCGGTACCGCTGATGTCGCGTGGCGAGCCGACCGGTGTGCTCGGGTTCGTCAAGTCGGGCGATCGGGAGTGGAGCAATCGCGAACTCAACGTGCTCAAAGCCATCGCGGCGCTGTTCGCGCAACTGCAAGCGCGGGTGGTCGCGGAGGAACGCCTCCGATACATCGCGCTGCACGACGACTTGACCGGCCTGGCCAACCGGCGCGCGCTGCTCGAGCACATGGAGGAGCGATTACGCGCGGGAAGCCCCGGCCCGGTGGCCGCTTTCTTCCTCGACCTGGACCGCTTGAAAGCACTCAACGATTTCCTCGGTCACACCGCAGGGGACAACTTCATCCGCACCTTGTCGACGCGCCTGCGGGAGAACCTGGACCCGAACGACATGATCGCCCGACTGGGCGGCGACGAATTCGTCATCGTTCCCGCCAAGCCGATGGACGCGGTGGCCGCCGAGTACGAGGCGAACCGCATCCAGCAGTTGATCGCGCGGCGCGTCACCGTCGGCGGCGAGTCGGTCAGCCGGGGCGCCAGCGTCGGCGTCGCGCTCGGCTTCCCCGGTGAGACGACGGTCGCCGACGTGCTGCGCCGCGCCGATCACGCGTTGTTGTCGGCGAAATCGGGCGGCGGCAACGGCGTCGCGGTGTTCACCGACACCATGCGCGCGCAATTCGAACTCCAAGACGACGTGGAGCTCAACCTGCGCGGCGCGGTGTCGGACGGCTCGCTGCTGCTGCACTACCAACCCGAGGTGGATCTGCGCACGGGCCGCATCGTCGCGTTGGAGGCGCTGGTTCGCTGGCTGCACCCGACCAGGGGATTGCTGCCGCCCGCCGCGTTCGTCACCGTCGCCGAGGCCACCAACCTGGCCGGCGAACTCGGCCGCTGGGTGATCCGGTCGGCGTGCGCGCAATTCGCCGAATGGCGCAGGCGCGGTCTGGCGGGCAACGTCGTGATGCGGATCAACGTGTCGCCGGTGCAGTTGGTCAGCCTCGATTTCGTCGAGCGCATCGAGGACATCCTGCGCCTGTTCGGCATCGACGGCAGCTCGGTGTGCCTGGAGATCACCGAGCACGTCGTGGTCCAGGACCTGGCCCGGACCCAGGTCACGCTGCGCGGACTCAAGCGGATGGGCGTGCAGATCGCCATCGACGATTTCGGCACCGGCTACAGCTCGCTGTCGCATCTGAAGGCGCTGCCGGTGGACGCGGTGAAGATCGATCGGGGTTTCGTGCAGCGCCTCGGCGCCAGCACCGACGATCTGGCCATCGTGAAATCCATCATCGGCCTGGCCGGCTCGTTCGGGCTGGGCGTCGTCGGGGAAGGCGTCGAGACGGCGGTCGCCGCGCGCACCTTGGTCGGCCTCGGCTGCTACCGCGCGCAAGGCTTTCTGATCGCGAAGCCGATGCCCGCCGAGCAGGTCGAGACGCACCTCACCGCGGGCCGGATCCCGCTTGATCTCGATCTTCCGCGGGCCGGGCGCGGGCTGCCCGCGCACTGAGATCACCGCGACAGCCGCCGGTTATCCGGTTCTTTCACGGCCGTTCACGCACCGTTGGGCGCGGGTAACCCGATCCGCTGCACGATCGGCCACGTGCGCATAGTTCAGCTTGCGAACTTCTACGGCCCGCGGTCGGGTGGGCTGCGCACGGCGCTGCACCATCTGGGCGAGGGTTACGTCGCCGCGGGACACGACGTGGTACTGATCGTGCCGGGCCCGCGCCGGTCCGAGGAGATCCTGCCCACCGGCGTCGTACGGATCACACTGCCCGCGTTGGCCATTCCGTGGACCGGGGGTTACCGTGCCGCGGATCCACGCCGGGTGGCCGACGTCCTGGACGGATTGCGGCCCGACGTGCTCGAGGTCTCCGACCGGCTGACGCTGCGCGGATTCGGCCGCTGGGCGCGGCGGCGCGACGTGGCAGGCGTGATGATCTCGCACGAGCGGCTCGACCGGCTGCTGGGGCAGGTGCTGCCCGGCCCGGTGGCGCGGCGCTGCGCCGATGTGGCCAACCGGCACACCGCCACCGACTACGACATCGTCGTGTGCACCACCAGCTTCGCTCGCGAGGAGTTCCTGCGCATCGACGCGCGGAACGTGGAGCTGGTCCCGCTCGGCGTCGATCTCGATCTGTTCAACCCGCACCGGCGCGATCGCAGGCTGCGCGCCGATCTGGGGGTGCCGGGTCATCCGCTGCTGGTGCACTGCGGCCGGTTGTCGGTCGAGAAGCGGGTGGATCGCAGCATCGAGGCGGTCGGCGCGTTGCGGGCGGCGGGTATCGAGGCGCGCTTGGTCGTCGCCGGGGACGGCCCGCGCCGCGACGCGTTGCAGCGGCGGGCCCGCACGCTGGCCCCGCTGCCCGGTGGGGTGCCCGCCGTGCACTTCACCGGCTTCATCGCCGAGCGCGCGATGGTCGCCAAACTGCTCGCCACGGCGGATGTCTCGCTGGCGCCCGGTCCGCACGAGACTTTCGGCCTCGCGGCGCTGGAAGCGCTCGCGGCGGGCACGCCCGTGGTGGCGAGCCGATCCTCCGCGCTGGCCGACATCGTGACCGCCGACTGCGGCGCGGTGGCCGCCGACCATCCGTCCGCGTTCGCGCGGGCGGTCAGCGACGTGCTGGCCATGCCGCAGGCCCGCAGGCGCAGCGCCGCGCGCAGCCGGGCCGAGCAATTCACCTGGCCGCGAGCCGTCGCGGGCATGCTCGCGGTTCTGGGTCGTTAGCGGCGTCCCGGTCGGCGGCCGCCGACTGGACTACCCTGCGGGGAACCGATTCGGCGATTCGAGATGGGATGCGCAGTGCTGGGTAGAGGTCGCGGGCGAGCGGGTCGAACGACGGTGCGCGATGCGAAGGTTCTGGTCACGGGCGCGGCGAGCGGCATCGGCCGGTCCACCGCGCTGGCCGCCGCCGCGGACGGCGCCGAACTGGTGCTCACCGATGTCAATGCCGAGGGCCTGGACGCCACGGTGACGGACATCCGAGCCGCGGGCGGACGTGTGGCTCTGGCGCAAGCGCTGGACATCACCGACTACGACGCGGTGCGCGCCTTCGCCGACCGGGCGCACGCCGAACTCGGCAGCCTGGACGTCGTCATGAACATCGCGGGCACGTCGGTCTGGGGGACCGTGGAGAACCTGGAGCACCAGCACTGGCGGCGCATGGTGGAGGTCAACCTGATGGGGCCGATCCACGTCATCGAGACCTTCGTGCCGCCCATGGTGCGCGCGGGCAAGGGCGGTGCGCTGGTGAACGTGTCGTCGGCGGCGGGCCTGCTCGCGCTGCCCTGGCACGCGGCTTACAGCGCGGGCAAATTCGGCATCCGCGGCGTATCCGAGGTGTTGCGGGTGGATCTGGCGCAACACGGCATCACGGTGCATCTGGTGGCGCCCGGCGCGGTGAACACGCCGCTGGTGCGCAGCGTCGAGCTGGTCGGAGTGAACAAAGAGGACCCGAAGATCAAGCGGCTCACCGCCGCGTTCACCGAGCACGCGGTGCCGCCGGAGCGGGCGGCGACGGCGATCCTGCGCGGGATCGAACGCAACCGGTTCCTGATCTACAGCTCGTTCGACATCCGCTTCGGTTACTGGTGGAAGCGCAAGTTCGCCTTTCCCTACGAGTTCGCGATGCGGCGCACCAGCGCCCGGTTCAGCAGGCTGCTGGCTTCGACGGGCAATTGAGCTGCACGTCGAGCACGCGCGCGCCGGGACCTTCGGCGCCGAGCCGGTCGTGCTCGTTGACCAAGCGGCAGGTGCCGAGGGACAGGCAGCCGCAGCCGATGCAGCCGGTGAGGCTGTCGCGCAATCGGATCAGCTGGGTGATCCGGTCGTCCAGGTCGGCGCGCCACGTGGTGGACAAGGTCTCCCAATCGCGCCGGGTGGGCGTGCGGCCTTCCGGTAGTTGATCGAGGGCCGCCCTGATCTCGCTCAGCGGTATGCCGACGCGCTGGGAGATGCGGATGAACGCGACGCGGCGCAAGGTCTCGCGGGCATATCTGCGCTGATTCCCGCTGGTGCGTCTGCTCGTGATGAGCCCTTCGCGTTCGTAGAAGTGCAACGCGGAGACCGCGACTCCACTACGCTCGGAGAGCTGCCCGGGGGTCAGCTCCTTCGCCCGCCAATCGGCTGCTGTCGACATGCACGCTCCTCCCAATCACCTCAACAATACTTGAGGTTAGGGTGTGCTGGGACCGGATTCGGCGATCGCGCACCGATCCGCAGGCCGAAGCCGGGATTTCCGTGCTCTTCCGGCCGCGGCGCACTACGGTTCGATCATGGGAGCAGATGCTGTGTCCGCGCGGGAGGGTGCGCGTTTGGCCGTGACGTCCGAAGTCGGCACGCTGCGTACGGTGCTGCTGCACCGGCCGGGCAACGAGCTGCGCAGGCTGACCCCGCGCAATAACGATCAGCTGTTGTTCGACGGCATCCCGTGGGTGGAGCGCGCGCAGCAGGAGCACGACGCGTTCGCCGAAGTCCTGCGTGGCCGCGGCACCGAGGTGCTGCTGCTGTCGGACCTGCTCGCCGAGACCATCCAGGTCAGCGGCGCCGCCCGGATCCAGGGCATCTCGGCCGCCGTCGACGCGCGCAGGCTCGGACACACGCTGGCCGACGAACTGGCCGCCTTCCTGCGCGGCGTGCCCGCAGGGGAACTGGCCGACATCCTCATGGCGGGGATGACCTTCGACGAGTTGCCGTTCGGGCCCGACGCCACCTCGCTGGTGCGCCGCATGCACCACGGCGGCGACTTCGTCATCGATCCGCTGCCCAATCTGCTGTTCACCAGGGATTCCTCGTTCTGGGTCGGTCCGCGCGTGGCGATCACCTCCCTCGCGCTGCCCGCCCGCAGCCGGGAGACCTCGCTGACCGATCTCATCTACGCGTTCCATCCGCGTTTCCTCGGGGTGCGCCGGGCGTACGAATCGCACACCGCGCCGATCGAAGGGGGCGACGTGCTGCTGCTTTCGGAGGGCGTGGTCGCGGTGGGCGTCGGCGAGCGCACCTCGCCCGCCGGCGCGGAAGCCTTGGCGCGCAGCCTGTTCGACGATGACCTCGCGCACACCGTGCTCGTCGTGCCGATCGCGCAAACCCGCGCGACGATGCACCTGGACACGGTGTGCACCATGGTCGACGCGGACGCCGTCGTGATGTATCCGGCGGTGCGCGAATCGCTGTGCGCCTTCACCATCCGCAAGGCCGACGACTACGGCGGACGGCTCGGCAGCGGCCGGGTCGGCATCAGCGGTCCCGACCCGTTCCTGCCCGCGGCCGCCGAGGCGATGGGCATCGGCAAGCTGCGGGTGATCGACACGGGACTGGACGGCGTCACCGCCGAACGGGAACAGTGGGACGACGGCAACAACACCCTCGCGCTCGCGCCCGGCGTGGTGGTCGCCTACGAGCGCAACGAGATGACCAACGCCAGGCTGGAGGACGAAGGCATCGAGGTGCTGCGCATCCCCGGCTCCGAACTCGGCTCCGGCCGGGGCGGCCCGCGTTGCCTGTCCTGCCCGCTGTCCCGCGACGAGTTGTGAGCGCGGGCATGTTCACCATCACCGTCTCGCACGACTCGACTGTGCCGCCCTACGAGCAGCTACGCCTCGGCATCATCGCCCAGGTGCGTTCCGGCGAACTGACCGCCGGAACCAAGATCCCGACCGTCCGCGCCCTTGCGGCTCAACTCGGCCTCGCCCCCAACACGGTGGCACGCGCCTACCGCGAGCTGGAGGCGGACGGCGTGGTCGAAACCCGGGGCAGGCAGGGCTCGTTCATCGCCTCCTCGGGTGACCCGACCCGCGACGTGGCAGGCCGCGCGGCCACCGCCTACGTCGCGACGGTGCGCAGATTGGGCTTGGACGACGCCACCGCCCTGCGCTATGTGCAGGCGGCACTCGAGGCCTGACCTCTTATCTCCAGCTGGGGAGCCAGAGGTGGTCGTGCCAGTTGCCCGGGGTGATCGGTAGCGCGGTGAGAATCGGCCACAGCCAGATGAAGTTGGCGATCACCAGGCCCAGGTAGAGGCAGATCGCGAGTAGTCCGAGGCTGCGCCGTTCGTTCGGCGGGGTGGGCTGGTAGATCCCGGCGGGGCTGCGCGGGATGGTGCTGGGGTGCGCGGGGCCCAGCACGTCGCCGAGCACCAGCGCCACGCCCATCACCAGGAACGGAGCCATCGGGACGGCGTAGAAGTAGTACATCTGCCGGTCGAGGGTGGCGAACCAGGGCAGCAGCGCGGCGCCGTAGCCGACCAGCACCGCGCCGTGGCGCCAGTCGCGACGGACCACCGCGCGCCACAGCATCCAGGCCAGCACCGGGAAAGCCACCCACCAAATGGCGGGCGTGCCGATCAGCATCACGGCCTTCACGCACTGGGTCTGCCCGCAACCGGTGACACCGCTGTCTGCGTAGTAGTACAGCATCGGGCGCAGGCCCATGGGCCAGGTCCACGGCTTGGATTCCCAAGGGTGATGGTTGCCCGCCGAATTGGTCAGTTCGGTGTGGAATTCCAGCGACCTGGCGTTGAAGTACCAGAGCGAACGCAGCGCGCCCGGCACCACATGCGACCAGAATCCTCCGGTGCCGATCGGGTCCGTCGGCGCGGACGGATTGCCGGGCATGTACCGGTACACGCCGGTCTCGCTCGCGAACCAGGCCCAGTAGCTGGCCAGATAGATGCCGAGCGGCACGAGCACCAGCGCGTACAGCGCGGGCCCGATGTCCCGCAGCGCGACCCCGAGCCACGGACGGCGTACCCCGTAGAGCCGCCGCGCCGAGAGGTCGAAGTAGACGCTCATCAAGCCGAAGGCGGCGATGAAATAGATTCCGGACCATTTGGTTCCGCAGGCCAGCCCGAGCAGCAGGCCCGCGCCGAAGCGCCACCAGCGCACCCCGAGGCGCGGTCCCCAGTCGGTCACGCCGATCCGGCCCTCCGCGTCGGCGCGCGCGCACCGAGCACGCACCTCGTCGCGGTCGACGATCAGGCAGCCGAAGGCGGCGGTGACGAACAACGCCATGAAGATGTCGAGCATGCCGATGCGCGAGGAGACGAAGGTCAGCCCGTCGGCGATCAGCAGGATGCCCGCGATCGCGCCGATCAGGGTGGAGCGTGTCATCCGTCGGGTGATCCGGATCACCAGCAGCACCAGCACCGTTCCGGCGAGCGCGGCGGTGAAACGCCAGCCCCAGCCGTTGTAGCCGAACATCGCCTCGCCGATCGCGATGAACTGCTTGCCGACCGGGGGATGCACCACCAGCCCGTAGCCGGGGTTGTCCTCCACCCAGCCGCCGGTGAGCATCTGCCAAGCCTGCGGAGCGTAGTGCTTCTCGTCGAACACGGGGGTGCCCGCGTCGGTCGGGTAGTTGAGCATGGTGAAGCGCGTCACCGCCGCGATCGCGGTGAGGAACGCGGTCACCAGCCAGCCGCGCGCGCGGTCGGTCGGCCCGAAGTCGCGTGGCGGCCGCAGCGGCCCCGGGCTCGACCAGGATGGCACGGTTCCGAACCGTGCGGTCGCGCGCTGGTCGGTCACCTGGGTCACGCCCCGATCGTATGCTCCTCCGCCTCTCCGGGTCTTCAGGCCGTACTAGTTGGGTGGTTCGGGATTCGCGTTCAGGTCCCGCGTGAGTGCCGCTGTAGTTTTGGGCGTACCCGGTGAGTTACCCATGTGCTCACGAGATCGGCTGTACGTGTCGAGAACGAGCCCGGCGGATTCGCGGTCGGCTGCCGGCGTGAGTGAGATTCGTCTCGAAGGCATGCGGGATTGCTTCCGCCGGTGCGGCCGAACCTCGTTGCCGCCGGTATCTGCTGGGGCCGGTGGCGTCGGTGGATAGGCTGCGGGTTGGCGGTTGTCGCCGGATACGTGATGCGGACAGGAGTGCGGTGGCTTACGAGACGGCGGGCGGGCTGGTGCTCGCGGCGACGCCGATGGGTGATGTCGGCGATGCCTCGCAGCGCCTGCGCGAAGCGCTGGCGACGGCCGATGTCGTCGCCGCCGAAGACACCCGCCGCACCAGGGCGCTGGCCAAGGCGCTCGGCGTCGAGATCTCCGGCCGGGTGGTCAGTTTCTACGATCACGTCGAGACCGCCCGGATTCCGATGCTGCTCGACGAGATCGCCGACGGCCGTACGGTGCTGCTGGTGACCGACGCGGGCATGCCGTCGGTGAGCGATCCCGGCTACCGCATGGTGGCGGCGTGCGTCGAGCGGGATCTGCCGGTGACCTGCCTGCCCGGACCCTCGGCGGTGACCACGGCGCTGGCACTGTCGGCCCTGCCGGTGGAGCGGTTCTGCTTCGACGGATTCCCGCCGCGCAAATCCGGCCAGCGCCGGGAATGGTTGCGTACCTTGGTTACCGAACCACGCGCCTGCGTCTTCTTCGAGGCCCCGCATCGGCTCGCCGACTGCCTGGCCGACGCGGTCGAGATCCTCGGCCCGGACCGCCGCGCCGCCGTCTGCCGGGAGCTGACCAAGACCTACGAGGAAGTGCTCCGGGGGACCCTGGCCGAACTGGCCGAGTGGGCCGTCGATGGCGCACGCGGCGAGATCACCGTGGTGCTCGCGGGCGCCCAGCCCGCCACCGCCGATCCAGCGGACCTGGTGGACGCCGTGGAATCCCGAACCGCGGCGGGCCTGCGCCTCAAAGACGCCTGCGCCGAGGTCGCCGCCGCCCACGCCGTGTCGCGTCGCGAGCTCTACGACGCGGTTCTCGCCGCGCGCCGCACTTCCTAGCCGACCGCGACTTCGGCTGTGCGGTTCGTTCCGCGCGGGTGGTCGACCCGAAGCTGGGTGGCGGGCATGATCATCGGTATGACTTCTCTGGAGAGCAAGGCCACGACGTTTCTCGGGTTGCACGTGCCGGGTGATCCGGGCGTCTTCCCGACGGTGTGGGATGCCTGGTCCGCGAAAGTCGCCGTGGCGGCGGGCTTTCCGGCCTTGACGGTGGGCAGTCATCCGCTGGCCGATTCGATCGGCCGCTCGGACGGGGAAGGGATGACGTTCGACGAGTCGCTGACCCGGGTACGGCAGATCACGGCGGCGGTGGACGTCCCGGTGTCGGTCGACATCGAGTCCGGCTACGGACAGGAGCCCGCGCGGCTGGTCGAGGGCCTGCTCGAGGCAGGGGCGATCGGACTGAACATCGAGGACACCGTGCACAGCGAGGGCAAGCGCCTGCGCACGGGCCAGGAACACGCCGACCTCGTGCACGGACTGCGCAAGGCCGCCGACGCGACGGGTGTGCACCTGGTGATCAACGCGCGCACCGACCTGCTCCTGCGCCAGGACGGAGACGAGGCCGACCGGGTGGACCGCGCCATCGAGCGGCTGCGGCTGGCCGCCGAGGCGGGTGCGGACGTGCTGTTCCCGGTGGGCCGCCACGCCGACGCCGACATGCGCCGCCTGACCGGCGAGCTGCCGCTGCCGATCAGCGCGACCGTCCTCCCGGATCAGGCCGACAAGGCCGCCCTCGCCGACCAGGGCGTCGCGCGGATCACCTTCGGTCCGTTCCTGCAGGCCGCGCTGACCAAGGAGATCAATACCCTGCTCGACCCCTGGAAGTGACATCGCGGAACAGCTGTGTGAGCGGTATCCGGTCGCCGCGACGACGGCGCCCGAGCCCCACCGGGTGACCGGTGGGGCGGCGGTGCGTCGGGTAGCGCGAAGACGCCATCCCGGTGACGGTCGCCGTGCCTTCAGGAGGGAACGGGAAGCCCCAGCGCGCTCATGACGAACTGGACGAACAGCGGCGCCAGATCCGGCACGCGCGCGGGTCCGTCCGAGACGATGACCCGCCGCGTGCGCTCGCCGATCGCGTCCGGGATCAGGGCGATCAGCCCGTCGGACAGTTCGGGGAGCGTCGGGTCCGCCGCCCGCGCCTGGTCGTAGAACACCCGGTACAGCTGGGCGAACCGGTCGACGGCCAAGTCGCGGTAGCCGACGGCCTCCTGGTTCACCTTGAACGACTCCACGAGCACCAATCGGGCGAAATCGGGCTCGGTGGCGACGGTCTGGCAGAAGGTGACCACGATGGACTCGATCTTCGCGTAGGCGTCGGCGTCCGGCGGCAGCTGGGCGAGTTCGTCCACGATCCGGGTCGCCATGATGTCGACGCCGGTGTGCACCGCCTCGGCGAAGCACTCCTCTTTGTTCGCGAAGTGGTCGTAGAAGGTCGTCCGCGAAACCCTCGCCCTGGCAACGATGTCGGTGAGGGTGGTGGCCGGGTATCCCTTGTTGTCGACGGACTCCACCATCGCCTCGACCAGCCTGCCGCGCTGCGACGTGAGCACGGCTTCGCGTGCCGCCCGATGCCGCTCGGCGAAACCGGACCGGTGAACGGATGCCGTCGCGTGCTGCTGGCCCATGTGTGCCCTCTCTGTGCCGGAACCGATTCCGAACGGAACGTCGTCGTACCGATCGCACACGGTCCGGGGCGTCGCCAGGCCGCGAACCGGTGTTTCATTATCCGACAACACATTCCACGGCGGGAAGGCAGGTGGATCCACTCGTGGGCATGTCGCCGTGGAACACCGCTAAAGTGTTGTGCGCCTTACCGTTACGGCAGGCCGGAGGCGGTCAGTCCTTCGGTTCGACGTACTTCGGGAACACCGGTTCCGGCGCGGGCAACGCCAACCCGGGCTCGATCGGCGTCGCGATGTCCGCGAACGTCCGGCTCCGCTGCCCCAGCTGGTCGAGGATGCGGCCCGCCGACCCCGGCAGCACCGGCTGCACCAGGATCGCGACGATGCGCAGCACCTCCAGCGTCACGTACAGCACGGTGGCCTCGCGAGCGAGATCCTCCGGGGTGCCCGACTTCGCCAGCGCCCACGGCGCCTGCGCGGAGAAGTACCGGTTCGTCTCGCCCAGGGTCAGCCAGATCGCCTCCAGCGCCAAATGCATCTGCTGGGCGTCGAATTCGGCCCGGCAGCGCTCCAGCAGACCGCCCGCCAGATCCAGCAGGGCGCGGTCGTCGTCGGTGAACTCGCCGGGTGTCGGCACCACGCCGCCGCAGTCGCGCGCGACCAGCTTGGTGCTGCGCTGCACCAGGTTGCCGAACTCGTTGGCCAGGTCGCTGTTGATCCGGCTCACGATGGCCTCGTGGCTGTAGCTGCCGTCTTGGCCGTAGGAGATCTCACGCAGCAGGAAGAACCGCACCGCGTCCAAGCCGTAGTCGTCGACCAGCTCCAGCGGGTCGACCACGTTGCCGACCGACTTGGACATCTTCTCGCCCTTGTTGTACAGGAATCCGTGCACGAATACGCGTTTCGGCAGCTCCACTCCGGCCGAGAGCAGGAACGCGGGCCAGTACACCGTGTGGAAGCGTGTGATGTCCTTGCCGATGATGTGCACGTCGGCGGGCCAATACTTGCCGAAGGCGGCGGAGGAGGTGTCCGGGAAGCCGACGCCGGTGAGGTAGTTGGTGAGCGCGTCCACCCACACGTACATGACGTGGTCGGGATGGTCGGGCACCGGCACGCCCCAGTCGAAGGTGGTGCGCGAGATGGACAGGTCCTTCAGACCCGCCTTGACGTAGCTGACGATCTCGTTGCGCCGGGTCGCCGGCGCGATGAATTCCGGATGCTCGTCGTAGAGCGCCAGCAACTTGTCCTGGTAGGCCGACAGCCGGAAGAAGTAGTTCGACTCCTCGGTCCAGGTGACCGGCGTCTTGGAGTCGGTGGAGATGCGGGTGCCGTCCTCCAGCACCGTGGTCTCCTCGTCGGTGTAGAACGCCTCGTCCCGCACCGAGTACCAACCGGAGTAGTTGCCGAGGTAGATGTCGCCGTTGGCCAGCATCCGCTCCCAGATGGCGACGCTGGCGGCCTGGTGGTCGGCGTCGGTGGTGCGGATGAACCGGTCGAAGGAGATGTCGAGCGTCTTGTCCAGCGCCTCGAACACGTCGGAGTTGCGGGCCGCGAGCTCTTCCACCGGGATGCCCTCGGCGGCCGCGGCCTGCTGCATCTTCTGGCCGTGCTCGTCGGTGCCGGTCATGAAGAAGACGTCGTAGCCGTCGAGGCGCTTGAAGCGGGCGATGGCGTCGGCCGAGATGTACTCGTACGCATGCCCGATATGCGGCGCACCGTTCGGATAGGCGATGGCCGTGGTGATGTAGAAGGCGGGGCGGTCGACTTCGCTCATGGTGTGTCTACTGTAATGCGCGTGCATTCTTCCGCTCGCGTGAATATGCCCCTCGTCGATTCGCGGGTCCCCGCGTCCGCGCCGCGGGCTGGCCGCCGATGAGCGCGAAGCGTTCCGCGCCGGAGCTGCCCGAGCCGCTGTCGCCGATCGTGGACGCGCACACCCACCTGGACGCCTGCGGCGCGACCGACGCGGCGTCGACCGTCGCGATCGTCGACCGGGCCGCCTCGGTCGGGGTCGGCCGGGTGGTCACCGTCGCCGACGATCTGGAAGCCGCGCGGTGGGCGGTGCGGGCCGCGCACTGGGACGATCGGGTGTTCGCCGCCGTCGCGCTGCATCCGACCAGGGCGAACGCGCTCGATGACGAGGCGAAGGCCGAGCTCGAGCGCTTGGCCGACGACCCGAGGGTGGTCGCTGTCGGCGAGACCGGCCTGGACTACTACTGGCCGGGCAAGCTGGACGGCTGCGCCGACATCGAGACCCAGATCGAGGGCTTCCGCTGGCACATCGACCTGGCCAAGCGGGTGCGCAAGCCGCTGATGATCCACAACCGCGAGGCCGACCACGACCTGCTGACCGTGCTGCTGGACGAGAGTCCGCCGGAGCGGGTGATCTTCCACTGCTTCTCCTCGGACACGAACATGGCCCTGTCGTGCGTGGCCGAGGGCTACATCCTGAGCTTCTCCGGGACGGTGAGCTTCAAGAACGCGCACGAACTGCGCGAGGCGGCCAAGGTGGTGCCGGACGACCAGATTTTGGTCGAGACGGACGCGCCGTATCTGACCCCGCATCCGTTCCGCGGAGCGCCGAACGAGCCGTATTGCCTGCCGTACACCGTGCGGGCACTGGCCGAGGTGCGCGAGCAGGATCCGCTGGAACTGGCCGAGATCACCACCGCCAACGCGCGTCGCGTCTACCGGATCTGAGCGGGGGCGCCCGCCAAGGGGCGCGTACTCGAGGGCGTCACGGATGCCCGGAATGCATCGCTGTATGCGAAATGTGTCCTATGTCACTTTCGGCGTTCCGTTTTGTGATTTACCTGCGGGGTCGATATTCGATCGTGATATTGAAAAGGCCCTGTTCCGGAGCTTGCTGTTGTCGGCGCCCTGCCCCCTCGTTATCGTGCTGTGACCATGTCCCCCTTCATGCGGATCAACCAGTCGCGTTCGCCGCTGCTGTACATCGCGGTCGGCGCACTGCTGCTGACGCTGATCGTCGGCGCCGGTCTCGCGATCGTGAATCGCAAGACGGTGACCGTCGTCGTGGACGGCGAGAAGCTCTTCCAGACCACGATGTCGCGTGACGTGCGCGGCGTGTTGAAGGCCGCGGGCTTCGCGGTGACCGACCGGGACAAGGTGGCGCCCGCACTGGCCGCGCACATCGCCGACGGCGCGACCATCACGCTCAACCGCGCGAAAGAGGTCGACCTGTCGGTCGACGGTATGACGCAGAAGGTCTGGACCACCGGGGTGACCGCGGGGGAGGCGCTGGAACAGCTGAAGATCCCGAAAGAGGTGTACGTCTCGCCCGCCCGCGACGAGCGGCTCCCCCTGCAGGGCGGGACGCTGACCATCGCGACTCCGCGCGTGGTCTCGCTGGTCGACGGCATCGGCAATCCGGTGGACGTGCGCGCCGCCGCGCCCACCGTCGGCAAATTCCTCGAGGTCACCGGCATCCCGCTGCTCGAGCAGGACTCCGTCGAACCGGCCGCGGCCACGCCCCTGACGAACGGCTTGCACGTCACCGTGACGCGCAAGCGGGTCGAACAGCAGACCGAGACGATGCCGCTGGACCCGCCGGAGAACGTCATCGAAGACCCGGAGATGAACATGAGCCGCACGGTGGTGGAGTCGCCCGGCGCTCCCGGCGTGCAGAACGTCACCTTCGCGGTCACCATGGTCAACGGCCAGGAAGTGGACCGTAAACCGGTCGCTTCGACCGTCACCGTGGCGGCGAAGCCGAAGACCGTCCGCAAGGGCGCCAAGCCTGGCACCGAGGTGCCCCCGGTGCGCGACGGCGCGATCTGGGACGCGCTGGCCCGCTGTGAGTCGACCGGCAACTGGTCGATCAACACCGGCAACGGCTACTTCGGCGGTGTGCAGTTCGACCAAGGCACTTGGGAGCGGCAGGGCGGGCTGCGGTACGCCCCCCGCGCGGACCTGGCCACCAGGGAAGAACAGATCGCCATCGCGGAGATCACCCGGCAGCGGCAGGGTTGGGGCGCCTGGCCCGCTTGCACCGGTCGCCTCGGCATCAGCTGACGCGGGGGAGACGTCGCGGCAGGCCGGGTATGCCGGTTGATAGATTCTCGAGGTGTCCGAACCTGATATTTCCGCCCGCGGGAGTGCGGCGCTGCTCGGGCCCGCCGAAGTGCGGGTGCTCGCCGAGCGGTTCGGGGTCCGGCCGACCAAGCAGCTCGGGCAGAACTTCGTGCACGACGCGAACACGGTGCGGCGGATCGTCGCGGCCGCCGGGGTGGGGCGCGGGGACGTGGTGCTCGAGGTAGGGCCCGGTCTCGGTTCGCTGACCCTTGCGCTGCTGGACGTGGTGGACTCGGTGGTCGCCGTCGAAATCGATCCCGTGCTGGCGCGCCATCTTCCGGTGACCGTCGCGGACCGGGCTCCGGAACTCGCGGAGCGACTGTCGGTGGTGGAGGCGGACGCGCTGCGCGTCACCGCGGCGGACCTGCCCGCCGCGCCGACCGCGCTGGTAGCCAATCTCCCGTACAACGTGGCCGTCCCGGTGCTGTTGCATCTGCTCGCCGAACTGCCCGGCATCGTGGTCGCTCTGGTGATGGTGCAGGCCGAGGTGGCCGATCGCTTGGCCGCCGAGCCCGGCGGCCGCATCTATGGCGTGCCCAGCGTGAAAGCGGGCTTCTTCGGGACCGTCCGGCGTGCGGGGGCGGTGGGCACGCAAGTGTTCTGGCCGGTGCCGCGGGTCGAGTCGGGCCTGGTCCGGATCGACCGCTTCGCCGAGCCGCCGTGGCCGGTGGACGACGAGCACCGCCGCCGCGTCTTCGAAGTCGTCGACGCCGCATTCGCGCAGCGGCGCAAAACGCTGCGCGCCGCCCTCGCCGCCTGGGCCGGTTCGCCTGCCGAAGCCGAGCGCCGTCTGCTCGCCGCGGGCATCGCTCCCACCGCTCGCGGCGAAACCCTCGACACCGCCGCCTTCGTCCGGCTGGCGGCCCAGGCGTAGCGCGTCGCACAGAACAGTGGCTCCGCTACCGGCGTCGGCCGGTGCGCGGAACCACTGGTGGCGACCGGTCAGACGGCGACTTCGTAGCCTGCTTCGTCCACGGCGGCGACAATGTCGGCGTCGGCGATCTGCGCGGTGCTGTCGACGCGGACGGCGCCGCTGGCGAGATCCACATCGACGCCGGTCACGCCGTCGATCTTGCCGATCTCGGTCTTGACGGAGCTGACGCAGTGCCCGCAAGTCATCCCGGTGACGGTGTAAGTGGTGGTGGTGGGCATGTCCGACTCCTTCGCATCCATATCATTCATACGGGCGGGGGGTACCCCGACATCAGAAAGATACCCCCTCTGGGTATATGTCCGCAAGAGGCGGCCGGGCCTCACACGCCTTCGGCCAGTTCCATCCAGCGCTCTTCGGCCGTTTCCTTCTCCGCGAGCACCTGCTTGAGCTCCGCGCCCAGGTTGACCAGCTTGTCCGGGTCGGTGGCGGCGTCGGCCAGCGCGACGTGCAAGCGCTGCTCGCGCTCGGACAGCTTGTCGATGGCGCGTTCCAACCGGGTCAGCTCCTTGCGGGCCGCGCGGTAGGCCGCGGAATCGGTGGCCGGGGCGTCGGCGGGCTTGGCATCGGGTGCGGCGGTGCGGGTCTGGTTCGCCGCGAGGGCCGCGCGCTTGGTCAGGTACTCCTCGATGCCGCCCGGAAGGTTGGTGAGCTTTCCGTCGCCGAACAACGCCCAGGTCGAGTCGCAGATCCGTTCGATGAGGTACCGGTCGTGGCTGATCACGACCAGCGTGCCGGCCCAGTTGTCGAGCAGGTCCTCCAGCTGTTGCAGGGTGTCGATGTCCAGGTCGTTGGTCGGCTCGTCGAGCAGCAGCACGTTCGGTTCGGACATGAGGATGCGGGTCAGCTGCAGGCGTCGCCGCTCGCCGCCGGACAGGTCGCCGACCGGCGTGCGCTGGCGGGCGGGGGTGAAACCGAGTCGCTCGGCCAGCTGTCCCGCCGAGATCTCCTTGTCGCCCAGCATGATTCGCTGCGCCACCTGCTGCACCGCCTCCAGCACGCGTAGGTCGGTGGGCAGGTCGTCGAGTTCCTGGCGCAGCCAGCCGATCTGGACGGTCTGGCCTTGGATGCGCTTGCCCGCGGCCAAGGTCGCGTCGGTGTCGCCCGCAAGGGCGCGCAGCAGCGTCGTCTTGCCCGAGCCGTTGACGCCGACCAGGCCGACGCGCTCGCCCGGCGCCAGCCGCCAGGTCAGGTCGCGCACCAATTCCCGGTCGTCCGGCGTGGTGAGCGTGACGTCCTCCAGCTCGACGACCACGCGGCCGAGGCGTTTGCGCGCGAAGGCGGCCAGCGAGACGTTGTCGCGCGGCGGCGGCACGTCGGCGATCAGGGCTTCGGCGGCCTCGACCCGGTAGCGCGGCTTGGACGTGCGCGCCTGCGGGCCGCGCCGCAGCCACGCCAGTTCCTTGCGGGCCAGATTGCGCCGCCGGGCCTCGGAGGCATCGGCCTGGCGGGCGCGCTCGGCGCGGGCGAAGATCCAGTCGCCGTAACCGCCCTCGTAGCTTTCGACCTTGCCGCCGACCACTTCCCAGGTGTTGGTGGCGACGGTGTCGAGGAACCAGCGATCGTGGGTCACCACGACCAGCGCGCTGCGGCGGCCGAGCAGGTGCGCGGCCAGCCACTGCACACCCTCGACATCCAGGTGGTTGGTCGGCTCGTCGAGCACGAGCAGGTCGAGTTCGCGCACCAGCGCTGCGGCGAGCGCGACCCGGCGGCGCTCGCCGCCGGAGAGGTTGTCCACCGGGGTGTCCATGCCGAGGCCGGCGATGCCGATGCCGTCCATCACCGAGCGGATGCGCGGGTCGGCGGCCCATTCGTGTTCGGCGACCTCGTCGGTCATGGCGTCGTCGGCCAGCCCGGCCAGCACCACCGATCCGACCGTCGCGCCCGCGGGCAGCACACCGCGCTGCGTCACCACAGCCATGCGCAGGCCGCCGAGTCTGCTGACCCGGCCGCTGTCGGGTTCCTCGATGCCGGTGAGCACCTCGAGCAGGGTGGTCTTGCCGCCGCCGTTGAGGCCGACGACTCCGATCCGTTCGCCCGCGTGCACGCCGAGCGAGACGTTGTCCAGCAGCGGCTTGATCCCGAAGCTCTTGTGGACCTGTTCGAGATTGATCAGGTTGGACATGGATCCTTCCGTGTCTTGCGGGGGCGGTCCGATGAGACCTACCTGTCGCGGCCCTGGGGCCCCGGGCCAGCGTACCGATGTGGGCGGACCGCCTGTCGTCCCGGCGAACGGCGGCGAGCTTGCGGTACGAACAATGTTCGTTTAGATTGATCGCGAACGAACGCTGTTCGTTCTCATGCAACCGAATCGGCGCTCCCCAGAAGTACAGCCGCAGAGTGGGACGCCCGCCTCCTATCCGAAGGCGTCGGCGGGCGGCACTATTCCCATTCCGCATGCTCTCTGGAGGATTCTCATGCACGTCGGCCTCGGCCTGCCCATCTCCGATCCCGCCGCGTTGCTCGACTGGGCTCGGCGCGCCGACGCGGGCCCGTTCCGCACGCTCGGCCTGCTCGACCGGCTGGTCTACGACAATCCCGAACCGCTGATCGCGCTGGCCGCGATCGCCGGCGCGACCAGCCGCGTCCGAGTGCAAACCGAAGTGCTGCTCGCGCCGTTGCGCGACCCGGTGCTGCTCGCCAAACAGGCCGCCACGCTGGACCGGATGTCCGGCGGGCGGCTGGTGCTCGGCCTCGGCGTCGGCGGCCGCGCCGACGACCACCTCGCCTCGGGCACCGACCTGCGCACCCGGGGCCGCCGCCTCGACGAGCAAGTCGCGCTCATGCGCCGCCTGTGGGCCGGTGAGCCCTACGGCGAGGAGTGCGGGCCGATCGGCCCCGCGCCACTGCGCCCGGAAGGGCCCGAGATCCTGTTCGGCGGCTTCCAGCCCGCCGCACTCGAGCGCGTCGGCCGTTGGGGCGGTGGCTTTCTCGCCGCCGCACCGCCGTCGTGGGCGGGCGGGCTGTTCGACACCGTTCGCCGTTCCTGGACCGACCACGGCCGACCGGGCGCGCCGCGGATCGTCGCCCAGGTCAACGTCGCCCTCGGTCCGGACGACGTCATCGAAGACGCACGCGCGTCGATGGGCGCCTACTACGCGTTCACCGGCCGCGCCGAAGGCATGCTCGAAGGCATGCTCACCACGCCCGCGCGGATCCGCTCCGCCATGGCGCAATTCGGCGATCTCGGCGCGGACGAGGTGATGTTCTATTGCTACGGTCGCGACGCCGATCAGGTCGATCGGCTCGCCGACCTGCTGCCCTGAGCCAGGCCGCGCATCGGTCGCACGGGATGCGGCGATGTCGAGCGTTCCCACTCGATCGGCTCGCCGACCGGCGTACCGCAACGATCGCGCGCAGGGCCGTCATGCTGAGCGTTCCCGCACGTACGGCAGGCCACATAGGGTTTCGTGCTCGCCGCAGTGTCGTCGGCATCACCACCTCGCAGTGGACACCCCGCCGGAGCTACGGACGGTTCGGCAGGAACCGTGCCTGAAGTGCCCGCTCGGCGGCTTGCGGCGTCGGCCGCAAGCCGCCGCGTCCGGTCGCGGCCAATGGCGGTCAGTGCTTACCGGGTGCGTCGCCGCTGAGGACGCGCGCGCCCGGCACGGGTCCGCTGGCGGTCCGCACGCTGCGGCAGACGCCCGCGCCCGCGAGTTCGGCGGCCACCGAGATCGCCGACTCCTCGCTCTCGCAGAGGAACGCGCAGGTGGGCCCGGAACCGGAGACCAATCCGGCCAGCGCGCCCGCGGTGATGCCCGCGCGCAACGTGCGGCGCAGTTCCGGCTTCAGCGACACCGCCGCCGCCTGGAGATCGTTGCCGAGCAGGGGTGCGAGCTGCCGCGCATCGCCGGAGGCCAACGCCTGCATCAGTTGCTGCGGCTCGCCGAGCCGGGGCGGTTCGCCGTGCTCGCGCAACCGGTCGAGTTCGGCGAACACCGCGGGAGTGGACAAGCCGCCTTTGGCGAACGCGAGCACCCAGTGAAACGTGTTGCGGGACAGCACCGGCAACAGGCGCTCGCCGCGGCCGGTGCCCAGCGCGGTGCCGCCGTGCAGGGCGAACGGCACGTCGCTGCCGAGTTCGGCCGCCACCGCGGTGAGTTCCTCCCTGGACAGTCCCAGGTCCCACAGTTCGTTCAGCCCGACCAGCGCGGCGGCGGCGTCGGCGCTGCCGCCCGCCATGCCCCCTGCCACCGGAATGCCTTTGGTGATGGCGATTTCCACCAGGGGAGCGCGGCCGCCGAGGTGCGCCAGCCGGACGGCGGCTTTCCATACCAGATTCGTCCGGTCGGTCGGCACCTCCGCGGCGCCCTCACCCGTGACCCGGACGGCCAGCGAAGCCGACGGCGCGATCTCCAGATCGTCGCTCAGGGACAGTGCTTGGAACACCGTGGTCAGGTCGTGGTAGCCATCGGCCCGCAGGTCGCCCACTCCGAGATGGAGGTTCACCTTCGACGGCGCCCGCACGGTGACGGGACTCGGCACAACTGACAGCACGGTGCTAAAGCCTAATAGGTGCAGTCGGGCGGAGTCCGTCCTCAGTTCGCGCATGGCCGCAGCGAAGGCGAAGGTACGCCTAATAGCTGCAGCCGGACGGAGTCCGTCCTCAGCCTGCGCATGGCCGCAGCGAAGGCGGAGGTACGCCTGATAGGTGCAGTCGGGCGGAGTCCGTCCTCAGTTCGCGCATGGCCGCAGCGAAGGCGAAGGTACGCCTGATGGGAGCGGCCGGGCCATGCGGGTCCGCAGCTCGCGCGCGAGAAAGGCGCTTACAGCAGCGCGCCGCCGGTGGCATCGATCCACTGCCCGGTCACCCACCGGGCGTCGTCGGAGGCGAGGAACCCGACGACGTCGGCGACGTCGTCGGCCTGCGCCACGCGGTGGAGGGGGGACATCGTCGCCACCGACGCCTGGGCTTCGGCGTTGCGCAGCCAGTTCGCGTTCATGTCGGTGTCGATGATCCCCGGCCCGACCGCGTTCACGGTGATGCCGCGCGCGCCGACCTCCTTCGCGAGCACGCTGGTGAAACTGTCGAGCGCGGCCTTGGTCATGGTGTAGGCGATCAGTTGCGGCATGTACGCGCCGTGGGTCAGTCCGGTGGAGATGTTGACGATCCGCCCGCCTGTGCGCAACCGGTGCAAGCCGAGACGGGTGATGAAGAAGGGAGCCTTGGCGTTGATCGCGAAGACCCGGTCGAACGCCGCCTCGTCGGTTCCGGCGATCGGCTCCCTGATCCCGTCGGTGCCCGCGTTGTTCACCAGGATGTCCAGCCCGTCGGCGTGCGCGTCGAAGGCCGCCCACAGCGTCTCGGCGTCGCCTGGCACGCCCAGTTCGGCGCGGATCGCGAACGCCGCGCCGCCCGAAGCCTCGATCGCGGCCACGGTCGCCTTCGCCGCCTGTTCGTCGCGGTTGTAGTGGACCGCGACGCGTGCGCCGTCACGCGCCAGTCGTTCGGCGATCGCTCGCCCGATGCCCCGGCTGCTCCCGGTGACCAGTGCCGTCTTGCCCGTCAGTGCGCCCATGGCGCGCCCCTTTCTCTAGCGACCGCTACAGAAAGAAAGGTAGCACATTCTCTAGTGATCGCTATAAAATTGCGCCATGAGCACGACGACCCGAGGGCGGCCGCGATCCTTCGATCGGGACGCGGCGCTGGACAAGGCCATGCGGCTGTTCTGGGCCCGGGGGTACGAGGCCACCTCGATCGGGGACCTGACCGCGGCCATGGGCATCGGCGCACCCAGCCTGTACGCGGCGTTCGGGGACAAGAAGACGTTGTTCGGCGAGGTCGTCGCGAAATTCGGCGACCGCTACGGCGGATTCGTCGCGAGGGCGCTGGCCGAGGAGGACACCGCGGAGGCGGCGGTACGGCGGATTCTGCGCGAGGCGGCGACGGAATACACCCGGCCGGAATGCCCGCACGGCTGTCTGGTGATCAGCGCGGGCGTCAACACCACCAGCGCCGAGATCGCCGATCTCCTGCGCGATATGCGCAATCGGAACATCGACACGTTCGCCGCGCGCATCCAGGCCGACATCGACGCGGGCGTCCTGCCGAGCCACCTCGACGCGCGCACGCTGGCCCGCTACGTCGGCACGGTGATGCAGGGCATGTCCCAGGCGGCGCGCGACGGAGCAGGCCGGGCCGAATTGGAGCGGGTGGCCGAGATGGCGCTGCGCGGCTGGGGGCCCTAGTGGCCCGAGGCGCGTCCGTCCTGCACGACCACCGGCAGGCAGGTGCGCACGAAGTCCGCGCCGAAGTCGGTGAGCACCACGCTGCGGTAGATCACCTTGGTGCCGAAGCCGGAGCGCTTCAGCATCTCCCGCACCGGTGACTGCGCCTCCAGCAGCTGGTACCGGTTCGGATTGCCGACCGGCTCGCGCGCGTGCTCGATCAAACCGAGCCTGCGCAGGTTGGTCAGGTACTGCTGGATCCGGTTCGGAAAGCGCAGGCCCGCGTGTTCGCCGATCAGCGTGAGCATCGAGCCCAGGCGTTCGGAGCCGAGCGCGCGCGGGCGGCCGGTGCGGATGTCGATCGAGGGCTGTGGCCCGTCCAGATGCAGGAAGCGCAGGATGCGCGCTTCGTCCGGGGTCAACTCGGCGAGCATGCCCGCGAAGGCCGGATGGTTGTCGTCCTCGCCGTGCGGGCTGGCCGACAACCGCAACAGCGCGGCTCCCTGCTCACGCAGCGTCGGCACCGCTTCCTGCGTGGACGGTTCCGTGGCGGCGGGCATCCCGAGCGCCTTGCGCATCGCGTCACGGACCTCGGACTCCGCCTCGGCCAGCACTTCTCGCGGCGGCGCTCCCTCGATGCTGCGCCGTACGACGGTCGAGGTGACGCCGACCGCGGTGCCGACGCTCCAGGACGTCACCCCGGTGACCGCGGTCCACGCGACCCGCGCGACGCCTGTCGCCGCACGCACGGTGGCGAGGGGAACCGTTACCCGTCTGGGTAATTCGTCGGTGTGCGCGATGTCCGAAGCCGGCCGCCGGGCGATCTCCTGCGATGGCTCGGCATTCGCCGCCGTCGCGTCGAGGTGCTCGACGGCCTGGATATCGCCGTCGTCCGGACCCGCTACAGCCATGATGTCGCCACTCCCGTTCCGAAGATCAGGATATGAGCGTATCCGGCGAACAGCCCCAACACGCCGCCATGGACGAAAAGGAGCCATTCATCCTGCTTGATGGCCGCGCGCAGCATGTCCACGAAGTCCGGCGGCGACAACATCGCCATCTGCCTCGCGATGTATTCGTTGATCTGCCTGCCCTGGCGGACGTTGAATTCCGGGTCGGCGAACGCGATCGGCGCGATGGCCATGGCTTCGCTGGTGAACGTCGATTGCAGCGAGTCGTATTCGCGGCTGCCGAGCACGAACTTGACCGCGGGACGCGCGGGACCGAGCGCGCGGTCGGCGGCCGGGCGCAGCGTGTCCTCCAGCATCTGCATGGTGCGGTCCGAGCGGGGGCCGTTGAGCAACTCGTCGCCGATATTCGCCACCGTGATCACCTGGCTGGAAACCAATTCCGCGTATCCGTCGGTGATTTCGGACTTGCGTTTGATCAGCAGGCCCTGCCGCCACGGAACCCACCACTTCGGATACGCGGGCGCGAAGATCATATTGATGCCGATCCAGTTGACCACCCAGCCGATGATCACGCCGCCGATCGGCAGCACGACCAGGCTGGACCAGCCGGTCAGATGCAGGATGGCGACCAGCAGCACACCCATCGGCGCGCCGAAGTAGAAACCGAAGTTCTGCATGAAACGCAGTTCCTTCGCGCCGAGCACCTGGAACAGCGTGTTGAGCAGATGCGGCCGGGCCTGGAAGTAGCGGATCACCATCTGCTTCACATCGAGCAGCTGATCGATATTCGCGCCCAATTCCTCGGTCAGCTCGCGCAGAATCTCCGGCAGTTGCTGGCGCACCCTGGCGTGCACCATGTCGCGCACCTGGGCGGGCAGGTTGTACCAGAGCTGCGGATGCTCGCGGCGCAGGATGTCCTCGACGATGTCCTTGATCTGCGCGTCGGCGATGCTCGCGAGGTGCTCGGCCAGCTTGTCCGGCTCGAGTTCCCGATAGAAGTCCGCGACGCTGCCGAGTTTGGCCAGGCCCTTGTCGACCGCGATGCTGGCCATCTTGTCCGCGCGCGACGGGACGATGCCCTGCCAGCCGAACCGGCCGTCGTAGCTCAGTAGCGGGAGAACTTGAATTCGCTTGGGAAGGAACGGATACAGCGCGCGCAGGCCGGGAACTCGGATGCCGTGGAAGGCGACCGGCTTGAACAGCATGAGCACGCCGGTCCAGTTGGTGATGTAGCCGATCACGCCGGTGAAAAGCGGTATGGTCACGAGCTCGAGGAGGATCGTCGGGTGGATTCCGAAAACGCTCTCTAACACGACACCCTCCTGCCGATACACCGGTGATCGCCGCCTCACCGGCAACCAAAACTAGCACCCCCTCGGCGAAGAAACCTTATTGCGCGCCGCGCGCCGGTCGCACTGTCCGAGTCAGGCGGTGCGAATGCCCCGCGACACAAGGGGAAGTAATCTGTGGGACGGATTCGTTCCCCCCGGCGATATCGGAGAAAACGTGGCAGACGACAGGACCGGACAGGACGTGGTAAGGCCAGGTCCCCGCGCCGTCGAGCGCAGTTCGGATGTCGAACAGCGGCAGATCAGCAATGAGGCACGGCTGATCCGCGGTGTGTTCCGCGCGGCCGGAGTGGCCGCGGGCACCGTCGTGCGCGGAAGCCAATGGGCGGTCGGCACGACCTACGAGGTCACCAGGGAGATCACCCAGGCCGCGCTGGACGGGGAGTCCTCGGCCGAGATCGCCGAGCGGACCGGAAACGCGTTGCGCTCCATCGCTCGCAGCGCGCTCGGCGTCACCGAGGGGTCGGTCCGGGAGATCGTCAGCTATGTCCCGACCTCCAACGGACCCACCTCGCAGCAAGCGCTGGCCGTCGGGCCGTACCTGCGCTCGGCGAGCACGGAGGAGTTGCGCCGCCGCGGCGACGCGCTGCTGGCCAGGTCCGCCGACGTCTACTTCACCGAGGACGTGCACCCGGCCTACGACCGCATCCTCGACGAGCTCGCTCCCGACGAGGCGCGCATCCTGCGCTTCATGGCGCTCAACGGCCCGCAGCCGTCGGTCGACGTGCGCACCAACCGTCCGCTGGGGATCGGCTCGGAACTGGTGCAGGGCGACCTCACCTCGGTGCCCGAGCAGGCCGGGGTGCGCTACCCGGACCGGTCGCGGTCCTACCTGATCAACCTCAACCGCCTCGGGCTGACGCTGACCTCGGACGATCCGGTGGTCCTGAGCCGCTACATGGTGCTGGAGGTGCAGCCCGTGGTGGAGGCGGCGCTGAAGAAGGCGGGCCGGGCGCCGAAGATCGTCCGCAAGAGTCTCCGGCTGACCGAGTTCGGTGAGGACTTCTGCCGCACCTGCTTCACGATCGGAAGCTGACACCCCGAAGTTGATCTTCGTCGGAATGTTCTCTCTCGTCGCGATAGCAATCTGATACAACTCTCCCAATCCGGCACTCGGGATGGGATTGTTGAGGGTATGGATCAGCGAACCGGCGGGCAGGGGCGCGGCGACCCAGGTTTGGGCATCGCTGGGCAAACGCGTAACGACCGGGGCAAGGGTCCCGGTAATCAGCAGCGCGACGACCCGGGTTTTCCCCCGGGCCGGCAGGAGCGCGGCGGGGTGGACATAGATTCGAGCGGACCGGAGCCCGAGGAGCGAGATATCGGCACGGCCGGTCCCGCGCCGAGCCGTGGTCAGCGGGCGGCGAGCACCGGCGAACGAGATCCCGGCGACCTGCGCGCCGACGAGCGGCTGCCCTTCGACGCGGGGCCGATCGACTTCGGGCGGGTGCGCGACGACCCACGCCTGACTCGCGGCGAGGAGCGGGAGCCGGACGACGTGTCGGCGATCTCGCGGTTGAAATACCGGTACCTGCGTACTCTCGACACCAAGTCGTGGGATGATTTTGCCGACACCATGATCCCCGAGGCGACCGCGACCTACAGCGAATATCTCCAGTTCGAATCGCGCGAGGCTTTCATCGCGTTCATGCGCAACACGCTCGGGCCGCACGTGATCACCGAACACCGCTGTGACCACCCCGAGATCGATGTCGAAGGCGACACCGCCACCGGCACCTGGTACCTCGCCGACACGGTGCTCATTCCGGGCCACAACATGCTGCTGCGCGGCGCGGCCTTCTACACCGATCGCTACGTGCGCTGCGACGACGGGCGGTGGCGGATCTCGCACACCGGCTACGAACGCACCTACGAAGTGGTGCTCTCCCTCAGCGACCTGCCCAGCCTGCGCCTGACCTCCAGCCGCTGGGGCCTGATCGCCAAGGAGGACGGCATCTCATCGATCGAACGCGACCCCGGCGCCGCGCCGCTGCGGCCGGAGTCCGAGGCCGGCTGACTCAGTCGGCCGTAGCGACCAGGGGCTCCAGGGTGAGCGCCGGGTGCTCCTTCTCGATGTATTGCAGCCGCCACTTGTCGCTGAACAACGCGAGCAGCGCACCGTCTGAGCGGGTGAACACCTCCACCCCGCGCTGCCGCCCGAGTTCGTCCGCCGACGCGGCGTCGGTGCGCCGGGCCAGCGTGTAGGCGAGGTGTTCCATCGTGGTCTCGACGTTGAACTCCGCGAGCATGCGCGCGGTCACCACTTCGAACTGCATCGGGCCGACCGCGGCCAGCACGGGAGAGGCGTCGCCGCGGATGTCGTTGCGCAGCACCTGCACGACGCCCTCGGAATCGAGCTGGTCCACGGCCTTGCGGAACTGCTTGTATTTGCCCGCGCTGCGCGCCCGCAGCACCGCGAAATGTTCCGGTGCGAACGAGGGGATCGGCGGGAACTCCACCTTCTTGTCTACGAACAGCGTGTGCCCCGGTGCCAGCGCCGTCGCGTTGACCAGGCCGACGACGTCACCCGGGTACGCGGTGTCGACGGTGGCGCGCTCGCGGCCGAACACGGTCAGCGCGTACTTGGTGGCGAACGGCCGACCGGTCTGCGCGTGGGTGACCACCATGCCGCGTTCGAATTCGCCGGACACGATCCGCATGAACGCGAGGCGATCGCGGTGGGCGGCGTCCATGCCCGCCTGCACCTTGAACACCACCGCGCTGAACGGGTCGCCGGTCTCGCGCGGCTTGCCGTCGACGTCACGACGCGAACCGGGCGCAGGCGCGAGCGCGACCAAGGTCTCCAGCAGTTGCCGTACGCCGAAGTTCAACATCGCCGAGGCGTAGATGACCGGCGAGGTCTGCCCGGCGAGGAAGAGTTCCTGGTCGTGGTCCTGGCCGGTGGCCGAGAGCAGTTCGCTCTCCTCCGCGGCGGTGCTCCACGGCTCGCCTTCGCGCGCCTCCGCGGCCTCCGGGGTGATCGACTCCTCGGGCGCGATGGTCGCGCCGCCCGCCGTGCGCGTGAAGTGGATGTATTCGAGCGGGACGCCGTCCGGGCCGCGGCGCAGCAGGCCGCGGAAGTCCCCCGCGATGCCGACCGGAAGGAACAGCGGGGTGGGGGTGAGTCCGATCCGCTCGTTGATCTCGTCGAGCAGTTCCAGCGGCGCCCGCCCTGGCCGGTCCCACTTGTTGATCACGGTGATCACCGGGATGCCACGGTGGCGGCAGACCTGGAACAGTTTCAGCGTCTGCGGCTCCAAGCCCTTGGCCGCGTCGATCAGCATCACCGCGGCGTCGACGGCGGTGAGCACCCGGTAGGTGTCCTCGGAGAAATCGGAGTGGCCGGGGGTGTCGACCAGGTTGATGACGCTGTCCACATCGGAGCCCTTGGCCCGGTAGTTGAACTGCAGCGCGGTCGAGCTGACCGAGATGCCGCGCGCCTTCTCCATCTCCATCCAGTCCGAGACGGTCGACTTGCGCCCGGCCTTGCCGTGGATCGCGCCCGCCTCGGAGATCATCCTGGCGTGCAGGGCCAGCGCCTCGGTGAGCGTGGACTTGCCCGCGTCGGGATGGGAGATCACCGCGAACGTGCGCCGGCGGGCTACCTCGGCGGATAACCCACGGGGTGCGGGCGCGACAACACCCTCAGGGGAGGCGCTCAACGCAAGACAACCTTTCGCAGACGACCGATCGGCAACCCCGCCAGCGTACGCGACTCGCTCGAGCGCGGGCCGAACCGCCGGTGACCACCCGATTCAAAGAGCGCCTCTGCGCTGGGGTATGGTGTTCGGGTTGTCTCGGCGAGGGTGACCGCAGACCAGTTTTGCGACACCGTGATCGACGCGGCGCGGCTTCCGGCCGTCCCTGTTCGGTCTTCGCCCCGACGAATAGACCATCCGTCAGGTGTGCAGCACCCCTGACGTGTAACTGACAGCCCGGAAGAGCCGTAGGAGTAGATCCAGTCATGTCCGACGTCAACCTTCTCGAAGCATCCGTACGCACCGAGTTCGGTAAGGGCGCAGCGCGCCGTACCCGTCGTGCGGGCAACGTCCCGGCCGTGCTGTACGGCCACCAGGCCGACCCGCAGCATCTGTCGGTGAACGCCCAGGCCTTCGCCGCCATCCTGCGTGAGCACGGCACCAACGCGGTGCTGAACCTCGTCATCGACGGCAAGAAGCAGCTCGCGCTGACCAAGTCCGTCGTGGTGCACCCGATCCGCCGCTACATCGAGCACGCCGACCTGCTGATCATCAAGCGCGGCGAGAAGGTCACCGCCGACGTGAACGTCACCGTCACCGGCGACGCCGCCCCCGGCACCCTGGTCACCCAGGAAGCCACCACCGTCTCCGTCGAGGCCGACGCGCTGAAGCTGCCCGAGGCCATCGAGGTCTCCGTCGAGGGCGTCGAGGCCGGCACCCAGATCACCGCGGGCGAGCTGCAGCTGCCCGAGGGCGTCGACCTGGCCGCCGATGCCGAGACCCTGATCGTCAACGTCATCGCCGCCCCGGCCGCCGAGCCCGTTGAGGGCGAGGGTGCGGGCGAGGCCGAGGGCGAGAGCGCTGAGTAGTACCGAATCGTCCGCCGGGCCCGCGCTCGTCGTCGGACTGGGCAACCCAGGTCCCGAATACGAGCGCACCCGGCACAATGTCGGTTTCCTGGTCGCCGACGTGCTCGCCGAGCGCGTCGGCGGCCGTTTCGGTGTGCACAAGAAATCCGGCGCCGACCTGCTGCAGGCGCGGCTGGACGGGCGTCAGGTGCTGATCGCCAAGCCGCGTTCGTTCATGAACCTGTCCGGCAGGCCGGTGGCCGCGCTGGCGAAATTCTTCTCCGTGCCGCCGACCGAGGTGATCGTCGTGCACGACGAACTCGACCTGCCGTTCGGCTCCATCCGGCTCAAGCGCGGCGGCGGTGAGGGCGGGCACAATGGTCTTCGTTCCGTCTCCAGCGCCCTGACCACCAAGGACTACTTGCGCACCCGCATCGGCATCGGCCGTCCGCCGGGCCGCCAGGACCCGGCCGATTACGTGTTGAAGCCGTTCTCCACGCCGGAGCGCAAAGAGGTCCCGGTGATCATCGAGCAGGCCGCCGACGCGGTGGAACTGCTGCTGCGCGTCGGGCTGGAAACCGCGCAGAACCAATTGCACTGAGCGGCACTCGGCCGATCACCCGCGCGGCAGATGCATCGCGGTCGCGGCCCTGCGCAGTTTGCCGGAAGACGTCTTCGGTAGTGCGCCGGGACCGAGCACGGTGACGGTGCGTGGCCGCGCGCCGACCTCCGCGAACACCGAGTGCACGATCTCGCGCTCGATGCGCTTGACCTCGTCGGGATCCTGGTGGCTGCCGCTCTCCACCACCACGGCGAAACTTTCCCGCTTCTGGCCCGCGTCCAGGCGCACCGCCACCGCGTTGCCCGGCCGGACGCCTGCCACCCTGGCCGCCGCGCGCTCGATGTCGGTGGGGTAGATGTTGCGGCCGCCCATGATGATGACGTCTTTGATCCGGCCGCACACCACGATCAGTCCCTCGTCGGTGAAGTAGCCGATGTCGCCGGTGTCCAGCCAGCCCTCGTCGTCCCGGGCCGATTGGAATCCGTCCACCGTCACATAGCCGGAAGTGACCGCGGGACCGCGCAATTCGATCACGCCCACCGAGCGGGCGGGCAACGGTTGACGTTCGCTGTCGACGATCCGGCCCTCCAGGTTGTCGACCAGATAGCCGAGGGTGGGCAATCGCCGGATGTTGGCCGGTTGGCCGTGCTCCACCGGCACGGGCACCGCCTTGCCGATCGCCTCGAGCAGGTCGGCGTCGATCACGTCGAGCACCTGTCCGTGCCCGGGGTCGGGGATCGACACGGCGAGCGTGGTCTCGGCCATGCCGTAGACCGGGGTGAGCGCCATCGGGTTGAGGCCGAAGCGTTTTCCGGCCGCGGCCAGCGCCTCCATGGTGTCCGGGTCCACCGGTTCGGCCCCGTTCCACATGTACCGCACGCTGCTGAGGTCGAACGCGCCTTCGTCGGCCTGCCGCAGCCGCCGGGCGAGCAGCGAATAGGCGAAATTCGGTGCGGCGGTGACAGTTCCACGGTACTTGCTGATCAGCTCGGCCCACAGCAGCGGCTTGGTGAGGAAGTCCAGCGGCGTCACGCACACCACTTCGGCGCCGAATTGCATGGGGACACTGAGGAATCCGACCATGCCCATGTCGTGGAACAGCGGCAGCCAGCTGACCATCACATCGTCGGCGAGCTGGAATTTCACCCGGTCGAACATGGCGTAGGCGTTGACGAAGAAATTCTCGTGCGTGATCCGCACCGCCTTGGGCGAGCCGGTCGAGCCGGAAGTCAACTGCTGCAACGCGATATCGCCCTCGGCGGTGGGCACCGGATCGATGTCGGGGCCGCCGGGCAGCTGGTCGATGCGCACGACGGTGATGCCGCGTTCGCGCAACAGCGGCTCGGCCGCCTCGAACGGCGCGCCGAGCACGACCGCGCGGGCCCGGATCATGGTCAGCACGGTTTCGGTGTCGCGCGCCCAGACCACCAGATCGGTGCGCGGAGTCGGCTGGTGCAGCATGGTGATCGACGCGCCGCGCATCCAGATGGCCTGGCAGGCCGGGGCGATGTCGACCGGCATGCCCGCGAGCACGCCGACCGCGTCACCGTGCCCGATACCGGCTTCGGCCAGCCCGCCCGCCATGCGCCGGGCGAGCCGGTGGATCTCCGACCACGTGCGCCGCAGTGGGGCGCCGGGCTCGCCGGTCACCAGGCCGCGCTCGGAGGTCTGTGCGGTCGCATACATCTCGTCGGTGAATCTGCTCAAAGTCCCAACTCCTCCATCACCAACCGTTGCCGGGAACCGGCCTCCCCCGACTATCACGCCATAGTGGCCCAGCGTTAACCCCATTTCCAGGGGCGCAGGTCAGGGGCGCGAAACAGTGGCCGGAAAGGTTGCGGCGTAACGATCGACGTAGCACCGGCCGGAGCGGGCGGCCAGTTCGCGCATCAACTCGTCGGTCGCGGCGCGCACCGTCCGGCGCTGCTCGGCGGGCGGATAGCGACGCGGCGCGCCGAACGCGATACGCACCTTGCCGAAACGCAGCAGACGGCTGCCGCGCGGGTTCACCCGATCGGTGCCGGAGAGGGTCACGGGAACGACCGGCGCGCCGGTGGCCATGGCGACCCGCAAGGTGCCGGTGCGTCCGCGATAGATCCGGCCGTCGGGGGAACGGGTGCCTTCGGGATGGATCGCCCAGACCCCGCCGTCCGTCAGGATGCGGGTGGCGGCGGCCAGCGCCGCGGCGGCCGCGTCACCGCCGGTCCGATCGACCGGCACCTGTCCGGAGACCGAGTAGAACCAGCGGTTGATCCGGCCGCGCACGCCTTTTCCGGTGAAGTACTCCTGCTTCGCCAGGAACGTCACGCGCCGTGGCACGACCAGCGCGAGGTAGAGGGAGTCGATCACCGCGAGATGATTGGCCGCGATGATCACCGGTCCGGTTCGCGGAATGTTGTCCAGTCCTTCGACCGTCGGCCTGCCCAGCAGTCGCAGCAGCGGACCGAGCAGGACGTACTTGAACAGCGGGTACCACACGTAGACCTCCAAGGGCATTGGGCGTAGACACTGTCTACCCGATCTCGTAGACAGTGTCTACACCCGGTGTGCGGTCACACAGCGACAGGCGTAGACAATGTCCGCATGGCCGAGAGCGAGTCGCTACGAGATCGACTGGTCGACGCCGGTGTCGACCTGCTCGAAGAGGTCGGCGCCGCGGGACTGGGATTGCGGGTCATCACCCGGGCCGCGGGCGTCTCGCACGGTGCGCCGCGGCGGTATTTCCCGACCCACCGCGCACTGCTCGCCGCCATCGCGGCGCGCGGTTTCGCCGATCTCGCGGACCGGTTCGCCGCGGTGGACGCCGGGGCCGCGCGCGATCGTCTCACCCGGATGAGCGCCGAGTACATCGCATTCGCCGCGCGGCGGCCGGAGATGTTCACCCTGATGTTCCGGCACGACCTACTCGAAGGCTCCGGCGAGAATCTGCGGTCGGTCAGCCTGCCGCTGTTCGCGCGGTTCGCCGAGCTGGTCGGCGCGGCGGCGGAATCGGGCGCGATCGACCCGCGCCACCGTGCGATCGCCCTGTGGACCAATGTGCACGGCATCGCCACCGCACAGGCCAATCGAAGCTTGCGCCTGGTCGACCCCGGAGTGGACGCGGCGGCTCTGGTGGCCAGGGCACTGGCCGTGCATCTGGCCTGACCGTTCCGTGGCGCTCGCGGCTCAGGCGCGCAGCTGTGCCACCGCGGCGACGAAGCGATCGAGCTCGTCGAAACCGACGAAGCAGTGCGGCGAAGCGCGCACGACGGAGGCCAGGCCGCGGCCGGTCATGTCCAGCAGGGTCGAGCCCGCGTGGCTGACCGTGACGGTGATGTCCCGCGCCAGCAGCCGGTCGCGCACCTCGACGGACTCGACGCCGTCAACGGTGAACGACACGATGCCGCTGTGCCGGATGCCGAGATCGCGCACGGTGACGCCGGGAATCTCCGGCAGCGCCTTGCGCAGGTGCTCGGCGCGGGCCGCGATCGCGGCGTAGACGTTCTCCGGGCCCAGTTCGAGCAGATATCGCACGGCGGCGCCCAGGCCGAGGCGGCCCGCGACGTCGCACTCCCAGAACTCGAAGCGGCCTGCGTCGGGCGCGAGCCGGTAGTCGTGCGGGCCGGTCCATTCCGCGCTGTGCAGGTCGAGCCGGCCTGGTTCCATGGAGCGCGCCAACTCCGGCCGCAGATACAGGAATCCGGTGCCGCGCGGGCCGCGCAGCCACTTGCGTCCGGTGGCAGACAAGGCGTCGACGCCGAGCTCGGCCACGTCCAAAGGCAGCTGCCCGGCGGACTGACAGGCGTCCAGCAGCACCAGCGCGCCGACCGAGTGCGCGATCCTGGTCGCCTCCGCTGCCGGGTTCACCAACCCGCCGTTGGTGGGCGCGTGCAGGATCGAAACCAGCTTGACCCGTTCGTCGACCAGCGCGGTGAGCGCGTCGAGGTCGATCTGCCCGCTGCCGTCGCTCGGAATCCGCTCCACCGTGGCGCCCGTGGCGCGGGCGCGCTGCAAGGCGGCGATGGCATTGCTGGCGTAGTCCGCCTCGGAGATCAGGATGCGGTCGCCCGCCGCGAGCGGGACCGAGTAGAAGAAGTCCGCCCAGGATCGGGTGGCGCTGTCGCTGAGCGCGATGCTCTCGGGTTCGGCGTTGATCAACGCCCCGATCGCGGTCTTGACGTCGGCGAGATCGTCGAGCCGCTCGTTCGCGGCGCGATAACCTCCGATCTCCGCTTCCCGCAGCAGATGCGCGACAACGGTGTCGGTGACGACTCGCGGCGGTAGCGACGAGCCGGCGCTGTCGAGGAAAACGGGTCCGGGTTCCGGCCCGGACACGCATCCGGGAGTGTCGGCTCGTACGCGAGCGTCATCCAGCATGGAGCCGACCTTATCGGGTCGATTGTTCGGCTTCATGTCGGTTTCTTGTCGGTCCGCATGGCTACGCTGGATGGATCGCCGCACGCGAATTTCGGCCCGTGAGTGGAATACCACCGGACCGAATGGCGATAACCGAAGAACAGCGGACAACGTCCCGACGCCCACTGGAGGTTGGCATGGCGGTCACGCTCGAGAGTCCTGAGTCGGCCGGTTGTGCCACCGAGCAGGGAGAACTGTCCTCCCGCGCGGCGGCGGAGGCCTATATCGGCGGGGTGTGCTTCAAGCTCGGACCACCCACGCTGATCGGCGCCGAACTCGAATGGCTCACGGTGCAGGGTGAGTGTTCGGCGTCCGGACCTTCGGCCGCTCCGCGCCCCCAACTGTCCGCCTTGGCGGACGCTCTCGGACCGTACGCACCACGGTCCATCGCCCCTGATTCGCCGGCGCTCGCGCTGCCGGGGGGCAGCCGGGTCACTCTCGAACCCGGTGGTCAGATCGAACTCTCCAGCGCTCCCTACGAAGCTGCCGCGCAGCTGTGTGATCGACTGCGCGATGATGCCCGCCTGTTGCGGGAACTTCTCGAATCCCGGTCCATCCGCCCCGTTTCCGTCGCCGCCGACGCGGACCGCCGTCCCAAACGCTTGCTTCAGCTGCCGCGCTATCGCGCGATGGAGCGCTCCTTCGGCGGCATCGGGCCGTTCGGCAAGCTGATGATGTGCAACACCGCGGCCGCCCAGGTCAGCGTCGACGCGGGCGCCGACCGTGCGGACGTCACCGCGCGGTGGATCGCCCTGTATGCCGTCGGCCCGGCCCTGCTTGCCGCCTTCGCCTGTTCACCCGTCCTGCGTGGCGCGCCGCCCGGAGCGTGGGCCTCCCAGCGCATGCGGGCCTGGCTGCGGCTGGACAACACGCGCACCCGTCCGCCGGTGCTGGACTGGACCGACCCGGTGGCCGCCTACGGCAGATGGGCGCTGGACGTGCCGCTGCTGTGCGTGCGCCGACCCGACGGTGCGGCGGAATGCGGCGACGCCGACGGATGGTCCGCGCCGCCCGGGGCCACCTTCGCCGACTGGCTGTCCGGCGCGCTGGACGACGAGGTAGGCCGCCGCCCCGACACCGGCGATCTCGACTATCACCTCACCACGCTGTTCCCGCCGGTACGCGCGTCCGGCCACTTGGAGGTCCGCTACATCGACGCGCAGCCCGGTGACGCGTGGACCATTCCCGTGCACGTGTTCGACGCGCTCATGTCCAGCCCGTCGGTGGTCGCTGAGGCGAGCTCGATCGCGGCGCCGCTGGCGGGCCGCTGGGTCGATGCCGCCCGCTACGGATTGGCTGATCCGGACATCCGGGCGGGCGCGGTCGCCCTGCTGCGTCTCGCGGCCGAGCACACCGCGACCGACGAGGCGGCCCGCGCCGTCGAGTCCGCCGCCGAACGATGTCACCGCGGTCGCACCCCGACCGAGGACGACATCGAGCACGCCCCGAGCCCGCGGCTTCCGGGAGTCGCCACGTGAACCAGCCGCGCTGCCCTGGCGCCACGCAGGCCCACCGGGCCGCCGCCAGCCGAATCGCCGCCGCCGACCCCCATGAATCCCGGAGATGTTTTTCGTGACCACTTTCCAACCCGCCCCCACCGACAACTTCGGCACCGAACAGCTCAGGGATCGGATCGCCGACGTTCTCACGCGCGCCCGCCTGCGCACCCACACGCTCACCGACTGCGTCGACGAAGCCGAACTCGTGGCCCAGCATTCCCGGCTGATGAGCCCGCTGGTCTGGGACCTGGCGCACATCGGCAATCAGGAAGAACTCTGGCTCGTGCGCGACGTCGGCGGACGCGACCCGGTGCGCGCCGACATCGACGAACTCTACGACGCCTTCAAACACGCCCGCGCGAACCGGCCCACGCTGCCGCTGCTCGATCCCGCCCAGGCGCGCGACTATGTCGGCACTGTACGCGACAAGGTGTTGGACGTACTGGAGCGCAGCGATCTGCGCGGCCGTCCGCTGATCGACGACGGATTCGCCTTCGGCATGATCGCCCAGCACGAGCAGCAGCACGACGAGACCATGCTGGCCACCCACCAGTTGCGTACCGGCGCCGCCGTGCTCTCGGCGGCGGACGCCCCGGCCGCGACGGCGGCGGTCGGCGCGGAAGTCGTGATCCCCGCAGGGGAATTCCTCATGGGTACCTCCACCGACCCGTGGGCGCTGGACAACGAGCGCCCCGCCCATCCGGTGCGAGTGGCCGGTTTCGCGATCGACGCCGCGCCGGTCACCAATGAGCAGTACCTGGCCTTCGTCGACGACGGCGGCTACGAACGCCCCGAACTCTGGTCCGAGCGCGGCTGGGCGCATCGCGTCGAGGCGGGCCTGGTCGCGCCGCAGTTCTGGGAGCGTGATCCGTCCGGGCATTGGTGGCGGCGGGTGTTCGGCGTGATGACCCCGCTGCGGCCGCGACAGCCGGTCGTGCACGTGTGCTGGTTCGAGGCCGAGGCCTACGCGAACTGGGCGGGCAAGCGCCTGCCCACCGAAGCGGAATGGGAGAAGGCGGCCCGGTTCGATCCGGCCACCGGCGCGTCGCGCCGATTCCCCTGGGGCGACGCCGATCCCGACGTCGCCACCGCGAACCTCGGGCAGCGGCATCTGGAACCCGCCGAGGTGGGCGCGTATCCGGCCGGCGCGTCCCCCGCGGGCGTGCACCAGTTGATCGGGGACGTGTGGGAATGGACCGCTTCGGGTTTCGAGGCGTACCCGGGGTTCCGGGCGTTCCCGTACCGGGAGTACTCCGAGGTCTTCTTCGGCGGTGATTACCGTGTGCTGCGCGGCGGTTCCTTCGGCACCGATCCGGTGGCCTGCCGCGGCACCTTCCGCAACTGGGACCATCCCATCCGTCGCCAGATCTTCGCCGGGTTCCGCCTGGCGCGGGATCTGCGGCCCGGAGAAGGGGAGTGAGCGCCGCCCGTCGTGCCGGGCGATGGTGCGGCCGCGGTCCCGCGGCGAGCGGCCCGCGCCTCGCGACGTCGGCCCCGGCGGGTGCGGATGTGTAGACACTTGGGTTACGTCGGCCCGCCGGTGCGGGTGGGCGACATGTTGACCCTCGGCTCCCATTCGCTGCGCACCCAGGCGTGGGCGCCGCGCGACATGCGTCACGGCGGCACCATCAACGCCGACGGTTTCGGCGTCGCCTGGTGGAGCGTCACGCCGGACGACACGGTCACCGCCAGCCGCTACCGCAACGCCGAACCGATCTGGACCGACCCGGCCGTTGACGAGGTGCTGCCGCAACTGGAGTCCGCCGCGGTGCTCGGGGCGGTGCGCTCGGCGACGGTCGGCATGCCGGTCGAACGGTCCGCGTGCGCGCCGTTCACCCGCGACCGCTGGGCGTTCAGCCACAACGGCGTGGTGCCGGACTGGCGCCGCACCCTGACCGGCGTGGCGGCCGAATTCGCGGTCGTCGCGGCCGGACTCGGCGCCGAGGACCTGTTCTCTCCGGCGCGGCTGCTGGAGGCCGAATCCGCCACCGACGCGGCGACGCTGTGGGTGCTGCTGTGCGATCTGCTGTCGACCGGCGCACCGGACGGCGAGTGGTCGGCGGCTCCGGCGGCACTGCGGCTGCTCGTCTCCGCGATCCTCGACCGGGCGCCGGAAGCACGCCTGAACCTCCTGCTCTCCGACGGTGCGCAACTGTGGGCGACCACCTGCCACCACTCGTTGTCGGTGCTGGTCACCGATGATTTCGCACTCGTGTCCTCCGAACCGTTCGACGACGACCCCCGCTGGCAGTCGATCCCGGACCGCAGCCTGGTGAGCGCCAGGCCCGGCGCGCTGTCCGTCGACCCCCTCCTCTGACCCGAAAGGCCGGTGCCATGACCGCAGTCACGCTGGACATCCACCTGACCGAAGACGACCTGAACACCGCGCTCCGCTCGGACGCCAGGCTGGGCCTGACCGCGAACCCGAAATGGTTGCCGCCCAAATGGTTCTACGACGCCAAGGGCAGCGAGCTGTTCGAGCGGATCACCGAGCTGCCCGAGTACTACCCGACACGCACCGAGCGCGCTCTGCTCGAACGGGTGGTCGACGAGATCGCCGACGCCGCCCAAGCGGAGGTACTGGTCGAACTCGGCGCCGGATCGGCGGCGAAGACGCGCCTGTTGCTCACCGCTCTGAGCGCGCGCGGGCCGTTGAAGAAGTATGTACCGCAGGATGTTTCGTCGGCAGCGCTGCGGGCGGCCGCCGACGAGGTCGCGGTCGAGTTCCCTGGGCTCGCCGTGCACGGTGTGGTCAGCGACTTCACCGACACGCTGGCCAACCTCCCCCGCGGCGGACGCCGGATGATCGCATTCCTCGGCGGCACCATCGGCAACCTCGTCCCCGCGGAACGGGCGGAGTTCCTCGCCAGGATCCACGACTTGCTCGAGCCGGGGGAGCAACTGCTGCTCGGGGCCGGGCTGGTCACCGACCCGGCGGTACTCGTTCCCGCCTACGACGACGCGGCGGGCGTCACCGCCGAGTTCAACCGGAACGTCCTACACGTGCTGAACTCTCGCCTGCGCGCCGACTTCGCGCCGGAGAAATTCCGGCACGTCGCGGTCTGGGACGTCGAACGGGAGTGGATCGAGATGCGGCTGGAGGCGAGCGAGGACATGACCGTCGCGGTCGGCGATCTCGACCTCACCGTGCGCTTCGGCCGCGGCGAACAGATGCGCACCGAGATCTCCGCCAAGTTCCGCGTCGAGGGCCTCGAAGCCGAACTCGCCGCCGCGGGCTTCGCCACCGGACACGTGTGGACCGATCCGGACGATCGTTTCGCGCTGCTGCTCGCCGGGCGGCGCTGACCACGTGTCGATCGGCGGCGCTCACCACGACGGGGCGCCGCCGGCCACCGCCCCCAGCCACTCGACCAGCGGCCGCATCGTCTCCCAGGCGGCGCGGACTTCCTTCGCCGTGCGCGGCGTGTCCAGCCAGGCGGGCGCGCCGAATTCCCGGCCGCACGTGATCGACTTGTGCCGCAGCAGGTCGATGCGCGGGTGGTCGGCGTCGTAGCCCTTGGGTCGGGTCTTCAGCTTCTCGCCGCCGATGGTGAAGCCCGCGTCGGTGAGTTTCGCGAGGATCGCCACCAGTTCCGGTCCGCGCACCTCGTCATCGATGGTGGCCCGCAGCTGCGCGAGTTGCTCGGACGAGCCCTGGTAGAAACCGCCACCGACGAACAGACCCCCGGCGTTGATCTGGACGTACCAGCCGACCCCCGCCGCGGCGCGCACCACGGCGCCCTGCGCGGTCTTGTACGGTGACTTGTCCTTGGCGAACCGCACGTCGCGGTAGGGCCGGAAGATCTTGGCGGTCCCGAAATCCGGCTCCAGATCGGCCACCAGGGCCTTCATGGGCGCGAGCACCGACTCGTCGTAGATCTTCTTGTGCGCGGTCCAGAACGCCTTGGAGTTGTCGGCCTCCAGGTCTTCGTAGAAGTCGAGCCCGGCGAGCGGGAAACCCGCGAATCCGGTCATGCCCGCACACCCGCCGCGCTGATGTCACCCGATAGACGCATACCGAAAATCTACGTCGTGATGTCTCCGCCGAACACGACGAACCCCACGATGAGGCCGATCACCATCCCGACGGCCGCAGCGATCGCTGCCCATTTGCCGAGCGATTCGCCCTTGTTGCGCCCGATGATGCCCAGGATTATCCCGGCCGGGCCGAACAAGATCGGGCAGAACAGCACCGCGGTTATCGCGCAGACGAAGCCGATGATCGAGTACACCTGGCTGGTCGGCTGCTTCGGCGGGGTGGCGTAGGGCTCGTACCCCTGCTGCGGATAGGACGGGTAGCCGTACTGCGGCTGTTGCGGCCCGGACGTCGGGTAGCCGTACCCACCGCCTGGCGGGTACTGCGGTTGCCCGGTCGGCGGATACGGCTGCTGCGGGGGATACGGCTGCTGAAAGTCACCGGGCTGCCCGCTCGGCGGATAAGGCGGTTGCCCGCCCGAACCGTACTGCGTGTGCTCGTCCGGCGTGAACCGCTGCGTCGTTTCGTCGGGAGGCTGTGGCCCGGAACCCGGCGAGGGAGCCCCCGGCGCGGCGGGTTCGGCGCCCCAGGACTGCTGCTCGCCCCCGCCGTTGGCGCCCCAAGGCCGGGGTTCGGCGGGCTGGCCGCTGGGCTCGGCGCCCCACTGGCCGCCCAGCGCTCCCCCGGGCGGCGAGCCGCTCGACTGCCACCATTGGTCGGCCGGGCCCGGCTCGTGCTCCGGCGGTAGCGCGGCGGCGGGATCGTGCTCGGTGGGTCGTCCACCGGGCGTCTGCGCCGGGGCGGAGCCGGTCGACGGCTGGGCAGGCTCGTCACCGGAGGTCTCCCCGGTCGGCTTCGACGGTGACTCCGGCGGCCGCTGCTCGTCGGGGTGGTCCGGATCCTTCGGCGTGCTCATCGCACCCTCCTCGTGTCGTCCCGGTCACGCAACCTATGCCTACCACGGTGAGCGCGTCGTCATAGCCGATTGCTACAGGCGCGTCGGGGACGGAGCAGGTTCAGAGATCCTCGTCGTCGATGATCTCGATCGCGGCCACCTCGGCGGACCGGTCGTCCGACTCGTCCGCGGCGAGGGTGTCGCGGGCCGTCCACTCCTGGTCCAGCTCGTCGTCGATGCCGAGCCTGCCGTCGTCCTCATCCTCGTGGTAACGGATGCGCAGTTCGTCGGGCGGATCCTCGATGTTGCGCTGATACTCGCGGATCTCGTCCTCCTGGTCGTCGTCCCCCATCTCGGTCTCCAACGGATCACGGTCCATACCCTCAGTATCCCCACCGATCGCCGCGGCTAACGCGGACACGAGAACGGCGGCCCGGACCGTAGTCCGAGCCGCCGTTCTTGCGGTAAGAGCTCTATGCGTTTCCGTTGAAAAGACCGGTCACGGAGCCGTTTTCGAAGACCTCGCGGATCGTGCGGGCCAGCAGCGGCGCGATGGACAGCACGGTCAGCTGCGGGAACTTCTTCTCCTCGGACAGCGGCAGGGTGTTGGTCACCACGACCTCCTTGGCGCCGCAGTCGGCGAGGCGCTCGGCGGCGGGCTCGCTCAGCACGCCGTGGGTCGCGGCGATGACCACGTCACCGGCGCCCGCGTCCTTCAGCACCTTGACCGCGCCCGCGATGGTGCCGCCGGTGTCGATCATGTCGTCGATCAGGATGCAGGTGCGGCCCTCGACCTCGCCGACCACGCGGTTGGACTTGACCTGGTTGGGCACCAGCGGGTCGCGGGTCTTGTGGATGAACGCCAGCGGCGAGCCGCCCAGCGAGTCGGCCCACTTCTCGGCGACGCGCACGCGGCCGGAGTCGGGGGAGACGACGGTGATGTGCTCGAGGCTGTAGTTGGTGCGGACGTACTCCGCCAGCTGCACCTGCGCGTGCATGTGATCGACCGGGCCGTCGAAGAAGCCCTGGATCTGGTCGGTGTGCAGGTCGACGGTGATGATCCGGTTCGCGCCCGCGGTCTTCAGCAGGTCGGCGACCAGACGGGCCGAGATGGGCTCACGGCCGCGGTGCTTCTTGTCCTGGCGAGCGTACGGGTAGAAGGGCAGCACCGCGGTGATCCGCTTGGCCGAGCCGCGCTTGAGCGCGTCGATCATGATGAGCTGCTCCATCAGCCACTGGTTCAGCGGCGCGGGGAAGCTCTGCAGGACGAAGGCGTCGGAGCCGCGCACCGACTCCTCGAACCGGACGAAGATCTCGCCGTTGGCGAAGTCCCGTGCCACCTGCGGCGTGACGTGGACGTCGAGCTCCTTGGCGACCTGCTCGGCCAGCTCAGGATGAGCGCGTCCCGAGAAGAGCATCAGGTTCTTCTGGTTGTCCATCCATGACGCGGTCACTGCTGTTTGCCATCCTTTTGCTCTATTGCCTGACCCGACATCTCCTTGGCCGCGATGGCTTCCGCCGCCGCGCGCGCCGCGTCCGTCCCTGGACGGTGTCGCTGCACCCAGCCCTCGATGTTCTTCTGCGGTCCACCGGACACCGCGAGAGCTCCGGGCGGAACGTTTCTGCGCAGTACAGTACCCGCCGCCGTATAGGCTCCGTCACCCACCGTCACCGGCGCGACGAACATGGTGTCGCTGCCGGTGCGTACGTGCGAGCCGACGACGGTGTGGTGCTTGGTCACGCCGTCGTAGTTGACGAAGACGCTCGACGCACCGATGTTGCTGTGCTCGCCGATGGTGGCGTCGCCGACGTAGGTCAGGTGCGGGACCTTCGAATGCGCGCCGATCGAGGCGTTCTTGGTCTCGACGAACGCGCCGAGCTTGCCCGTGTCGCCCACGATGGTGCCCGGCCGCAGGTAGGCGAACGGGCCGATGGTCGCCTTCGGGCCGATGGTGGCCCCCTCGCCGTGGGTGCGGATCACCTTCGCCCCGTCGCCGACGACCACGTCGGTGAGCGTGCTGTCCGGGCCGACCTCGGCGTCCTCGCCGACGACGGTGTTGCCGAGCAGTTGCACACCGGGCAGGATCACTGCGTCCCTGCTGATGCGCACGCTGGCGTCCACCCAGGTCGAGGCGGGATCCATGATCGTGACGCCCGCGCGCATGTGGCGTTCCAGGATGTAGCGGTTGAGCGTGCGCGCCGCCGAGGCCAGCTGCACGCGGTCGTTGACGCCGGTGACCTTGGCCGCGTCGACCAGGCGTGCGCCGTGCACCGGGTGTCCGGCCTCCCTGGCCAGGCGCAGCACGTCGGTCAGGTACAGCTCGTGCTGGGCGTTGGCGGTGGACAGGCGGCTGATCATGGTGCGCAGCACCGCGGCGTCGAACGCGTACACGCCGGAATTGACCTCGGTGATCGCGGCCTGTTCCGGGGTGGCGTCGGCGTGTTCGACGATCTCGGCGAGCTGGCCCTCGGCGTCGCGGACGATGCGGCCGTAACCATTCGGGTCCGGCGGCACGAAGGTCAGCACGGTGACCGCGGGGCGTTCGGCGTAGCTGCGGTGCTCATCGAGCAGCGCGGCCAGGGTGTGTCCGTCCAGCAACGGCACGTCGGCGGAGGTGACCAGCACGTCGCCGGTGAAGCCGACCGGCAGGGCGGCAAGCGCGCACTGCACCGCGTGGCCCGTGCCGAGTTGCTCTTCCTGGATCGCCGGGGTGATCTCCCGGCCGAGATCGTCGGCCACCGCGGCCACCGCGGCGCCGACTTGTTCGCGATCGTGCCCCACCACGGTGATGAGGTACGCGGGGTCGATCTCGTTCGCCGCATGCAGCGCGTGCGCGAGCATGCTCCGACCGGCCAGCGAATGCAGGACCTTGGGGGTCTTCGACCGCATTCGTGTCCCGGCACCGGCTGCGAGAACGACGACGGCGGTCTGCTGTGGCATGGATCTCCCTCGGCTGCCTGTCCTCGTGCTGGGCGTCGTCGTGCTTGGTCAGCGATGTGCGGGCCAACGATAAGTCATCGTGCTCTCGAGCTCCGCCGCCAGGACTCGAACCTGAACTCTCTGAACCAAAATCAGATGTGCTGCCATTACACCACGGCGGATTGCCACACCGGCGGTTGGCGAAACCCCCGCCGCTGTGCCATGGCACGGGATGAATCCTCGCATACTCGCCCGCCTCCCCGCGAATTGTTCCCCGCGCGGCATCTGGTATTCGGGCCGGACCAGCGCGGGAGCGCTCCTGTCCTCCGGCCGGGCAGCGCTCGGGCGGAGGACCGCTCGAGCGCCGACTACAGCGGAGAGCCCCCGCGTGCCCTCGCCCCGGAGAAGCGGACTGCCGACCGGTCTGGGACAGTGGTATCCGAATGTCGATGTCGTGCGTCGGAGCCCCGATGTGACGGCTGACCAGGCACGCACGAGGGCGGATCGCCGGGCTCGCCCGCGGTCCCGTCCCGGCATGCGCTCGTCGGCTCGGCGGGAACCGTCGAGGCACTCACGACCGGCAACAACGCGGGAAGGGCGGAGGAGCAGGGGTGTCTTTGAGTGAGTCGCATCGAGTGTCCCGTCCACGGATGACCGGCACCCAGCGGCGTCAGCAGCTGATCGAGATCGGGCGCGCGCTGTTCGCCGAACGCGGTTACGACGCGACCTCCATCGAGGAGATCGCGCAACGCGCCCAGGTCTCCAAACCCGTGGTGTACGAACACTTCGGCGGCAAAGAGGGGTTGTACGCGGTCGTCGTGGACCGGGAGATGTCGATGCTGCTGGACATGATCACCTCCTCGCTCACCCAGAACCGGTCGCGCATCCGGCTCGAACAGGTCGCGCTGGCGCTGCTGACCTATATCGAAGAACGGACCGACGGGTTTCGAATTCTGGTGCGAGATCAGCCCGCCGCCGCCGCCGAGGGCAGGTACTCCAGTTTGCTCAACGAAGCGACCAATCAGGTGGCGCACATTCTGGCCGGAGATTTCGCGCGGCGCGGGTTCGACACCAGTCTGTCCACCCTCTACGCGCAGGCGCTCGTCGGTCAGGTCGCCACCGCCGCCACCTGGTGGCTGGACGAGCGCAAACCCTCGAAAGAGGTTGTGGCGGCCCACTTGGTGAACCTGTGCTGGAACGGGCTGAGTCATCTGGAAGCCGATCCACAACTGAGTTCGGAATGGCGCGCGGGCGCCGGTGAGTGACCCGGATTGTTAACCAGCAAATTGCGCGACGGCTCTCGCCGAATGCTCGAATTGGCTGCTGGACGCGCGCCTGGTGGTACGGTTCACCCATCCTTTGGGTGCTGTTCGGGCGGTAAGTCGGTCAACTTCGGGATGTCGGTCTACTTCAGGATGGCTGGTTTTTGGGATGACAGGCGGATCTGATGGCTAGGCAAGCGCGCGCGGAGATCACCCGCGACTCCGTCCTGGCAGGCGCTGCCGATGTCTTTCTGCGCTTGGGATATGCGAATGCGAGCCTGAGCGAGATCATCGCGCAGTCCAATGTGACCAAGGGCGCCTTGTATTTTCACTTCGGCTCCAAGGAGGAGCTGGCGCGCGCGGTGGTCGACCAGGGCAACGAGCGGTTGACGAGCTCGTGTCAGGGCTTCTTCGATCCGCGAGTGCCCGCGCTGGAGGCGTGCATCGGCATCACCTACGTCGTCGCCGATCTATCGATGAACGACCCGATGGTCGGCGCCATGCTGAAGCTGACCCACCAGATCGGCGACTACCGCGGCGCTCAAGGCGACAACATCGCCAAGAACTGGGGCGACACCTACCGGCTGCTCGCCGAACGGGCCATCGCCCAAGGCGACCTGATCGCCGACCTGGACGCCGAGGTCATCGGCCTGCTGTGGCAGGAGATGGCCGCGGGCGTGCACATCATCGCCGTCGGCACCGAATCCATCGACCAGATGGCGGTCCGGATGGAGCGCGCCTGGTACTTCCTGCTCCCGGCCATCGTCCCGGCCGAGAAGCTCTCGTACTTCAGGGAATTCGCGGCAAGACGTTTGCGGCGCTACGTGCCGTAACTTTGGCAGCGCCTGCGGCGCTGCGTGTTCGCGGCCCTCTTATGGCGAGCCGGGCCGCGAACGGCGCATGCTCGGTCTCGCTTCGCTCGAAAGACGTGGTTACGGTGCGCTGGGCGCGTCGGTATCGAAGCTTGCTGCCCGGTGCACGCGTGTGGTGGCTGGCTGGCTGTCGGCTCGGGCTGCTCGAGGCTCGGTTCACTTCGCTTGAATGATGGCGTTCGGCCGGTGTGGTTGAGCTGGTGCCCGCGTCGGGCAACGTTCGCCTTGTCGAGTCATGGGTCGGGGGCATACGGGGATGGATAATCTCGCGGCATGCATACGCATCGGAGCTTCCACAATCCTCCTTCTCTGCCGCATGAGGTGGTAGTCGCGGTGTTGGAGCGGGCACTCGGAGACCGCGCGTACGAGTTCGAGGCGGCGGATGCTCTGGTTGGCAGCGCCTTGAACGACGACGATCGGGAGTTCGTCGAGCACTGGTGTGTGCAGGTCGGAACGCGGGCTGTGGCCGGCAGCCCGCTGCTCGGGCTGGCCGGGCTGTGCCTGGGACATACCGCTCGGCGATTCGGGCGGCTCAGCGATGAGTCCGTTGCGTTGGCGCGCTCCTTGTCGGCGCGTGCCGAGGCGGATCCGTCGGACGTGGACGGGCGGGCACTCGACGGTTTCGATGACGTCCGGAGTTTCCTGCACCTCTGGTGAAGGCCCGCAGTGTGCGTCGGGCGACATTCGCCCTGGCTATGGTAGGTGCTCGTCGGTGATGTGCTTGTTCCGCCGGATGACGTAGCCGCGAATCGTGCTGACGACTCCGCCGGGACCTTCTCGCTGTGGCTCGCTTCTCGCCGGGAGGAGCCGGAGCGTGTTCGGGTGGGCGGCCGTGTCGGCGACGAAATAGATCGCGGATGGGCGCTCTGGTACCGGGCAGGGGCGGCAGTCGCCTCGCGGCGGCGCGGGCGCTGCAAAAACAAGATGCCCGCTTAACTAGACTCGGTTGGCCGCTCGAAACGTGTCGCCTGCGCTCAGGAGTTGTCGATGTCCACCCACCGCCCCCCGTTGGCGGGACTGGCCGCCGCGGCCGGTGCCGATTCCTCGCTACGGACCGTCGCGGAGCTGATCGGCACATCGTCGGTCGAGCTGGTCGCGCCGTCGGCGGTGCGGCCGTTCGTCGCGTCGCGGTTGGCCGCCGAGCGGCCGTTGGTGGTGGTCACGGCCACGGGGCGGGAGGCAGACGACCTGAGTGTCGAACTCGTGGAGATGCTCGGTCCCGCGGTCGCGCAGTTCCCGTCGTGGGAGACGCTGCCGCACGAGCGGCTCTCGCCGGGCGCCGACACGGTGGGGCGCAGGCTGGAGGTGCTGCGCCGGATCGCCCACCCCGGCGACCCGCATTTCCCCGCGCCGCTGCGCGTGGTGGTGACCACGGTGCGGTCGCTGATGCAGCCGATGGCGGGTGGGCTCGGCGAGATCGAGCCGATCGTGCTGCGCGTCGGCGCCGAGCTGGACTTCGACGAATTGCTCACGCGGCTGGTGGAATTCGCTTACACCCGGGTCGACATGGTGGGCAAGCGCGGTGAGTTCGCGGTGCGCGGCGGCATCCTGGACGTCTTCCCGCCCACCGCCGACCATCCGGTGCGCGTGGAATTCTGGGGTGACGAGGTCACCGAACTACGGCCGTTCTCCGTCGCCGACCAGCGCTCGCTGCCGGACGTCGCGGTGGACGTCGTGGTCGCGCCGCCGTGCCGGGAACTGCTGCTCACCCCCGAGGTGCGCGAGCGGGCGGCCGAGGTCGCCGCCGCCAACGCGGCCGACGCGGCGCTGGTGGAGATGCTGGAGAAACTCGCGCAGGGCATCCCGGTCGAGGGCATGGAAGCGCTGTTGCCGGTGCTGCAACCGGGGCAGTTGTGCCTGCTCACCGAGGTACTGCCGGAGGGAACCCACGTACTGCTGTGCGATCCGGAGAAGATCCGCACCCGCGCGGCCGACCTGGTGCGTACCGGCGAGGAATTCCGGGAGGCATCCTGGACCGCGGCCTCGTTCGGCGGCGCGGCGCCGCTCGGCGGACACGGACTCGACCTGGCCGCCTCCGCCTACCGTCCGCTGCCCGAGATCCAGGCCAGCGCCGACCGGCAGGGCCTGCCCTGGTGGACGCTGAGCCCGCTCGCTTCCGGTGATTCCTCCGAGGTCGTGCTGCCGGTGCTGCCCGGCCCGGCCGCGCGCGGGTCCGACGAACTGGTGGCGACCATGTTCGCCTCGTTGCGCGCCCACGTGCTCACCGGCGGCAGGGCCGTGGTGGTCGTCGCGGGCCACGGGACGGCGCAGCGCATCCTGGAACGGCTGGCGGACGCGGAGGTCCCCGCCGCGGCGCTGGCGGCGGGCGCGGAGCCGAACGAGGGCGTGGTGGGCGTGCTGTGCGGCTCGCTGCACGACGGCTTGGTCTTCGAGGGCGCCGGTCTGGTGGTCGTCGCCGAATCCGACCTCACCGGCAACCGGGTCACCGCGCCGACCGAGGGCAAGCGGATGCCCGCCAAACGGCGCAACCAGGTCGACCCGCTCGCGTTGAGCGCGGGCGACATGGTGGTGCACGACCAGCACGGCATCGGCAAGTTCGTCGAGATGATCGAGCGCACCGTCGGCGGCGCGCGCCGCGAGTATCTGGTGATCGAGTACGCGCCGAGCAAACGCGGCCAGCCCGGTGACCGGCTGTTCGTGCCGATGGAGTCGCTCGACCAGCTCTCCCGCTACGTCGGCGGCGAGATGCCCAGCCTGTCCAAGCTCGGCGGCTCGGACTGGGCCAACACCAAACGCAAGGCGCGCAAAGCGGTTCGCGAGATCGCCGGCGAGCTGGTGCAGCTGTACGCCGCCCGCCAGGCAGCGCCGGGTCACGCGTTCGGACCGGACACGCCGTGGCAGAAGGAGATGGAGGACGCGTTCGCGTTCACCGAGACCGTCGACCAGATGACCGCCATCGCCGAGGTGAAGTCGGACATGGAGAAGGCCGTCCCGATGGACCGCGTGGTCTGCGGCGACGTCGGCTACGGCAAGACCGAGATCGCGGTGCGCGCGGCGTTCAAGGCGGTGCAGGACGGCAAACAGGTCGTCGTGCTGGTGCCGACCACGCTGCTCGCGCAGCAGCACCTGCAGACCTTCACCGAGCGTGTCGCGGGTTTCCCGATCACCGTGAAAGGCCTGTCCCGCTTCACCGATCCGGCCGAGGCCCGCGCGGTGCTGGAGGGAATGGCCGACGGCGGCGTCGACATCGTGGTGGGCACGCACCGGCTGTTGCAGACCGGCGTGCGGTGGAAGGACCTCGGCCTCGTGGTGGTCGACGAGGAACAGCGATTCGGTGTCGAGCACAAAGAGCACATCAAGGCGCTGCGCACGCACGTCGACGTGCTCACCATGTCGGCCACCCCGATTCCGCGCACCCTGGAGATGAGTCTGGCGGGGATTCGCGAGATGTCGACCATCCTCACCCCGCCGGAGGAACGCCACCCGGTGCTCACCTACGTGGGCGCCTACAACGACAAGCAGGTCACCGCCGCGATCCGGCGCGAGTTGCTGCGCGACGGCCAGGTGTTCTACGTGCACAACCGGGTGTCGTCGATCGACAAGGCGGCCAAGCGGATTCGCGATCTGGTGCCCGAAGCGCGAGTGGCGGTCGCGCACGGCCAGATGAACGAGGACGCGCTGGAGTCCACCGTGCAGGGCTTCTGGCAGCGCGAATACGACGTGCTGGTGTGCACCACGATCATCGAGACCGGTCTGGACATCTCCAACGCCAACACCCTGATCGTGGAACGCGCCGACGCGCTGGGCCTTTCGCAGTTGCATCAGCTGCGCGGCCGGGTCGGGCGCAGCCGGGAACGCGGCTACGCCTACTTCCTCTACCCGCCGGAGAAGCCGCTCACCGAGACGGCCTACGACCGACTGGCCACCATCTCGCAGAACTCCGATCTCGGCGCGGGCATGGCGGTCGCGATGAAGGACCTGGAGATCCGCGGCGCGGGCAACGTGCTCGGCGCCGAGCAGTCCGGCCACGTCGCAGGGGTCGGCTTCGATCTCTACGTGCGGCTGGTCGGGGAGGCCGTCGAGGCGTATCGCGCCGCCGCGGACGGCAAGCCGATCACCACCGAGGAGGTCAAGGAGGTGCGCATCGACCTGCCCGTCGACGCGCACATACCGCCGGACTACATCGCCAGTGACCGGCTGCGCCTGGAGGCATACCGCAAACTCGCCGCCGCGCAGGATGATTCGGCGCTCGCGCAGGTCGTGGAGGAACTCGTCGACCGGTACGGCCCGTTGCCGGTGGAAGTCGGGCGTCTGGTGTCGGTGGCCAAACTGCGCCTGCTCGCCCGCGAGTACGAGGTCACCGAGATCGCGGTCACCGGGACGACCTTGAAGATCTCTCCGCTGCACCTGCCCGATTCCAAGCAGATGCGCCTCAAGCGGCTCTACCCGAGCGCGGGGTACCGCGCCGCGTCCGGGGTGGTGCAGCTTCCGCTGCCGCGCGTGCAGGACAGTGTCGGGGCCGAGCGCGTCCGCGATGTCGTACTGCTGCAATTCGCCGCCGATCTGTTGCTGGCGTTGGACGGGAAGGCGCAGGGAGCGGTCGACCTCACCGTCGCCGCCGAGATGGCGCCGCGATGAGCTCGACACGCGACGAGTCCGTTCTGCGGGCCGCCCGCCATCGCGCGGTTCACGGCGTGGAGCGCGACGGGGAGGCGACACCGCGCACGGACACCGCGGTGGTCGCGGCGGGGCTGGCCGGGGCGGTCGAGGTCATGGACCGGCTCTGGCATTTCGGTGGGTGGGAGGTCACCCAGACCCACGACTCGCTGCGCCCCTATCTGCTCGAGGAGACCTACGAACTGCTCGACGCCATCCAGCACGACGATGCCGAGACGATCAAGGAAGAACTCGGCGACCTGCTGCTGCAAGTGCTCTTCCACTCCCGGATCGCCGAGGCCGCAGGTGAATTCACCGTCGACGACGTCGCCGCCGCGCTGGTGGCCAAGCTGGTCAACCGCAGCCCGCACCTGGTGGATTCCGCGATCGATCCCAACGCCTCGGTGGCCGAGAAGATCGCCGCCCAGGAACGCGCTTGGGAAGAACGCAAATCCGCCGAGAAGTCCCGCCGTTCCTGCCTGGACGGCATAGCCATGGCCCAGCCCGCGCTGGCACTCGCCGAGAAGATCGTCTCCCGCGGCACCAAAGCGGGCCTGCCACCCGCCCTCGTTCCAGAAGCCCTGCGCGTCGTGCACCTCGGTGGCCCGGAAAGCGCCGAAGAACGCCTCCGCAAAGCGGCGCTCACCTTCGCCGCCGCCATCCGCGCGGCGGAGGACAGCGCGGAAAAGGAACGCGGCGAACGTCTTCCGCTCACCGCCGAGGATTGGCACGCCTTCTGGCCGGAGGGAACCGAGTAGGACTCCCGCGCGGCCGTCCGATTCAGGGAAACTGAAAGAATGCGGTACCCCGAACTGAACGCACGACCGCGATGGCGGTCGACCGGGAACGGCAGATTCCCCGTCGCCGCCCACGTCGACGGCCAGTGGTGGGTCCTACGGATGAACGGCTTCCCCGACCACCCGCTGTGGACACTGTTCGTCAATGGCGCACCCCGTTTCGACATCGACGACACGCCGCCCACTTGGGGACGACCGAGCGACCGGTCCGCACCGCCCCTCGACCCCGACACCGCCGAACGAATCCTGGCCCCGGTCCGCCACTTGGTCGCCTACGGAAGCGAAGTCGGTGACCCCTGTGACGACCCGGTCTGCTGCGGGTGACTCCGCGATTCGTGTCGTTCCACTCGGCCGGCAGCCTGGGCTGAAATCGTCGGTCTTCATCAACCGACCGCGGGGGTCCCGCTCCGGAGACGGCCTCTCGGTGGAGGCGACCGCGCGCTCGGGTGCACCCGAGGTAGCCTGTCTCGGAGGGAGGGGCCAATGCTGATCGATTTCGTTCCTGACAAGAGTCTGTACCCCTTCGAGTCGCGCTGGTTCGACTCGTCGGCGGGCCGGGTTCACTACATCGACGAGGGGGCCGGGCCGCCGCTGCTGTTCTGTCATGGCGCTCCGGCTTGGAGCTTCCTCTACCGCCACATCGTGAAGGACCTGCGCGACCGGTACCGGTGTATCGCCGTCGACTATCCGGGTTTCGGATTGTCCGAACGTCCCGAGGGTTTCGGATACACGATCGCCGAGCACACCGCGGTCCTCGGCGAGCTGATCGATCACCTGCGGCTCGACGGCTTCGTTCTGATGGGACAGGACTGGGGCGGCCCCATCGGTCTGGGCGCGAGCGCCGCGCGCGCTGATCGGGTGCGAGGGATCGTGCTGGGCAATACCTCGTTCTGGCCGACCGAAGCGATGGCGAATCGGGCGTTCAGCGTGATCATGGGCAGCCGTCCGATGCAGCGGCGGATACTCGAACAGAATTTCCTCGTCGAGCGCGTCCTGCTCGCGGAACTGGGGCGCAAGCTGAGCGCGGCCGAGGCCGACCACTATCGCGCGGTGCAGCCCACCGCGGAAGCCCGACGCGGACTCGCCGCCACGCCCAAGGAAATTCGTGCCGCACGCCCGCTGCTGGACCGACTCGCCCGAGATGTGCCCGTCCTGCTCGGCGACAAGCCGGCCCTGTTGGTGTGGGGAATGCGGGACATGGTGTTCCGTCCGAACGCCTGTATCCCGCGAATGCGAGCCGCCTTCACCGATCTCGACGTAGTCGAGCTGCCGCACGCGCGGCATTTCATTCAAGAGCACGCACCGGAAGCGATCGCCGCGGCGATCGCGAAGCGGTTCCCGTGAGTTCGACCGGAGCCGAAACGTGCCGCGCGGGTCCTCCGGCGCTCGATGCCGATGGAGCACGAGGCCGAAAGACCGGCGCGGCGAACGCGAATCGAACCGTCAGACGTTGACGCCGTAGTCCCGGGCGATGCCCGCGAGCCCGGAGGCGTAGCCCTGGCCGATGGCGCGGAACTTCCACTCGTTGTTGTGGCGGTAGAGCTCGCCGAAGATCATGGCCGTTTCGGTGGAGGCGTCTTCGGTGAGGTCGTAGCGGGCCAGTTCGACGCCGGTGGCGGCGTCGACGACGCGGATGAAGGCGTTGCGGATCTGGCCGAACGACTGGCCGCGTGCGTCGGCGTCGTGGATGGACACCGGGAAGAAGATGTTGGTGATGTTCGGCGGCGTGGCGGTGAGGTCGATGTTGATCACCTCGTCGTCGCCCTCGCCCGCGCCGGTGAGGTTGTCGCCGGTGTGCTCGATGGATCCATCGGGCGAGCGCAGGTTGTTGTAGAAGACGAAATGCTGATCGGACAGCACTTTCAGATTCGGTCCGCAGGCGAGCGCACTGGCGTCGAGGTCGTAGTCGGCGCCGGTGGTGGTGCGCACGTCCCAGCCGAGCCCCACCGACACCTTGGTGAGATTCGCGGCCTGCTTCGACAGCGAGACATTGCCGCCTTTGGCCAGAGTGACGCTCATGATCCCCTTCCGCGCGGCACGGCCGGTGCCGCCTCTTTCTCTGCTCCCGGGAACGCCGGGCCGATCTAGTTCTGGTGTTCTGCCCAGGATCTCAGGGTGTCGACCCGGCCCTTCAGCGCGCGCAACTCGCTCTCGTCGTCGAGCACCGTGCGCTGGATGCCTTGCACGACCGCGAAGGCCGACTGGCGATGGTCGTCGATCACGTCGACGTCGATGCGGACGGCGACGTAGTCGGCGGCGTCGGGCATCTGCTCGGCGACCACGTGTGCGGTGCCCCTTGCGCACATCGCCACGTTGCCCCCACCGAGGATCAGCAGGGCCACCTCGGGATGTTCGCGCAACCGCGCCAGCGAACCGCGATCGTACTTGAGGCTGATCAGGATGCGCCGGTCACCGGCCCGCACCGGCCAGGACACCGGAATCGCATGCGGTGCAGGGTCGGTGGTCACCAGTACACCGATCGTCTCCAGTGGCCATTCCGGGAGCGCGTCCAGCTCGGGATGATCTGTCGAGTTGTGCTGACGTTGGGCGGGGCTCGCTCCGGCTGCCATCTTCGTCACCTCATGGATCGTCGAGCGCGGCGGGCTGTGCCGCGCTTGATAGCAGTCTAAGGCGCTGTGCGCCTTGCGCGCTGGCGCTGGGCGCTTTGTCCGGACCGCGCTTCGGTGACCAGCGGCGCGTGCCCGGCGCGGTCAGGCCGAGATCAGCGCGGGAATGTCGAGCGCGGCGGCCCACTCCCTGGCCATGTCGCGCACGCGGACCTCTGTCGACGCGTCGTGCCGGGCGTGTTCGCCCACCTGCACGCCGCCGCGCGCGGCGAGTTTCTCGGCGATGATCTCGCCGCCGCGGTTGAACGTGTCGCCGTACACGATGTCGCCGAGCCCGAAGACGGCGAAACGCAGCCCGTGCAGATCCGGCGTGTCGCGGTCGAGCGCGTCGGCGAAGGGTTCGGCGCCGGTCGGCAGCTCGCCGTCGCCGTAGGTCGAGCACACGACGACGTGGAAGTCGCGGACGTCCAGATCCGCGAGGTCGAAGTCCGTCATGTCGTGCACCGAGACGTCGTGCGCCCCGCGCAACTCCGCGGCGATGGTGTCCGCCGCGGACTCCGCGGTGCCCATCTCGGATCCGAACAGAATGACGACGCGCACCGGCACAACCCTTTCTCTGATGATATGGTGAGCCTATCCTAATTATATTGCCCAGTGTGTGCCACGACCGTGGGCAGCGCACGGACAGGTGCGGTTCAGCCGCACCGATTGACGGAATGTCGAGCGCGTTGCATCATTCGTAGAGGTGCCCGGAGTTTCCTGGGCAGACCACTTTCCAGTCGGCCGATGACCGTCCGGCGTACAGCTGCCACCCGTGCCATTCGATCGTTCCCGCACGAGTGCAGCGCTTCCATCCATGACGCCATGCGCGTCCGGCCGTGAGTGAGGTGAAACGAAATGGTCTACCAGTCGTCTACATACCGGGTGATCAATTCGTACCCGCGCTTCGGCACCCTTCCCCACTTCTGAATGTCACCGCGCCAGGCGCGCGGTCCTCGCACGTCGATGCCCCGGCATCGACGGATCGGCGCTCGGCGCGGTGCCCCGGACGCAATCTTCAGACCGGTGGTTCGACGGAAGTGGAGGCAGTCATGACGGACAGGGGAGCAGTGGACTCGGGGGCGGTGGAAATGGTCACGCGGGCCATGGCGAGCAATCTCGCCGTGTCCGCCGCGATGATCGAGGATCTCGGCTACCTGCGCGCGGAACTGGCCGCCGCGGAGGTGCCGTTCCTGCTGGTGCGCGACAGTGGGCACCGGCTCGTGCTCGCGGCCGACGCGGCGCAGCGCCTGATGGTGCGCCGGGTGACCGCCGCGGCGATGTCGGCGGGGTTCTCCTGTGTCGAATTGCGGCACAACGTCTTCCGGCTCGGGCGCGACCACGACCCGGCGCACCATGTCGAGCTGGAGCTGTGGGAATACCACGGCGACACGGTGACCTGCCCGCGCCCGAACGCGCTGACCCGCCCGGTCTTCGACCTCGCCGACGTCCAGCGCACGCAGGTGCGGCTGTTCGACCGGACCTGGCCCACCCTGGCGGACATGTTCGCGCCGCAGACCGGTGACGTCGGGTTCGATATAGACCTGGTGTTCTCCTGGGTGGACGGCTCCGATCCGGAATTCCGCGCCCGCCGCGCCGGGATGCTCGCTCAGGTCGTGGTCGGCGAGGGCGACGACGCGGACGCCAGGATCCGCCAGATCGACGAGTTGAAGTACGCCCTGCGGTCGGTGCACAAGAACGCGCCGTGGATCCGCAGGATCTTCATCGCGACCGACTCCACGCCGCCGGAGTGGCTGACCGCGCATCCGAAGGTGACCGTGGTGCCCGCGGCGGACCACTTCCGGGACATCAGCGGCTTGCCGGTGTTCAATTCGCACGCGGTGGAATGCCAGTTGCAGCACATCGACGGGCTCAGCGAGCACTTCTTGTACTCCAACGACGACATGTTCTTCGCACGTCCGGTGCGTCCGTCGATGTTCTTCACGCCGGGCGGCGTGAGCCGATTCATCGAAGCGGACACCAGGATCGGGCCCGGACGCAACAACGAGCGGCGCAGCGGTTTCGAGAACGCCGCCCGGGTGAACCGGGCGCTGCTGGCGGAGCGCTTCGGTTATGTCATCACGCGGCACCTGGAGCACACGCCCGCGCCATTGCGACGCAGCGTGCTCATGGAGATGGAGGAGGAGTTCGCCGCGGACTTCGCGCGCACGAGCGCGAGCCGGTTCCGCGCGGCCACCGACATCTCGGTCACCAATTCGCTGTATCACTACTACGCCATGCTGACCGGGCGCGCGGTGCCCCAGGAGTCGGCGAAGATGCGGTACGTCGACACGACCAGCTACCACGGTCTGGCATTGCTGGACGGGCTGGCGCGTCATCGCGACGTCGACTTCTTCTGCCTCAACGACGGCAGTTTCCCCGAGGTCGCCGAGTCCGACCGGGTGCGGATCGTCTCGGAGTTCCTGGCCCGCTACTACCCCGAGCCCGCGCCGTGGGAACGGCTCAGTACACCGCCTCGTCATCCGCTTCCGGAGTCGACGCAGGGCGCCGCATGACGTGCGGGATGCGCGCGGCGGGCGGGATCACGATGCCCTCCTCCGTCAGCCGTTGCCGCGCCTCCTCCGGCGTGGCGGGAGCGCCCACCGTGCGACCGCGCTCGATGGGCACCACCGAGTGCACCACGGTGTCCGGATAGATGTGCACGTAGTTGAAGGCCTGCGCGCCGTCCCGGCCGCGCAGGCCACCCTGCGCCACACCGAGATCCTGGCTGTAGCAGGTGGCCGACGCCACCGAGACGGGGATGCCCGCGAACGTGGCGCTGGTGGAGAAGTGCAGGTGCCCGGCGAGGACGGCGCGCACGTCGGTGCCGTCCAGCACGTCGGCCAGTCGGCGCTGATCCCGTAGTTCCACGGTGACGGCGAGGTCGATCACGCACGGCACCGGAGGGTGGTGCATGGCCAGGATGGTGCCGAAGGGCGCGGGCTCGGCCAGGACCGAGCGCAGCCACTCCAGCTGGTCGTCGGAGATCTCCCCGTAGTGGTGGCCGGGCACCGAGGTGTCCAAGGCGACGATGCGCAATCCGTCGATCAGATGCACCCGGTCCAGCGGGGAAGTGGTGGGGTACTCGTGGAGCAGGCGGGCGCGGAGGGCGGCGCGGTCGTCGTGGTTGCCGGTGACCCACACGATGGGCGCCTGCAAACTTCTGGCGAATGGTTCGACGATCGACTTCAGCTTGGCGTACGCGGCGGGCTCGCCCCGGTCGGTGAGGTCGCCGGTGAACACGATCGCGGTCGGCCGGATCCCGCTCGCCGCGGCCTGGTCCAGCAGTTGCCGTAACCGCAGGTCGGCGTCGACATCGCCGTACAGGGGGTCGTCGCCCGCGATGAGATGTGTATCGCTGAAGTGGAACAACACATGATCCGGACGCGGATACTCCGCGACTCTGGTGATGGACACCGGACCGAATCCCTCCTGGCGGTTTGCCCGCCATTGGCTTGGCTCCGTCGCCACGATAGCGCCGGTTACGGACAGGTTTCCCGGCGGTTGATGAAGACTCGCTTGCGGGAAGGTGAGGTTTCGGTGTCGGACGCTGGGTGAACGCGGGTGGATGTGGGATTGGTCACCGACCGAGGGCGTCGGCGGTGCGCAGGGCGTCCACGACCATCGCGGCATCCACCGTGAAGGGTTCGTTGTGGATCGTCTCGCCCGGAGCGGTCGCACGCTGTGCGATGGCCGCCAGTGTCTCGTCGTCGGCATCGGGCAGCCCGAGGGCGGCCAGCGTGGTCGGCAAACCCACCTCGGCGCAGAAATCCAGCACCGTGCCGATCTCGGACGCGGGCGCGCCCTCGAGCACCAATTGGGTGAGGGTGCCGAACGCGACCTTCTCGCCGTGCAGGAACGGGCGCGTTCGCGCGGCGGCGGTCAGACCGTTGTGCACGGCGTGCGCCGCGGCCAGCCCGGACGATTCGAAGCCGAGTCCGGAGAGCAAGGTGTTGGCCTCGACGACGCGCTCCAGCGCCGGTGTGACGCCGCGGGTGCGGACGGCGGTCAGCGCCTGCGCGCCGTCGGCGAGCAGGGTGCGATAGCAGAGTTCGGCCAAGGCGGCGGCGCTGCGCGTGGAGGCGCCGCCGCGCATGTTGCGCACCTGGGCGGCGCTGCACGTGCGCGCCTCGAACCAGGTCGCCAGGGCGTCGCCCATGCCCGCGGCGAGCAGCCGAGCCGGGGCCTGCGCGACGACCGAGGTGTCCACCAGCACCAGCGCCGGATTCCGCCGCACGAGCTGATACGCCTCGAACTCGCCCGCGTCGGTGTAGATCACCGACAGCGCGCTGCACGGTGCGTCGCTGGAGGCGGTGCTCGGGCAACTGATCATCGGCAGATCGAGGTCGTCGGCGACCGCGCGGGCCGCGTCGAGCACCTTGCCGCCGCCCGCCCCGAGGACGACCGTGCTGCCGGATTCCTCGACGGCGTGGGCGATCCGGGCGATCTCGGCCCGGCTGCATTCGCCACCGGACAGATGGATCGAATAGGCGATCTTCGCGTCTGTCAGCGAGCGCTCCCAGGTGCTTGCCAGCAGCCGGAAAGCGCTGGAGCCCGCCACGATGAGCACCGGCCCGCCGATGCCGAGGCGGGTCATCTCCGCCCCGAGCGCGGCGGTGGCGTCCCGGCCCTGCACGTAGTGCCCCGGCGAGGAGAACACGCTCAGCATCCGGCACCTCCCGATCCCGGGCCGCGCACGTCATCCCGGCCCGGCCGACGACGTTTTCAACGCTACGCGACACACCCTCCGCCACGGTCGTTGTCGAGAGAACCCGCACGCGTGGAGCGCCGACGGTGATGGCCGAACCGGGTCGGCGCGAGTCGTCGGTGCCCACGATCTCGATCGCACGTTCCGGCACCGGCAGGCCCGGAGTCCGCCGGACCTTCGCGATCGCACGGTCCGAGCACGGGTCCCGAGCGTCGAAGCTCCGGTCGAAGCCGCTGCGGGCGCTGCCCGGCGACGGGCCGTCGGGCCGGTACACGGCGGGTTTCGAGGCATCCCCGTCCCGGGCTGGACTAGCTGCTCCGAGGCCGCCCTTCGGCACCGCGAGTGGCGTGCCGGGGCACCCCGGAGCGGGGTAGGCGTCCGTCGTGGACCACGTCGGACCGGTTCAGCCCAACTTGTCGTGCGGCCGGGGGCCCGGCCGATGCGGCTTCGGCGATCGCGAGAGCCGTCCGACGACCCGGAGGTGCCCGGAGCGCGATCGGGACCGATCAGCTCTGGGTCGTGAGGGTCTCCGGGAGCAGGTGCGGCCGGTCGCGGTCCTTCTCGTCCAGCAACGCGAAGTAGCGGCGCAGCATGAGGATCGCGGTGGTGGCCAGGCCCGCGGTGAGTCCCCACCAGACGCCCGCCGCGCCGAGCCCGGCCGGATAGGCCAGCAGCAGGGCTACGGGCAGGCCTACGCCCCAGTAGCCGATCAGGGAGAGCCGGAAGCCCGCGTTGGTCGCCTTCAGCCCGCGCAGCAGGCCGGTGCCGATGTTCTGAGCGGCGTCGAAGAATTGCAGCACGATGCCGATCAGCAGCAGGGTGTGCGCGACCTGGATGGTGTCGGCGTCCGAGGAGTCCAGGAAGGGGCGCAGCACCAGATCCGGGGCCATCACGTACACCGCGCCCGTCACCGCGGCGATCACCGCGGCGTGCCGCAGCGCCAGCCAGGCCAGTGCACGGGCGTGCGCATGCCCGTCGCGCGCGACCGCGTGGCTGACCAGGATCGACGCACCGTGCGAGAGACCGATCGCCACCTGGAACACGATGTAGATGATCTGGTAGACGACGTTGTGCGCGGCCAGCGCCGCCGGGCCGATGCTGCCCATGACCAGCGCGAGCACCGAGAACATGCCGGCCTCGGAGCCGTAGGTCAGCGCGATCGGCGTGCCCAGTCGCAGCTCGGCGCGCACGGTGGTGAGCCGCACCGGCAGCGGCGTGCCGGGCAGGGTGCGGCCGAGTTCCTCGTCGCGCCACACCATCACCCAGAACACGCCGAAGGTGATCAGGAAGACCAGCGAGGTCGCGACACCGATACCGGTGAGCCCGAGTTCGGGCAGGCCGCCCTTGCCGTGGATGAAGCCCAGCGCCAACAGCAGATTCAGCACCACCGAGCCGAGCGTCACCAGCAGCAGCGCCTGCGGGCGCTGCATGCCGACCGTGTACTGGCGCAGCACCTGGAACCACAGGCACGGCAGCAGGCCCGGCGCGAGCGCCATCATCAGCGGGCGGGCGTCGGCGAGCACTCCCGGGTCCTGGCCGAGCCAGGGCAGCGCCCAGCCGAGCCCGATCAGCACCGCACCGCCGAGCAACCCGGCGATCGTGGCGATCGCGAAGCTCGAGCGCAGCAGGTCGCGGATCTCCGGATCCGGTGATTCGCCGCGTTTGCCCGCCGCGCTCACGGCGGTGGCGATCTGGTTGCCGCTGCCGGTGATCAAACCGACGCACATGGTGCGGATCTGGTTGAACAGCACGATCGCCAGGCCGCCCGCGGCCACCTGCCGCACGCCGAGCGTGCCCATCAGCGCGATGTTCGTGGTGGATACCGCGATCTGGGCGAGCTGGGTCAGCGCGATCGGCGTCGCCAGCGCGGTGAGCCGCCCGCCGTCGCCGCGGAAACTCGTCACGATCACCGGTTCTCCTTCACAGAGGGCGGGAGCGTCGTCCCGCGCGGGCGCAGCGTCGCACCGTACCAACGACCGGACCTCACCGCGCTTCCACCAACGTGTTCCTGGCGGCGGGCGTGAAGCGCCGCAGCAGCAGCGCGATCTCGCGTTCGGTGCCGGGGTCGAGCAGGTCGCGCTCGTTCATCCACTCGTCGTCGAACACCGTGTCCAAGTACTTCTCCCCGCCGTCGCACACGATGGTGACCACGGTGGAGCCCGGCGCGAACTCCTCCAGCCGGGTGAGCGCGGCGTACACCGAGCCGCCCGCCGACCCGCCGATCATCAGCCCCAGTTCGGCGGCGACCGCGCGGGCGGTCGCGAAGGCCGCCACGTCGGTGACCTTCACGCCCTCGTCCAGCAGCGAATAGTCCACGGCGGTGCCGATGGTGGCGCCCGGCGGGGTGCCGGTGCCCGATTGCCAGTACGGACCGCCCGGCCCGCCGAAGGCGATCGAGCCGACCGGTTCGACCCCGATGACGTGCGGCGTGCAGCCGAGCTGGCGCAGCCGGGTCGCGGTGCCGAACAGCGAACCTCCGGTTCCCACGGCGGACAGCAGGATGTCGACCCGGTCGACGTCCTCGAGCAATTCCTCGGCCACCGGGTAGTAGCCCACCGCGTTGGCGTCGTTGTTGTGCTGCTCGGTGAAGTACGCGTCGTCCCGTTCGGCCGCCATCGCCTCGGCGAGGTCCTCCCGTGCCGAGGTGGCCAGGTTGTCGTCGCCCTCGTCGGCGACGAACACCAGTTCCGCACCCATTGCCCGCATCGCGCGCAGTTTGTCCTTACATGCGTGATGGTCGACCACTGCGGTGAAGCGATACCCACGTTCCGCGGCAACTACCGCGAGGCCGAGCCCGGTGTTGCCGGATGTGGACTCGATGATATGTCCGCCACTGCGTAGCAAACCGCGACGCTCGGCGTCGAGCACCATTTCGCGCGCCATCCTGATCTTGGCCGCACCGGTCGGGTTGAACTGCTCCAGTTTGAGCAGCAGGCGGGTGCCGGTCGCGGTGGCCGCGAGCTCGAACAGCGGCGTGCGGCCGATCAGATCCGTCACGCGCGTGACGAGCGGCATCGAGGTCTCCTGGTTCTGGTCGGGAAGTCGGGTCAGCTGCCGTCGCGGGTCCAGCGGAAGCGATCGCCGGGTGCGTCGTGCAGTACGACTTTGGGTGGGATGGGCAGTTCGTGAAACGCGGACTCGTTCGAATCCATCTGATAACCGGCGGTATTCGGGTAGATCAGCAGATCGCCGACCTCGGCGGGGCGAGGCAGCGGCACCCGCCGCCAGCTCAGCATGTCGGAATCCAGACAGGTGGCCGCCCCGACGCTGGTCGGCGTCGCGGTGCCGGGCCGCGCGGGCCACAGCACCGGATCGGGCAGATACTCGCTGTCGAACCATTGCTCCGAGAGACTGAGGCTGGTGCCGTCCACGGTGAGCAACCGGTAGGGCTCGCCGTGCGCGTGCCTGGTCTTGCTGCCCTGGACGCGGAAGACGGTGCAGCCCGCGTGCGCGAGCAGCGCGCGCCCCGGTTCGACGGCCAGCCGCACGGCGTTGTCGCGCAGTCGTCCGGCGAGATCCGCGTGGCCGAGGATCTGCGCGAGCATGGCCGCGCCGGGCACCGGAAAGTGGTACGGATAGTACGAATCGAAGGACTTGCCGGAGTGGAACCACTGCCTGCCCGCCCGCGCCGTGAACTCCATCGCCGCGTCCGCCGGAACGTAGTCGACGCCGAACCCGCCGCCGATCGACACGGTGGTGGCCGGATGCCCCAGCGTGCGCGCGTGCAGACAGCGGGCGATCAGCTCGCCAGCCAGTTCCCCGCGCGCCACCGCGTCGTAGCCCGACAGATGGAAACTGAAGCCCTCCAAGCGAATCGAATCGCTCACGCCGCACAGCGCGAGGGCTTCCTCGATTTCGCCGGAGGTCATGCCGAACCGGCTGGCCGAGGCCGCGGGCAGCACGCGGATCAGCACTCGCGCGGGCCCGTCGGCGGGCGCCTGCGCGGCGAGCCGTTCGAGCTCGCCGAGATCGTCCACGGCGATCAGGGCACCGTGCCGGGCGGCCAGCCACAGCAGGTCGTCCGCTTTCGCCGGTCCGGTCACCATGAGCTCGGCACCGCGCACGCCCTGTGCCAGCGCGGCGGTCAGCTCTCCGACGCTGGCGACGTCGACGCCCGCACCGTTTTCCGCGCAGGCCCGCGCGACGCACGCGGCCTTGTTCGCTTTCTTGCCGTAGTAGATGGCACCTTGCACCCCGGCGCTCTCGAAAGCTCCGTGGAAGGCCCGGATGTTGTGGCCGACCCGCGCCGGGTACATCACGTGGAACGGCCCGCCCAGCGTGAAAGCGAGGTCACCGAGCAGGTCCGGATCGGCGAACAGGCGGCGCTCCCACGGATCGAGATGCGCGGGCATCGGTGACGCGCTGATCGAATCGCGCGTGGCCGCCTCGTCCGCGGGCGCCACGGTGACACTCGCGTGTTCTAGTCCCACCGTGCACCTCCGTGTGCTAGTCCCACAGCGGTACCTCCGTGCCACGGCCTTCCGCGATCGCCCGCTCCGCCAGCGCGTGGGCCACCGCGATGTCGGTCAGCACCAGCCCGCTGTTGTAGACGAAGACGCGCTCGTCGTCGGAGCGGCGCGCGACCGCACGGCGATCGAGGATCTGCGGCAGCTCGGCGTCCACCGTGCGCAGCGTGCCGTCGGGCCCGGCCATGTCGGTGCCGGTCAGCGCCATCTGCTCGGCGCTGGTCGCGATCACGCGGTCGGCATCGGTCAGCGCGGACGGCGCGAGCCCGTAACCGACCAGCACCGCCACCGAACCGGGCGCCAGATCGTCGGATTCGAGCGCCACTTCGGTGGCCGGGCCCGCCGTGGCCAGCACGACATCGGCCGTGGCCGCCGCGGCGCGTGGATCGGTGACGGTCTCGAGCAGCGCGTGCGGATGGTGCTCGGCGAGCACGCGATGCACGGCTGCCAGGCCCTCGGGGTGCGTGCCGTAGACCATCAGCTTGCGCAGCTGCGGGTTCGCGGCGAGCAGATGCGGAAGGGCGTTGCGGCCCTGGGTTCCGGTGCCGATCAGCAGCACGCTCTCCGCGCCCCGCCGGATCGTCTCGCGCACCAGCAGAGCCGACACCGCGGGCGTGCGCAACGCGCCGACCCGGGCGCAGTCCATCATCGCGATCGGCGCGCCGGTGCTGTCGTCGTAGAGCGTGATGGTCGTGTAGTACCGCTTCGTGCTGCGATCGTGGCCGGGGTCGAACTTGTAGGAGGTCTTCATCGCCACCACGCGCCTGCGGCCGTCCCGGCCGAGCATGGCGTAGGCGACCGACCAGCCGTCGGGGTTGGCGACGCTGAGCTTGCGCGGATTGTCCGAATCGCCCGCCGCCAGGGCGAGATACGCCTCTTCCACGGCGCGTACCACCGCGGCCGGTGTGATCGGCACGTCGGCGAGGTCGCTTCGGCTCAACACCCGCAGGGGTGTGCTTCGGTCACGCGTGCTCAAGGGGTCCTCGATCATGTCGTACTGCATCCCGCTCATGAGTGCCGCTCTGAACCGGCGGGGTGGCCGCCGTCCGGAACGGGGCTACGGTTTGTTGCCCGTAGCCATTCTCGTCGGCTTCCTCGGCCCGCCGTCGGCGTTCCGGAAGCCGGATGTTCACTCGCTTGAGCCACCGGTCGGTGCCGTCGTACCGGGCGGTGAACGGCACTCGGCCGTGCACGGCGACGTCGTTGTCCACCAGCAACAGCTCGCCGGGGGCGAGCGACGCGGTGACGCAGACGCGTTCGAGCTCGGCGGCGAGTTGTTCATATGCCGCGCGGAATTCCGGGTCGGCGTCGTCGAGCGGTGTGTACGCCGGGTCGTAGCGCAGCGTCTGCCGGTCGGCGCCCGCGATGCTCCACAGCGTCGGAATCGGTGCGGCCGGGTAGGTTTCGTGACCGTCGCCGTAGGAGACATCCGGCAGGATCGGCAGTGCGGGAGTGCTGAGCAGTTCGCGTTGCGCGGTGGACAGTTCGATCCGGCGCACCGACGACACGGTGGTGCCGACCAGATCCGGGTTACGTAGGCAACCGAGCATCAGCAGGTGGGCGCGCTCCGGATGGAAGGCGTCCTCGGTGTGCGGGCTGAGCAGCGCTTTGCTGCTGGCGCCGGACTGTTCGTGTTCCTGACCGGCCGCGGGAACGATATTGTTGACCAATCGGCCGTCCTGCTGGCCCTGCCAGCCGAACGGCTCGCCCGCGCTCCGCGCCAGCAGCAGCATCACCAAGTCGAGTTCGAACGAACGCGCGCGCCGCTCCGGATCTCCGCTCCAGCGCGCCGCCTCCCGCCAGTTCGGCGGAGTCGGTCCGAATTCGTTGTCCACCAGCGGAAGACGACCGACGACCGCGGCGCCCGCGGGGGTGGCGGGCGGGCGCATGGCGTGGCGCACTTCGGCGGGGAGCCGTGCCGCGCCCGCATCGATCCGTTCGATGAGCGCGGGGTCCGAGAGGGTGCGCGCCGCGGCCGCCGGATCGGCGAGTGCGAGATCGAGCGTGACCGATATCTCTCTGGCGACAGCGCGCACCGCGCGACCCGCTTCCAGGGAAAGCTCGCGTCGTTCGAGGTCTAGGGGGTGAAGCGGCTTACGTTCGGAGAGAACGCTTTTCACCGGGTATCCCTTCTTCGCAGCAGTGGGAAAGGCAGGGTTCACGATTAGTATGGGAAGGTAGCCCTTTGTATGAAGTGAAGCAAGGCTTACCTAAGCGAGTCGGCAAAAAATAGCCGAATCGCATAACTTCGGCTCGGGTGAAGTCGGTCCGGTGGGCGTGCCGGGGCTCGGTCGGCGGTTTGCGGGAGATGCGCCCTTGCACTGCCGTTTTGATGCCGGTATCGGCGAGTCGCGCCGCGCATTAGGCTAGCCTGTCCTGATCAAGGCACTGTGTGCGGTACCGCCGTGGGTTCGGTTCAGGAAGAGGGGCAGCACAATGGTTTTGAATCGAAGGGACTTGCTGCGGTCGAGTCTCGGCGTGGGGGCTGTGCTGCTGGTGGCCGCTTGTTCCGATGACGCCGACGTGTCCGGGCCCGCACGACCTGGCGGCACGCTGCGAGTCGGCGCGCTCGGCACCGCGGCGCGCATCGAACGCGATCCGCACGCCAACCTCAGCAACGACAGCGACTTCCTCGTCACCTCCCTGGTCTACGACGCCCTCACCGTGCCGGGCGGCAATCCGAACGTCGTTCCCCGCCTGGCGAATCGGTGGGAGCCCGACGCCGACCGGCGGCGCTGGAGCTTCACCCTGGCCGAGAACGCGACCTTCCACGACGGGACACCGGTGACGTCCGAAGATGTCGTGTGGTCGCTGCGCAGGCTGCGCACGGTCGGTGGCGCGTCGAAGATGCCGGTGGCCGTGGAGGGCATCTCCGCCGACGGGCCGAACCGGGTGGTGCTGGCCGTGCCCGAACCGAATACCCAACTGCCGCTGCTGGTGCGGCTGATGACGTTCACGGTCAAAAAGGACACCACCGATTTCACCAAGGCCGTGGGCAGCGGACCGTTCCGGTTGGAGTCCTATCAGGGCGGCAACGCCCGGCTGGTGCGCAACGAGCGGTGGCACGGCGGGCCGCCGCCGCTGGACGCCATCGAGGTAACCATGTTCGAAAGCGTGACCGCGCTGGGCAACGCGGTGCTCGGCGGGCAGATCGACCTGGCCTCCAACGTCGGCGCCATCGCGGGCCGCACCGCCGAGGGACGCGGCGATCTGGCCGTCGTGCGCCGACCGAACGATACGGTGGTCGGTGTCGCCATGCGCAGCTCCGACGGCCCGTTCGCCGACGCACGGGTGCGCACCGCCCTACGGCTCGGCGTCGACCGCAAAGCCTTGGTCAACCAGGTGCATTCCGGATACGGAACGGTGGCCAACGACATTCTCGGCACGGCCGATCCGTTCTACGACACCTCCCTCGCCCAGCGCACCCGCGACCTCGATCGCGCGAAAGCGCTGTTGCGCGAGGCGAAATTCGACACCGGGCGCAGCTACCCCTTCGTCACCAAGGCCGAGGCGCCCGGTGAGGTGGAATCGGCGAAGGTGATCGCCACCCAGCTCGCCGAGATCGGCGTCCGGCTGGACGTGGTCACCCAGGAGCCGAACGCCTTCTACGACCAGACCTGGTTGAAGGCGCCGCTGTACACGATCTCCTGGGGCACCAACGACTCCACCCTCTTCTTCGCGAGCAAATTGCTTTCGAGCGGATCGAACCGCAACGAAACCGGTTTCACGGACGCCGAATTCGACGCCGCGACCGCGAAAGCGCTCGCCGCGCGCACCGACGCGGAGTACCGGCAGGCGAATCAGGAGTTGCAGCGCATCCAGTACGAGCGCGGCGGCTACCTGGTCTGGGGCATGGCCGACGGCATCGACATCGCCGCCTCCCGGGTGCGCGACCTGCCCATGCTCGGCGGGTTCGCCAGGGTCCAGCTGGAGAAGGCCTGGCTGGCCGGGTGATGCTGTTCGCGCGACTGCTCCTCCGGCGCGTCATCCTGCTGGTGACGCTGCTGGCCTGCGTCTTCGTCGCCGTGGACCTGCTGCCGGGCGACGCCGCCCGCGCCGTCCTCGGCCGGGAGGCCACGCCCGAGCAGATCGCCGCCAAAGAACACGAACTCGGACTGGACCGTCCACTGGCGGTGCGGTTCTGGAACTGGATCGCGGGCGTCGTGACCGGCGATTTCGGACGTACCGCGCGCGGACGGCCGGTCGACGACCTGCTCGTCGACAAGTTCCCGCCGACGCTGCTGCTCGGCGGTATCGCCCTCGCGGTGACCGTGCTCGCGTCGCTCGCGCTCGGCGCGTGGTGGGCGACGCGTCCGGGCAGCGTGGCCGCGCGCGTCTTGCAGCCGACGACGACCACCGCGGTGGCCGTTCCCGAATTCGTGATCGCCACGGTGCTGATCCTGGTGTTCGCGCTGGCGCTGGGCTGGCTGCCCGCCGTGACCATCGCCGGCCGGTCGGGGATGCCGGCCGGACCGGAGATGCTGGTGTTGCCGGTGCTCGCGCTCGCGTTGCCCCAGATCGGATGGAACACCAGGGTGGTGCGCGCCGCCTTGTCCGACGCCGCGCTGGCTCCGCACGTGGAAAGCGCTGTGCTGGACGGGCTTTCGGGCCGTGCGGTGCTGGCGCGGCACGTGCTGCCGTTCGCGTTGCCGACGATAGTCGCCAGCTTCGCCACCACGGTCGGGATGCTGCTCGGCGGTGCTCTGGTGGTGGAGACCGTGTTCAACTATCCCGGTCTAGGGGCGGTCCTGGCCGGTTCGGTGGCCGATCGGGACACTTCGGTGGTGGCCGCGGTGGTCGCGTTGTCCGGGGTGCTCATCATGGTCGTGATCGCCGCCGCCGACGGCATCCGCGCCTGGTCGTTGCGGGGGCGGCGATGACGGCTCCCGCGAAGATCGCGCGCCCGGCGCGGTGGCGGCTCGGGTGGCTGGCCGTCGCGCCCGCTCTGCTGGTCACGCTGGCGGCGGCGCTGGGACCGACGCTGGCGCCGCACCCGGCGGAGGAAGCGATCGGCATCCCGTTCGGCGATCCCGCTGCCTGCGCGCCGTTGGGCACCGACCGGCTCGGCCGCGACGTGCTCAGCCAGTTGCTCTATGGCGGTTGGGGATTGCTGCTGGTGGCCGCGGTGATCGCGGTGTCGGTGACCGGACTGTCGTGTGTCCTCGGCGCGGTCGCGGCGCTGCGCCCGCGGATCGGCCAGTGGATCGAACTCGGCACCGACTTGTTCATCCTGCTACCCGCGGTGCTGGGGATTCTGCTCGTGCTGACCTCGTGGCCCGACGCGGGAACCCTGGGACTGATCGTCCTGGCGCTGCTGTTCGGCGTTCCCTATTGCGCGCGGATCTTCACGGCCGCCGCCGCTGGGGTCGCGGCGTCCGGATATGTCGAGAGCGCGCGAGCCGCCGGTGAGTCGCTCGGTCACCTGGTATTCCGCGAAGTGATCCCGAACCTGCGCGCGGTGGCGACGACTCAGTTCGGGCTGCGTTTCGTGGCGGCGGTCTATCTGGTGAGCACGGCGTCCTTCCTCCAGTTGCCCACGACGCTCGGTGCGAGCAACTGGGCGGTCATGGTGCGCGAGAACGCCTCCGGCATGCTGCTCAACCCCTGGGCCGTGCTCGCTCCGAGCCTCGCGATCGCGATCGTCGCGGTGAGCGTGAACCTGGCGGTGTCGGCGTTCGGGCGAGGGGAGCGGGAATGAACGTGAACGTCACGACGAGCGCGCGTCGGACGGCCGAGGCGGATGACGCCGGGCAGGTGCGGGCCGATCTCGTCGCGGTCGACGGCCTGACCGTGCTGGGTCCGGACGGGCGAGAATTGGCCGGACCCGCGACTTTCCGGATACCGGCGGGCACGGTCACGGCGCTCACCGGCCCGTCCGGGTCGGGCAAGACCACGGTGATGCGCGCACTGCTCGGGCAACTCCCGTCCGCGGCGGCGCGCACGACGGGCTCGGCATCGGTTGCCGGACACGATGTGCTGGCGCTCGATCGCATTGCGCTGCAACGCTTCCGACGTCAGCATATCGCTTACGTCGGGCAGGATCCCGGGTCGGCGCTGAACCCGCTGCTGCGCGTGCGCGCCCTGTTACGCGAGGTCGCGCCGCGCGCGCCCGAGTCCACCCTGATCGACACGCTCGCGCTGGTCGGTCTGTCGCCGGACTACCTTCGCCGCCGCCCCGGTGAATTGTCCGGCGGTCAGCAGCGTCGCGTCGCCCTCGCCAGGGCGCTGATCCGCCGGACCGGCGTGCTGGTGCTGGACGAGCCGCTGGCCGGGCTGCACGGCGCACTGCGCACCGATATCGCCGGGCAGCTGGCGGCACTCGCTCGCGAGCGTTCGGCGGCGATCTTGCTGTCCGGGCACGACACCGCTCTCGTGCACTCGATCGCCGACGACATCGTCGAACTCGGCGCGGTCCGTCCGGCGTCCCCGCCTCCGTCTCCGTCGGGCGGTACACAGGTGTGTGCCGAACGGCGAAGTGCTCTCCCTCCGCCGGACGTCGCCTCGGCCGGAGAGCGAGCGCGCAACTGTCACAAGCCTTCGGCCGTCTCGACGGACAACCGACCGCCCGACGTCGTGCTGCGCGCCGAGAACATCAGCGCCTCGATCGACGGACACCGGGTGCTCGCCGACATCGACCTCGCGCTGGAGGCGGGCTCGGCGCTCGCGGTGGTGGGTGCGTCGGGCGCGGGCAAGACGACCTTGGCTCGCGTGCTCGCGGGGCTGCACCATTCGGCGACCGGATCGCTCGAACTGCGTGGCGACCCGATCGCCGTTGGGGCGAACCGGCGAATTCACCATGGCGCGGGCGGCATTCAATTGGTTACTCAAAACCCCCGGTCCGCGCTCAACCCGCGCCGCACCGTGGCGCAAACGCTCGGCCGCCCTTTGCGGCGGATCGGGCGGGTCGCACGCCGGGATCTCGCGTGGCGGATCGAGGAAATTCTTGCCGCCGTCGAGCTTTCCGCCGACCTGGCCGCCCGCTATCCGCACGAACTGTCCGGCGGCCAGCGGCAACGAGTCGCGCTGGCCCGCGCCCTCGCCGCCGAACCCGCCGTGCTCCTGTGCGACGAGATCACTTCGGCACTGGACCACACCACCGCGGCGGCGATCATGGCGCTGCTGGATCGGATCCGGTCCGAACGTGACACCGCCTTGCTGGTCATCACACACGACATGGCCTTGGTCGCCGGATACTGTCCGCGGCTGATCGTCCTCGACCAGGGATGCGTCGTCGAATCCGGGGACACCGGAACGGTGCTCACCGCGCCGACGCACAGCGCGACCAGCGAACTGCTGGTCTGACACGGCGACCGTGCGGGTCATACGCGCTTTCGACACGCAGTGCGCTCCGTCACCGGCTTGCCGCGGGCCCGCGCCGTCATCTGGATGATGGAAGGGTGTTGCGAAAGACCGGCGTCTCGGCCGCCATCGTGGTGCTCCTCGGGCTCGCCGGTTGCGGGACCGACCGCACCCCGATCTCAGAGGGCATCCCGCCCGGGCCGGGCACCCCGCTGCCCGTGATCGACCTGGACGCTTCCGGTCGCACGGCCGTCCAGTTGCGCGGCTGGGCCGATGAGCAGGCCGATGGGCTCGGCATACCGCCGATCGCGCTGGAGGCGTACGGCTACGCGGCGGCCGTGATGACCAGGGCCCGTCCCGACTGCGGCATCGCGTGGACGACGCTCGCGGGCATCGCGAGCGTGGAGAGCAAGCACGGCACCCATCGCGGGGCGCAGCTCGGCGCGGACGGCTCGGTCCGCCCGCCGATCATCGGAGTCCCGCTGGACGGCTCGCCGGGCGTCGCGTTGGTGCGGGACACCGACGGCGGCGTGCTCGACGGCGATCCGGAGCACGATCGCGCCGTCGGCCCGCTGCAGTTCATCCCGGAGACCTGGAAGCGCTGGGGCGTCGACGCCAACGGAGACGGCGTCGCGGATCCGCAGAACATCGATGACGCCGCGCTCACCGCAGCCAGGTATCTGTGCGCCAGCGGCGGCGACCTCACCTCCGAGCACGGCTGGCAGCGGGCCTTGCTCACCTACAACCAGTCGCACAGCTACCTGTTGACCGTGCGCGACCGGGCCGCGAGCTACAGCATCGGCCGCCGGGTGTGATCTCCCGGTCGCCGGAGTGCCGGTTACCCGCCTCGCCGCCGGGACGATAGGCTCGCAGCGCACGGCCCATCCCGTGAGACATACCGTGTCAGCAGCCGAAGGAGTGTCTTTTTCGTGGCCATCATCGAACAGGTCGGAGCTCGCGAGATCCTCGATTCGCGCGGTAACCCCACCGTCGAGGTCGAGATCGCTCTCGACGACGGCACCCTGACCCGGGCGGCCGTGCCCTCCGGCGCGTCCACCGGCGAGCACGAGGCCGTCGAACTGCGCGACGGCGGCGAGCGCTACGGCGGCAAGGGCGTGCGCAAGGCGGTCGAGGGCGTGCTCGACGAGATCGCGCCCGCCGTCATCGGCCTGGACGCCGTGGAGCAGCGCACCGTCGACCAGGTGCTGCTCGACCTCGACGGCACCCAGGACAAGTCCCGGCTCGGCGCCAACGCCCTGCTCGGTGTCTCGCTGGCGGTGGCCCGCGCCGCCGCCGAGTCCTCCGGCCTCGAACTGTTCCGCTACCTCGGCGGCCCGAACGCGCACGTGCTGCCCGTCCCGATGATGAACATCCTCAACGGCGGCGCGCACGCCGACACGGGCGTCGACGTGCAGGAATTCATGGTCGCCCCGATCGGCGCGCCCACCTTCAAGGAGTCGCTGCGCTGGGGCGCGGAGGTCTACCACGCGCTGAAGTCGGTGCTGAAGGCCAAGGGCCTGTCCACCGGCCTCGGTGACGAAGGCGGTTTCGCGCCCGACGTGGCGGGCACCAAGGCGGCGCTCGACCTGATCAGCGAGGCCATCGCCAAGACCGGCCTGAAGCTGGGCAGCGACGTGGCGCTGGCGCTGGACGTGGCCGCCACCGAGTTCTTCACCTCCGGCAGCGGCTACAAGTTCGAAGGTGTGGTGCGTTCGGCCGAGGAGATGGCGCAGTTCTACGCCGAGTTGATCGCGGCCTACCCGCTGGTGTCCATCGAGGACCCGCTGTCGGAGGACGACTGGAACGGCTGGGTGACCCTGACCGACCAGATCGGCGAGAAGATCCAGCTCGTCGGCGACGACCTGTTCGTCACCAACCCGGAGCGCCTGGAGGAGGGCATCGCCAAGGGCGCCGCCAACGCGCTGCTGGTCAAGGTGAACCAGATCGGCACCCTCACCGAGACCCTGGACGCGGTGGAGCTGGCGCATCGCAACGGCTACAAGACGATGATGTCGCACCGTTCCGGCGAGACCGAGGACACCACCATCGCCGACCTCGCCGTCGCGGTGGGCAGCGGCCAGATCAAGACCGGCGCCCCGGCGCGCAGCGAGCGGGTCGCCAAGTACAACCAGCTGCTGCGCATCGAGGATGCGCTCGGTGATTCGGCGCGCTACGCGGGTGACGTCGCGTTCCCCCGCTTCGCGTTCGAAGGCTGAGCTGGGGCACGAACCCCGGGAGTACCGCGAAGTAGAGACCGAGGCGTGAGATGACGGAGCGACGTGCGCGTGGGACCAGTCCGGCCGGACGCGGGGACCGCCGCACGTCGCGTGCCGCCGGATCGCGCCCGGCCGACTCCGCCGCCAAGCGCGGTCGCAGGCGATCGGAGCCCGCGGAGAAGCCGAAACCGCGCAAGACGGGTTCGGCCGGCGACAGGCACGACCACACGTTCCTCGGCCTCTCCACCGGCAAGGCGGTGATCCTCGCGATGGTGGTGTGCGGGCTCGCGCTCACCCTCGCCGTGCCGATGCGCACGTATTTCACCCAGCGCGCGGAGGCGGCGCAGCTGGCGCAGCAGCGCGAGGAACTCGAGACGGATCTGGCCCGGCTGCGGGATCGTCGTGCGCAGCAACAGGATCCGGCCTACATCCGCAGCGAGGCGCGGGACCGCCTGCGTCTGGTGATGCCAGGCGAGACGCCGTATATCGTGCAGGTGCCCGGCATCGAGGCGCCCGCGCCGCCGCCCGCGCCCACCAGAGCCAGGGACCCCCAGCCTTGGTACACCGATTTGTGGCGCAGCATCTCCGAGCCGCAGCCGACGCCCTAGGCCGCCGCGCCACCACCTCGAGCACCGGAAGGACATAGGTGACCGCACCCACCGACCAGGATCTCGCGATCATCGCCGAGCAGCTGGGCCGTGCGCCGCGCGGCGTGCTCGCCATCGCCTACCGCACCCCGGACGGGATCCCGGCCGTTGTGAAGACCGCGCCCCGGTTGCCGGACGGCACCCCCTTCCCGACCCTCTACTACCTCACCGATCCCCGGCTCACCGCGGAGGCGAGCAGGCAGGAATCGGCCGGCGTGATGCGGGAGATGACCGAGCGGCTCGCCGCGGACGAGGAGCTGGCCGCCGCCTACCGCGCCGCGCACGAGAGCTATCTGGCCGAACGCGACGAAATCGAATCGCTCGGCACGGATTTCACCGGCGGCGGGATGCCCGAGCGGGTCAAGTGCCTGCACGTGCTGATCGCCCACGCATTGGCCAAGGGGCCGGGCGTGAATCCGCTCGGCGACGAGTCGGTGGCGCTGGCCGCCGAACACGGCCTGCGCGGCACCGCGATTCCGGCCGACTGGCCCGCGTCCCGGCCGAGTAGCGCGCGAGAGACTGGAGCACAGTGATGAGTGACCGGGTAGCCGCCGTGGATTGCGGCACGAACTCCATCCGACTGCTGATCGCCGACGTGCTCGACGACGGGCGGTTGGCCGACGTGCACCGCGAGATGCGCATCGTCCGCCTCGGCCAAGGCGTCGACGCGACCGGCTCGCTGGCGCCGGAGGCGATCGAACGCACCCGCGCCGCCCTGGCCGACTACGTCGCGCTGATGCGCGAGGCGGGCGTCGGCCGGGTGCGGATGGTGGCGACGTCCGCCACCCGGGACGCCGCCAACCGGGAGGATTTCTTCGCCATGGCGCGTGCCGAACTCGGCGCGGTGGTCGCGGGCGCGGAAGCCGAGGTGATCACCGGCGACGAGGAGGCGCGCCTGTCGTTCGCCGGCGCCATCGGCGAATTGTCCAGCGCGGCGGGTCCGTTCGTCGTCGTCGACCTGGGCGGCGGTTCCACCGAGCTGGTGTTCGGGGACAGCGCGGGGGTGCGCGCCGCGTTCTCCGCCGACATCGGCTGCGTCCGGATCACCGAACGGTGTCTGGCGGGCAACCCGCCGACCGCCGAGGAGATCGCCGCCGCCCGCGCCTTCGCCACCGAGCGGTTGACCGAAGCGTTCACGCACGTCCCGGTGGAAGGGGCGCACACATGGGTCGGCGTGGCTGGCACGATGACCACGCTCGCCGCGGTCGCGCTCGATCTCCCCGAATACGACTCGGAGCGGGTGCATCTCACTCGTTTGACCTCGGAGCAGGTGCATCAGGTCTGCGACCGGCTGATCGCCATGGACCACGATGAGCGCGCAGCGCTGGGGCCGATGCACCCCGGCCGGGTCGACGTGATCGGCGGCGGCGCGGTCATCACCGAAGTACTGGCGGAGGAGTTGTCCCGGCGCGCGGGTATTTCCGAGCTGATCGTCAGTGAGCACGACATCCTCGACGGCATCGCACTGTCGATCGCCTGATCCGGCTCGGTCGCGTGGCCGCGGTCAGGTCTGCGGGACGTGTCCGTTCAGCTTCACCTCGGCGTGCGTCTCGGTTCCGGCGCGGACTCCGATTCCGGCGTGACCCGCACGGCGCGCCTTGCCGATGGCGATATCGGCGAGCCGGGAGAGCGATTCCATGTTCCGCGGCACCAGCAGGAGTTCTTGCAGCGCGTTGGGCATGAGCCGGCCCAACCCGCGTTCGGCGTGCTCGTACATCCGGATCTGGGTCTCGTCGGTCGCGGTCTCGACGAGTTCCAGCCGGATCCACGCGGCGCCGAACGGCGAGAGCTTGGCCTCTAGTTCGAGCATGTGCGGCGGATCCACCGACACGACCTCCGTGGTGTCGCTCACGGTGAACGGCCATACGCCCGCGCTGTAGTGCAGCGACGCGCCGACGCCGGGCCATTCGTCGTCGACGTCGCGAATGTGCGTGGCGCCGACGACCCAGGCGGCGAACAGCCATCCGTCGGCCAGGACGGAGAAAACCTGCTCCGGTGTAGTCGGCACGGTGATTTCCACGTGGACCATCAGCTCAACGCTTTCTGGGTGCGGGCCGGTTTGCCTGTCGATTGCGGGGTGCCCGATAGGTGCGGGGGCAAACCACCGGCCGCGTCCAGGTTCCGCGGCCCGCCTGAACAGAACAAACGAATCCTCCCCGGCGCGCTTCGAGATGCGATCTTCGGAGCATGGTCGAAGCGAAAACATCGCGGGAACCAGTGGGGACACGAACCGTGTTCGGCCACCCGATCGGGCTGGCCAACTTGTTCGGCGTCGAACTCTGGGAGCGCTTCTCGTTCTACGGGATGGTCACCATCCTCCTGGTCTCTCTGCCCACCGTCCTGGGCGGCTGGATCGCCGACCGTTTGCCCGGGACGGAACTCACCCTCTTCTACGGCGGCGTCATGGTCATGGCCGGGCACATCGCGCTGGCCGTGCACTCGACTCGCCCCGGAGGCTTTCCGGGCTCAGACAATGGCATTGTATTTTTTTCTCGGTTGGTCTCGGCACGTCGGTGTCGGGTAGTTTGGCTCGGTTCTATGACCCAGGTCACGAGTTCGCCTATTTCGGTATCACCGGGACGGTCATGGTGTGTGCGGGGCTGATCGTCGCCGCCATCGCACCATGGATCAGCAAATTCATGGCAGGCGTGCATTGACTCGCCGTCTGGGTACAGAACACAAGCAATTGGCACGAATTAAGGAGAACGCG